>JBOFBL010000078.1:0-1142 GCA_051645545.1 Casimicrobium sp. | reverse complement strand
TAAAATTCACATTGCGGAAGATGAATGCGTCTTGCCGACCGTAACGATAGCCTAAGTTTTCGATAGTCCAAGTCGCGCGCGACAAATCGGGCGCGGTGGCGTGGCCGGTTTCCTCGCGCTCGGCGAGCGCCACATCGGCGACGCGTTCTGCGTGCAGGTTGAGCAGCGCAAATTCACTGATCTTGTCGATCAGATTCGCGAGCCGCGTCACGAACACGACTTTGTACGCAAGGAATGCGAGCAACATCCCGACGCTGAAGTTGCCGTTCATCACTTCATTCGCGCCAAACCAAATCACGATGACGGATTCAACGCCGAAGAGCGTGAAATTCGCAGTTTTGTAGACGAGCGTAAGCGTTTGCGAACGAATCGAGGCATTGATCGTATCGACCAAAGCGTTCTGCCAGCGCGCGAGCCGATCCGGTTCGCCCTGATGCAATTTGATGGCCTGCACTCCGCGCAAGCTTTCGATGAAATGCGATTGCTGAAGCGCGGTGAACACGAGATGTTCGTTCATCGCTTCGCGCATCGGTCGATACAAAATCCAGCGCAAAATGGCGTAGATCGCAGCAAAGATCAATACGACGAGCGTTAACTTCGGCGAATAAATCAACATGACCACAAGCATCGATAACGCGAGCACGCCATCGATCATCACTTCGACCGAACTTGCGGTGAGCGTGCGCTGAATGGCATCCATCGACGAGAAACGCGATAGCAAATCGCCGACGTGGCGTTTCTCGAAAAACGCGAGCGGCAAGCGCAGCACATGCGAGAAGAGCTGCGTGAGCACTTGTAACGAAAGCGTCGTCGTCAAATGCACGAGCAACCAGCCGCGCAGCGCAAAGATGCACGCCTGAATGAGCACGATAAAGATGAATCCGATCGCAAGCACAGTCATCAAACTGCGATCGGCGGAGACGAGCACTTCGTCGACGGTAAGCTGCGTGAGCCACGGCATCGCGATCGCAAACACTTCGAACGCGATCGCGCCGACAAACAAGCGAAACAGTGCGCGCTTAATTCCGGTGGCGCCTTTGAATAGCGACCAGACCGAAAAGGTTCGCGGAAAACGTTTTTTCTCGAAGCTTGCGGTCGGCGTCAATTCAAGTACGACACCCGTGAAGTGCTTTGAAAACTCG
>JBOFBL010000077.1:0-2190 GCA_051645545.1 Casimicrobium sp. | reverse complement strand
GCTGTTGATACTAGCTATGTTCATTAGGATAACCTCATTGAGTTATCCCCCGTTCTCGTGCAGAACACCAATGCCCACGAAATTTGTGTTGAGCGTTTTACAAGTCAACCCAAATCTACTGACATCGAATAAATTTTTTCCGATGTGCTCTAGAGTTTTTTTATCACGCTTTTGCAAATTGTTTGTTACATCCCTATGAGGCTCGTGGACTTTGGAATGTGATCTACGATCTAAATCGCGTCATCACGAGCGTCAATCGTTGGGTACTCGTACTGTGACTCAGCAACGAGTTTTTCTAGCGCCCAGATTGTGTCCACGAGATGACACCACCCTAGCTCTAAGCGAATGAAGCCTTTGCGAAACGAGAAGCGGTCAGGAAGCCCTACTAGGGCAGCAGTGCGCCGATCCTTGTCTCTACTATAGAGCTGTCGAGCGCGCCACCGTTCACCCCCTGCACAAGCGCTTGACCGCGATAGCCAAGCAAATAGCGAACAATGAGAAGTCCGTCGGTTTCAGGCAGTGTTTGTGCGTCGCCATCCACATTAAGCGCGCCACTCGTTCGCAGAAATTCGATTTGAGTCTCAATCTCGCTATCGGTGCGCAACGCGGTGCTGCCCTTCGCGCCTGTCGTGAGTGAGGTGCCGCGAAGTCCGAGCAAGTAGCGAACGACGAGGATGCCGTCCGTGAGCGCGTGATAGCGCGATGGCGCGCGACTGGTGTCAACGTCGAGGTCGTTGCGTGTTGCGTCCAGGTGAACGTGACTGGAAACCATCTCGTAGTGCGCAGATAGGTTGAGTTCTTCGATCCGCTCCTGGACGACGAACGCCTTGACCGTGACCTGACCCCGCACTTCGATTGGCAGCGCCAATTGAAAATAAACGCTCGGGGAGGATTTTGGGTTGTTGCTATTGTGAGTCAGTGATTTGCCGCTGCAGCCGTCGGCTGCCTTGAAGGCGGCAGGTATGTTTTGCCACGTACCGACCTGCGCGTTGTTGGAATCAACGGCCCAAAGCAGCACCCCTTTGAATGTGCGATTGTCTGGATGGGCAATACGCACGTCAAAGGTCGCGCCACCCGGAGAATAGGTCACCGAGCTCGCTTCAATTCGCCAACCATCTGGATTCTCCTCTGGTTGCTGCCCCATCCTGCGGTTCATCTCTTCGATCGTTGTTGTGCATACGGGGGAACCCGTCGGAAATGCGATTGCGAGATGTGAGACGCCGAAAGCGGCGACGCAGATCGCGACGAGTTGGATCAAACTGCGATGACTCATTGAGCGGAATCCTTAAGTGCTAAACGTATCTCGCACGCAATGCGGTTGGTCGGCGGCAATATACGTCGTTTATTTCGGTTCGTCGTAGGCCGCGATCTTAATCGCGCGGGAAGATATGGGTTTGGGTCATGAGGCTTGCATTTTTCATAAAGCCCGACGGCGAGTCATATGGATTCGTAGCGTCGAAGTGACGCCAAAAAGGTATCGAAACTATCCCAGCGCACGACCCCGGTGCGCCAATCTTCTATATCGAAATCAACGAAGCCGACTGTGGGTGGTGTGCCTTGGGTGTAATCCAGAAACAGCGTGACGCGGTACCACTGCGCGAGGATGATGAGGTCTCTGCAACCGTCGGGGAATTGATCGACCTGATCCGGGTCATCGGGATCGGCGAAGTCGTTCGTCGAATCAAACACGGTGCGCAACATTTCCAGCGGATACAGGTCTTCATATCCTGCGAACGGATGGATGATGTCGTCGTAGCGGCGCGGTTCAATGACACCTGTTTTCGGAGCGCAAATCTCCTTCACAGAGCCTCCGTTTTGTAGGCGATAAAGCGCGCGCAAACCTTCGGGCAAGGTGATGCCCAAGCGCGCTTCAGCGGCAGCAATCTTTTCGTCGCTTCCGGCTGACTTTTCGTTGGGCGTTCCGTCGTATTTCCCGGTCTCGGTGCGACCATGCGTGTAATGGATGCCCGCAAAGAGCGTTTCGTGGGTGATGCGCTCGGGAAGCAATCGAATTTCTGCGGGCTCACGATCGCGGTCGTTAGCGGGGTCAGTTGAGTCGCTTTCCATGAACGTCGGAGCTTGACGACCGTTGTTTTCGCGACGCACCACGATCGCGCCTAGCCCGATGCCGATCGCTGCAACGATGGCTAGGTACATCCAATCCCAATCTCCAAACGAAACGCCTTCGCG
>JBOFBL010000076.1:0-1531 GCA_051645545.1 Casimicrobium sp. | reverse complement strand
GTGGGGTGGTGTTTGCGGCACGCTGCCCGATCTCGATGCGCTGGTGGACTTCGGCGATGCGGTGCGGAACATGACGTATCACCGCGCCGACAGCCATGGGCTTTTCTACTTGACGCTCATTTCGCCTGCCATCGCGTTTCTCGCGTCGCGTGTTCACGCCGAGCACGAACTTTTCAAACGCTGGTGGCTTGCTGTTTGGCTCGCACTCGTCACACATCCGATTTTGGATACGTTCACGATCTACGGCACGCAGATTTTGCAACCGTTCTCCGAAGAGCCGTACGGCATCGGCAGCATGTTCATCATCGACCCGCTCTACACCTTGCCGCTCTTGATCGGCATCGTTGTTGCACTGGCGCTGCGCAAACATTCAGGGCTCAAAGCAAACGCAATCGGCCTTGCCGTATCGACGCTTTATCTCGGGTGTAGCGTCGCGGCGCAAGCTCACGTATTGAACATTGCGAAAGAATCACTCGCCGCGAGCGGACACGCCGCGACCGCGCCTATCAAAATGTTTGCGACCCCCTCGCCGCTCAATACGATTCTGTGGCGTGTGGTCGTCATGCGTGAGAACGGTTATGAAGAGGGTTTCTATTCGCTCCTCGATCGCGAACGAAAAATTCGCTTCGACCGTTTTGCGAATGACGAAACCCTCTATCGAACGCTACGGAACGAATGGGCGGTCGCGCGCATGGCGTGGTTCACGCGCGGTTTTTTCAAAATGGAGGAGCGCGATGGCAAAGCGATTCTTTCGGATTTGCGCATGGGACAGGAACCGCATTACGTGTTCGCCTTCGCGCTTGCGCAACGGCAGTCGCCGTCGTTTGCACCGATTACACCGATTGCCTTGGGCACACGCGGTGACCCCGCAAAAGGGCTCGCGTGGGTATGGACGAGACTGAAAGGCAACGACGTTCCGCCGCCGCGCTAATCACTAAACCACGCGAGGTTCCGGTTCGAGCTCTACACCAAACTTAGCGCGCACATCGTCACGAATGTCGCAGGCCAAATTCCATAGATCTGCGCCCTTGCCGCCACCGTGATTCACGAGCACTAACGCATGCTCAGCATGAACGCCGATCGCTCCTTTTCGTTTGGCCTTCCACCCAGATTTATCTATTAACCAACCTGCTGCAATTTTTGCTTGATCGCCCAATGAAAATGGGCGAAAGTCTGCATAGTTGGAAGCGATTCTATCTGCCACATTTTTAGGCACAATAGGGTTCTTGAAGAAACTTCCAGCATTACCGATCACTTTCGGATCGGGCAGTTTTCGCGAACGAATTGCGATCACGGCGCGCGATACATCACTCGCCGTCAGTTCGTTCGTTGCGAGACTCTTCGCCGCTAGTTCTTTTTGAATATCACCGTAGCTCAGGTGTGGCGTGAAGTGGCGCGAGAGGCGGAAACGAACTCGCGTGATCGCATAACGATCGCGCGGATTGCTTTCATCGAAATGTTTGAAAACACTGTCGCGGTAATCGAATTTGCATTCCTCGCGCGTGAACGTTCGTAAGCTGCCGTCGCGCGT
>JBOFBL010000075.1:0-4038 GCA_051645545.1 Casimicrobium sp. | reverse complement strand
ATCGCATGGACGGTCGCTATAACGCGTATGCGATTCCGACCGATCAATCTGGTCCCGAGACGACAACAACCTACTCGCAGAAAATTTCAGAAGTGAGTCATCGCGTTGGGTTGCTCTACCAACCCACCGATCGTCACTCGTTTCACTTCTCCTACGGTACGTCGTTCAACACTTCAGGCGACACTTATTCGTACAACGCGCTTTCGGCAAACACACCGCCCGAAGCGAGCCGCAATCTCGAACTCGGCGCGAAACTCGATTTCGCGAACAAGCAATTCTCGACGCGCATCGCGATCTTTCGCTCCGAGAAAACGAACGAACGTAATACCGATCCTGACACTGCAGCGACGCGTTTGTTGCTTTCGGGTAAACGCCACACAGCGGGCGTCGAAGTCGATGTGAGCGGCAAGCTCACGCCTAAGTGGGAAGCCTATGTGTCGTACATGTGGATGCCGATTGCACGCGTTGACGTTGCGGCATCCACCGCGACAACGGTTGGAAACCGTGTTGGCGATCGCCCGGGTCTGTCGCCGAAACACAGCGGTACGGTATGGACAACCTATCAATGGACGCCCAAACTGCGCTCCGGTCTTGGCGTGAATTTCCGCAGCAAGCAAGCGCCCGCAGATGTGACCGCGCCCGCATGGCAAGCGCCCAGTTACGCAACGCTCGATTTGATGGGCGAATACAAAGTGAATGATCGCTGGATTGTGCGCGGCAATGTGACCAACGTCACCAACAAACTCTATGCCGATTCGCTCTATCGCGGTCACTACATTCCGGGCGCGGGGCGATTGTTTCAACTCAATCTCACAGCGAACTTCTAATCGCTCGCGATTCGCGTATCGATGTGCGCCGTCATCCTTCGACAAGCTCAGGACGAACGGCTAGTTGTGGAATCCGTTCATGGTGATCCCGTGTCAAGCACGGGACTAAAGGCGCGCTCCAGACTCACATCCGTTCGTGGTGAGCTTGTCGAACCATGAACGCACTTTAACCCACCATGATTCTTCACCTCAAAAATGTTCTAACAGCGGAAGCACTCGTCGCGATTCGCGCTGAGTTGCGCGATGCTCCGTGGCAGGCCGGTCGCGAAACGGCCGGTTTACAAGCCGCACCGATCAAGAACAACGAACAACTGCCGCACGATTCGCCAACGATGATCGAAATTCGAAAACGCGTGCTTGAAGCGCTCGATCGTCATCCGCAATTCTTCTCTGCGACTTTGCCGCGTCGCGTGTTTCCGCCGCGTGTGAATCGTTACGGCGGTGAAACAAATTCATTCGGCGATCACGTCGACAACGCGATTCGCTTCGCGCCGGACTCAGGGCTTCGTGTGCGCACCGACATTTCGTGCACATTGTTTTTGGCCGATCCCGAAAGCTACGACGGCGGCGAACTCATCATTCGCGAAACGAATTTCGAACGTCATGTGAAGCTGCCTGCGGGTGATGCAATCATTTATCCGGGTACGAGCGTGCACCGTGTCGCACCCGTTACACGCGGTTACCGGCTCGCATGTTTCTTCTGGATTGAGAGCATGATTCGCGAACACGATCGACGTCAATTGCTCTTCGATCTCGATCAAACGATCATCGGTATGCGAAATGCCCAAGGCGACAACGAACACACTATTGCGCTTACCGGGACTTATCACAATCTGCTACGCATGTGGAGCGACACATGAGCGATGCTGCGTTTTTAATGAATGCGTCGCTCGCAGAGTTTGCGTCGCGCCGCATCGCACCCGCGCAACCCACGCCGAATCAACTCACGCGACTCACGAAATTTGCGGTCATCGTCTTCATTCATGTGCTCGTGCTCTATGCAATCACTCGCGAGACGATTCAACAGCGTGTGATGAACGTCATTTCTGCACAGATCATCGCAATCGACGTGCCCGTGCCGAAACCTGTTGTCGAACAAACGCAAAAACCGACGCCGCAAAAATCACTGCCTGCGCAGCGCATCGTCGTCGCACAAACTGCGCCTGCGGTGCCGATGCAGTCAATGGAGATGGCAGCCGTCGCGCCACAAATTGCTTTGAGCGAATTTGCGCGTTCCTCACCACAGGAAAGCGAACCGCTTGTTGCATCCGCGCCGACTTCGCACGCACCGCCGCCGCCACCTGCGCCAGTCATGCAACCGAAAATCGAATTGCCCTCATCAAATGCAGATTATTTGAACAATCCGGCACCGCCGTATCCACCGCAAAGCAAACGGCTCGGCGAACAAGGTCGCGTGCTCCTGCGCGTGTACGTGAGCGATACGGGTACGCCGCAGCATATTGAGCTCAAGCAGAGTAGTGGTTATTCGCGACTCGATGAAGTCGCACTTGCGACGGTAATGAAATGGAAGTTCGTTGCTGGAAGACGCAATGGCGTCGCTGAGGCAATGTGGGTCAATGTGCCTGTGGTGTTCGAGTTAGCGTAGCGTTGAAATGCGCATTGCACATTGCGTTGAAATGCGCAGCGCACATTGAGAGCACACCGTGAAAAACAACGAAAACAGTGAACAACAGGACGGCCAACTAATTTTCAATAAGCCCTAATTAAATGGGCATTTGATAGAAAAATAACAATTTTCGAAAAATATCAAAAAAATCATTATGCCCCAATTAAATAGGGCATTTAAGGCGAATGTTAGGAATCGATTTTCTTACCGATCAACACCGTTTGCGATAGCGCTTTGCCATCGCTCGGCAATTTGATTTTTACCCGTTCGCTCGCGTAGTCGCCCACCTGTGCGCGGGGCTGACCACTCACAGAGAGGCGTACTTCGAGTGACACTTCGCTGCCTGGTGCTAGCCCTGCGCCGCCAATCATCGAATCGTTCGCACCGATTTCAATCGGTTTATCGAGTGCGCTCGGCGATAGTTTCTTCACCGCCATTGGCGGTCCACTCGCAGCATCTGCTGCGCGAATGATTGCGAACACGACAGCGTCTTTCGCCGTTGCTGCTTTCTTCGCGTCGATTGAGAGCGTGATGTTCAGCGATAACAACGCGGGCGAGTTCTGCGCATTCGTCTTTGCATCAGTAGAAGATCCAGCGCCACCGCGTCGCACTGCAATGTCTTTAAGTGCATTGTCCGCAATCCGCGCAAACCCGGTTTGTGGATCCGACACCGACTTCGCCATCGTGAACGATTTCTCTGCCGCATTCAAATCGTTGATCTGCATCTCGTGCGTGCCGCGCAGTAACAGCGCCTTCGGTTGCTTCGGATCGATCGCGAGCGCCTTGTTCACCAGCTCCAGCGGCTTGCCTGCCATTTTGCCCTCAACCGCGCCAGCAGCCGCGTCTGCGTAGTCAGCCCAGGCATCTGCATCGTTCGGTGTGAGCGCAACGAGCTTTTCATAATCTTTCATCGCTTCGTTGAATTGCCCGACCGACGCACGCGCACGCGCGAGCAGGTAGCGACCCTTCGCATCATTCGGCTCCGCATTCAGACGCTCCTCCGCGACGCGAAAGAGCTCTTCCATTTGCGATTCCTGCTGTGCCTGCGGTGGGCGAACGACTTCGGGAATCACAGCATGTGGCGCACCGATCAAAAAGTACATCCCCATCGCGGCAATCGGCAAGAGCGTTGCAAACGACGCCGTGGCCCAGAGCGAGCGCTTGGTTGCCGCAACATGGGGCGTCGCGCGATCCAAATCGTTTTCGCGCAGCACACGCACTTCTAATTCGCGCATTGCTTCATCGAACGCGGCGTCGCTCATCAATCCCAGTTTGCGATCGCGTTCCAACTCCGCGCGCTCAATGCGCAACGCTTCTACATTCGTCGAACGCGTATCGGGCGCATCGCGCAGGCGATCGCGCTTGAGCGCGCGCATGAGCCACCACGTCACGACGATCGCCATCGCAACAACCAGCAAAACAAAAACAAGAGCAGGATTCATGCAGTGAGCTTATCAAAATTGACTCTGTAGGAGCGCCGCTCGCCGCGATCTGTGTAGTTATGAGTCAATCAACTTGTGGGAGCGCGCTCGCGCGCGAATGGTCGTTGCATCAGCTCGCGTTAAATCGATTGTTATCGTCCGC
>JBOFBL010000074.1:0-6907 GCA_051645545.1 Casimicrobium sp. | reverse complement strand
AGATGTTTTGAGGGAGTGCGCTTCTGTGGGAGCGCGCTCGCGCGCGAATACACCTCTACATAACGTCAATAAAATGATTTGATGAAATTTCGAAGCAACGAGCTGCGTCGCGGTCGCACAAGCGTTTGCGGTCAAACGTACCATGTCACTGTGACGACGCGAGAACGAATTCGAGTTTTCGAAGACTTCTGGAAAGCTCGCGCGGTGATGACGAGCTTCAGACAATCCGACCGCGCAAACTTGACGCGTACGATCGCGATCGTTGTGATGGCCGATCACTTTCATTGGTTGTTCGAACTACATAGCGATACGCTTTCGCGCGCTGTTGCTCGCGTGAAGGCTTCGGTGACGCGTCAACTCAAACACGATGAGTCAATATGGCAAAGCGGCTTTCACGACCATGCGATACGTCGCGACGAAAGCATTACCCAAATCGGCAATTACATCATCCACAATCCAGTCCGCGCGGGACTTGTTCAAGAGATTGTCGAGTATCCGCATTGGCATACCGATTGGATTTAGGCATCGCTGGTGTGCACTGCATTCGCGCGCAAGCGCGCTCCCACATCAGCGCTGAGATGTTTTGACAGCGTGCGTCTCTGCAGGAGCGCGCTCGCGCGCGAAAGGCAACCCAAAACGGAAATCAGTTGAATTGAGGCACTCGATCCGCCAGCTGCAACTCCACCGCATTCACCAACTGCAACACCTCCCGCTCACATCCAAACCGCCCAACGATTTGCATCCCAACGGGCAACCCTGACTTCGTAAACGCAACCGGCGCGCTCGCCGCAGGATGCGATGTCATCGTGATGCGGAATGCGCTCTTCATCCAGTCGAGATAGGTGTCGAGTTTCGTGCCGTCGATTTCCATCGGATACGGTGTGTTGATGTCAAACGGTTGCACTTGATTGACGGGGCAGATCATGTACTCGTATTTCGTCAAGAAACGACGCATGCGCTCGAAGCATTGCGATTGTTGAAGTTGCGCTTCGGAGATTTGTTCGGCAGTGAGCTTTAAGCCCTGCTCCACGTTCCACACCGCCGTGTCTTTCATCAAGTGCTTGTTCTTTTTGTAATGCGGCAGGAGCGAGCCGAGCAGATGCAGCGCGCGAAGCACTTGGAAGGCGTTGTCGGCGATTGAAAGCTCGGGTTCGGCTTCCTCGACGATTGCACCAAGCGCTTCGAAGCGCTTGATCGAGGCATCGAGCGCTTCGCGCACTTCGCGTTCCACCGGCAAGCCGCCGAGCGTCGGCGAATACGCAATCTTCACGCCTTTGAAATCTCGTGCGAGCGATTCGCGATACACGCCGGGGTCACCGCAGCAGCCCATCGATACGCGTGGATCGTCGCCCGCTTGAATCGAGAGCAACCATGCAGCATCTTCCGCCGTGCGTGCGATCGGTCCGTGAACGCCGAGCGTGCTCCAGTGATTGAGCGCAGGGTACACGGGCACGCGTCCGGGCGATGGGCGCAAGCCAACCACGCCGCAGAAGTTCGCGGGGTTGCGCAAGCTGCCGCCCATGTCGGAACCATCGGCGAAGGGAATCATGCCAGTCGCAACGGCGACCGCTGCACCACCGCTGGAGCCGCCGCACGTCTTCGTCGCATCCCACGGATTTTTCGTTGCGCCAAAAATCGTGTTGAACGTTTGCGAACCGAGCGCGAATTCGGGCGTGTTCGTTTTGCCGATGATCGTTAAGCCGTGCGCACGAAAACGTTCGATCATCATCGTGTCGTAATCGGGAATCCAGTCTTTCAAAATCGGCGAGCCTTGCGTAGTGCGCATGCCTTTCACGGGCTCCATGTCTTTGATCGCAATCGGAAGACCGGCGAGCGGTGACGTGGGATCTCCGTTCGCTCGACGCTCATCGATCGCGCGCGCATTCGCGTACGCACCTTCTCGATCGAAGGTGACGATTGCGTTTAATGTCGGATTGACTTTGTCGATCTGCGCGAACGAGGCATCGAGCAATTCAACGGATGAAATTTCTTTCGCCACAAGTTTGCGCGAGAGTTCACGCACGCTCTGGAACAACAAAGAATCACTCATAAAATCTATTCCAGCATAAAAGACAAACGCCCAATTTAATTGGGCGTTACATCAATTTTTATTTATTTTCGAAAAGCTATATTTATTCGTTTATCGCCCAACTAAATTGGGCGATAAAGAATGAAGCTCGAATTAGTTTTTTGCAATGTTCCAGTAAACATTCGCGCCCGATTTCACGACGCCGGAAATGTTCTTGCGGGTCGCCGCTGGGTTCTTGTATTCACCCAAAATCGCATGCGTGCCGACGGCCATTGCACGTTGTTGCACGGCTTCGGCCAAACGCTTTTTGTCCGCGTCGGTTGCGGCGCGCGCATACTGATCGCGCAATGTTTCGAGTTCATCATCCTTCGACCAACCGGCCCAAGCTTTGTCGCCCGCGCCCGAGAGCGGCGCACTCGTGAGCGGATTCATGATGTCGGCGCCAACCCACGCAGTGAGGAAGATGTTCCAACCGCCTTGATCCGCAGGATCTTTCTTCGCGCGACGCGCGACGAGCGAACCCCAATCCATCGTGATCATGTCGACCTTGAATCCAGCTTGACGCAGCAGTTGCGTCGCAACGAGCGGCAACTTATGAATCGATTGCAAATCGGTCGGACGCATCACCACGATCGGCTTGCCGTCGTAGCCGCTTTCTTTCAAAAGCTGCTGCGCTTTTTTCATGTCGCCATTGACCATGAATTCGCTGCCCTTCGGTGAGGACAACGGCGTGCCACACGGATACACGCTCGGGCACGTGAAGAACATGCCTTCGTTCTCCGGCCCTACCTGCGCGCGCAAGAACGAGTTTTGATTCATCGCCCACATCGCCGCTTCGCGTACCTTCGGATTGTTAAACGGCGGCACCACGTGATTGAAGCGCATCACGTATTGGAAATTCACCGTGCCCATATCGACGATGTTCACACGCGCGTCTTTGCGCAAGGTCGGGTACTGCTCGAACGCGGGCTGCTCGATCATGTCGATCTCGCCCGCGAGCAACGCATTCAATTGCGTTTGCGCATCCTTGAGCGCGAGCCATTCAACACGATCGACCTTCACGACTTTGCCACCGGTCGTGCCATTTGGCGGCTCACTGCGCGGCACGTATTTCGGGTTCTTCACATAGACCGATTGCACGCCCGGCTTGTATTCATCCTTCTTGAAGATAAACGGCCCCGAGCCCGTGTTGTCGTCGATCACTTTGAACGGATCGGTTTCCGCGACACGTTTCGGCATGATGAACGGCACATTCGACGAGGGTTTGCCGAGCGCATCGAGCACGATACCCGTTGGCTCTTTCAAGATGATGCGAAACGATTTCGCATCGGGCGATTCCATGCGATCGACAAACGTCATCAGCTTCTGCCCGAACACATCGCGCGCACCCCAGCGCTTGAGCGAAGCGACGACGTCTTCGCCCGTCACCGGTTTGCCATCGTGAAATTCGAGGCCGTTGCGCAAGGTGAACGAATAGGTTTTCTGATCCGCGCTCACATTCCACTTATCCACCATCTGCGGCTTGATCGCGCCCTTCTCATCGGTGCCAAAGAGCGTGTCGTAAATCATGTAACCGTGATTACGCGTGATGTACGCCGTCACGTTGATCGGATCGAGATTCGCGGGGAACGCGTGCGGCGCAACCTTGAGCACTTTTTGCTGCGCGAGCGCCGTAGTCGAGCCAAGCGCGGCGATCGCCGTGATCGCCAATGCGGAAACCAGTTTCGAGAACTTCATTGATTCACCTCCGAGAAAATCTGTCCAATCGTAGCGTAAGCGACGATTGGGCGAAATGGGGTGTTCGTTGCTTTGTTATGTGGAAACGCGAACGCCTATGTCACGATAGCGTTTGTGGCGCAAACGCCTTAGCGACACCAAATCGCCGCCGACGATTTAGGGCTAGCTTGAGCCTATTCGCCCTATTTTTATGGGCCGGCAAGAAAATTTGATTAACTATCAATAATCAGCCAATTGATTTGATTCGCCCATATTAATTGGGCGATGCGCAGAATAGCTGACTCGTTAATTTTTCGCTCGCCCTGCCTTATCGAGTCCCTCGACTTTATCGCCCGCGACGATGCCCTTGTCTTTGAACCAGCCTTGCTTCATCTCGATGGCGAACATCGCGGGGCCTTTCGACGGATGCGTTGATTCGTCTTTCGGTTTCATGTCAGCAATATTCAAGATCACGCCTTTCGAATCGACGTAGGCGATCGATAGCGGAATGAAGGTGTTTCTCATCCAGAAACCCAATTGCTCGCTCTGCGGAAACACGAACAGCATGCCGCTGTCGGGGGCGAGCGAGAAGCGATTCATCAAACCGATCGTGCGCGTTTCCGCCGTCGCCGCGACTTCGACTTTAAGTTTGTGATTCTTGATTTTGAGTTCGACGACGGGCAAGTCTTTGTTGACTTGCGCGAAGGCGACGGTCGCGCCGAACGCGACGCAGAGACCGATAACCCAAGAAAAAAAACTACGTCGGCTCATAAACATCTTTCGCAATTTCCTTCACTGCATCGTTCGGCGGCAATTGCGGCGGCTCGTCACCGAATTCCCGCACATACAAACGCCAAATCACAAACCCAACCGCATGCGCAACCAGTGCGACTAACGCAAACCCAAGCAAACTCTTCTGCGCATGAGCCACGACGAACGCCGTGATCACCGCCATCATTGCCACATGACAGGACGATTGCAACGCCGAGACGCTGCCGCGCGCCCAGGAGAACGCGTCGAGTAGCGCAATCGTAATCGACGGCGTAATCATCGCCATGCCCACCGCGTACACCGCAAACGGCGCAATGTGTACCCAAACGCTCGGCGGCACGAATGCGCTGACAAGTATGTTCACAATCGCCGCGACCGCCATCACAGAAAACCCGATCGCGACTTGTTTACGCATCGACATGCGCCCGGCAAGACGACTTGCGATGAACGCGCCAAGTGTGATGCCGCCAATCGCGGGGGTGAAGAGCACGGCGAAGTCTTTCGTCGTCAATTGCAAATGACCGATCACCATCGCCGGAGCGCCTGCGATGTAGACGAAGAAGCCCATGAAATTGATGCCAGGAATCGCCGCGAGCAATTGAAAACGCTTGTTGAAAAAAATCTGCGAGTAAGTCTGCACGAGCGATTTCGCAGAGAACGGCAAACGTTTTTCAATCGCATGCGATTCCGGTAGCGCGAGTTTTACCCATAAGGCCAGAAGCGCCGCATAACTCGCGAGAAACCAAAAAATCGATTGCCAGTTCAAGTAGGCAACGAGGAAGCCGCCTAAGATCGGTGCGACGATTGGCGCAATAGCGAAGAGCATTTGAATGCGCGAGAGTTGTCGTTGCGCATCGTGACCATCGAACAAATCGCGAACGATCGCGCGACCAACCACAAAACCTGCGCCCGCGAACATGCCTTGCAACAAACGGAACAACAAGAGTCCCGTGATCGAACCAGACATCGCGCAGCCAATGGAACCGATCGCATGAACACAGAGCGTGCCGACGATGACTGGCTTGCGACCGATCGCATCGCTGATCGCGCCGTGAAACAAAGTCGCGAGCGCGAAGCCGACGAAGTAAAGCGTCATCGACAATTGCATTTGCACTTCACTGGCAGGCAGCGCGGCTTCCATCGCGGGAAACGCGGGCAAATACGTATCGATCGAGAATGGCCCCAGCATCGTGAGCGCCGCGAGTAGAAGCGTGAGCTTTGTCCGGCGCTTGGGCTCGCTCATGATTGCAAGCTTGAGCGCGTCGATGGCTTCCGTCGTGTGTCGCGCTGTGACGTTAGATCGCAACGGCGTGGGGCTATTGTCCAAACACCGCCTCTTCGATTTCGCGACGCTTGAGCGACGGCGCGAAGAGAACGATGAAATCGTATGCGAAGCGACGTAGGAACGCGCCTTTGCGCAAACCGACGCGAGTCACCGACGGCGCAAACAAGTGCGAAGCGTCGATGCGCTTCAAATCGGCATCGACTTTCGGCTCGTAAGCCATTTCCGCAAGGATGCCGACGCCAACATTGAGTCGCACATAAGTTTTGATTACGTCGGAATCGAGTGCCGTTAGCGCAACATTGGGCGCAACGCCCGCGCTCGCGAACGCACGATCGATTTGCGAACGACCAGTGAACGCGTTGTCGTAAGTGATGAGCGGATATTTGGACAGCGCTTCAATCGAGAGCACTTTCTCTTTAGCGAGTGGATGTTTCGGCGGTGCAATCACGCAGCGATTCCAGCGATAACATGGCAAAGTCACAAGCAAAGGCTCTGCCGCAAGCGCTTCGGTTGCAATCGCAATATCGGCTTCACTGCTCGCAACCCAATCGGCGCATTGCTTCGGATTGCCTTGCTTGAGTTTCAGTTTCACATCGGGATACTTCGCGCCGAATTGCGTGACGACACGCGGCAACACGTAACGCGCTTGGGTATGCGTCGTCGCAATGGTGAGCACGCCCTCTTTCGCATTCGTCATGTCGGACGCGAGCGCTTTCAAGCTTTGCGCATCGGCGTTCAAGCGCTTGGCAATCGCATACGCCTCCTCGCCCGCGCGTGTGAGTCCGGTCAAACGCTTGCCGCGTCGCTCGAAAATTTGCACACCGAGCTCGCCTTCGAGACTTTTGATGTGCTTGCTCACGACTGGTTGCGCGGTGTAACAAGCCACTGCCGCATCCGACACGCTAAAGCCGTTGTCGACGATCGCGCAAAGGTATTTGATTTGGAGAAGATTCATGGTGTCGCTTCGCGACAGGACGTCGCGCTTCTCGCTATGACGACGCGCATCGCGCTATGACGACGCTCCCGTTGGTCGCTAGGACGCAAAGCGGATTTGAAGTTAATCGTCAATCGTTGCATTAGGATTTTGTTACGTTGTTGTTTTGATA
>JBOFBL010000073.1:0-1115 GCA_051645545.1 Casimicrobium sp. | reverse complement strand
CGCACACAGACTTCGTATTTGTCATTCATCGCGTAGCCAAACTCAGCCACCGCAACGACCGGCGTATCACCTTCAAGCGGCCGCGTCGATTGCACAACCGGGCCGATCGGAAACGCCGTGCCCGCGCGCACGAAGACCGGAATGCGTTCGAGGTCGTAGTTGAGCGTGATGACTTCGCCGCCATCAACATGCATGCCGCTCCAGAAGTCGTACCAGCCGCCCGACACGTCGGGGAGGTATCCCTCAACATCGCCATCGCGATTCGTCACTGGCATGACGAGTAAATGGGGGCCGCAATAAAACTGCGTTTCGAACGCACGCGCGACACGATCGTCCGGGTGCATGAGCGCCATTGATCGCATTACTGGCAAGCCCGTTTTCACCGACAGATCGCACGCGCCGCGCAAATACGGCAAGAGCTTGTAGCGAATCTCGAAAAATTCGCGCGCAATTTTCTCGACTTCTTTGCCGAACATCCATGGCTCGCGTGCGCCGATGCCGTGAATGCGGAAGTGCGATGCGAACACCGCCGCTTGCACCCATCGCAGATAAAGCGCGGGCTCGGGCTGCGTCGAACCGTAAAAGCCACCGACATCGGTCGCATGAAACGGCGAACCGGAATGACCGTGATTCAAGCCCGCACGAATCGAGTTGACGAGGCCACCCCAATCGCTTTGCGGATCACCGCCCCATTGCAGCGGATGGCGTTGCGTGCCGATCCAACCGGAGCGACCCCAAAGCGTGGCTTCATCGCCGTGCGCTTCGCGCGAGGCTTCCCAAACGCAACGGTTGTAGAGCTGCGCATTCATGTTGTGTACTCGCTCGCCGGTGTCGCCGTTGTACGCGAGCGAATCTGCGGGCACCTGCTCGCCGAAATCGCTCTTGATCGTATCGACGCCGAGCGACCAGAGGTTCTTGTGTTCATCGCGCCACCAGTTGTACGCGGCTGGGTTCGTGAAATCGACAAGCCCCGAGGGTGGCAGCGGTGTGAGCGTTGGGCCGAACGGCGTTGTTTTCTTTCCGGTGTCCCATTGAAACACGAGTTCGCTGCCGTCTTTTTTCTTCAAGAAATAACCGGCATCGCGATACTCCGCGTAGTGCGGATGATTGATCGA
>JBOFBL010000072.1:0-1444 GCA_051645545.1 Casimicrobium sp. | reverse complement strand
GCCTACGAGCCGCACGAAGAAAACCCGATGCTCGGTTTCCGCGGCGCATCGCGTTACGTCGCCAAAGAATTTGCCGAATGCTTCGCGCTCGAATGCGAAGCGATGCGCTACGTGCGCGACACGATGGGGCTCACGAATGTTGAAGTGATGATTCCGTTCGTGCGCACACCCGCCGAAGCAGAAGCGGTCGTGAAAACGCTCGCTGCGAATGGTTTGGAGCGTGGCAAAAACGGCTTGCGTCTGATTATGATGTGCGAAGTGCCGTCGAACGCAATCCTCGCTAACGAGTTCTTGAATTATTTCGATGGTTTCTCGATTGGTTCGAACGATCTCACGCAATTGACGCTTGCCGTCGATCGCGATTCCGGCGGGCCGATTGCAGCAACGTTCGACGAACGCAATCCAGCGGTCAAGAAGATGCTCGGATTCGCTATTGACGCGTGTCTCGCGCAAAAAAAATACGTCGGAATCTGTGGCCAAGGTCCGTCTGATCATCCCGACCTCGCCGCCTGGCTCGTCGAGCGCGGGATCGAATCGCTTTCGCTCAATCCTGATGCCGCGATTGATACGTGGTTGATGCTCGCGAAGCTGAAGGCGTCGAAATAATCTGCAAATCCGTTCGTGGTGCCCCCGTATCAAGTACGTGGCTTCGACAAGTCGAACCATGAACGGCCTCAGCTGAATCAAATCGAGTGACGCTTCGCAAACAATCCTGGTGTTTTGTCGCGATGATCTCAGCAATCGCGGCGATCACGTGTGCGCTTAGCGGTTCGTGGATTTCGTCTGCTGCGCTATTCGCCGCGACGCTGTTCGCGACCTGGAAGCTACTCGAAACCGCATCACGTATCGAAGGTCTCAAAGACTGGCTCATCGCGCTCGAAGGCAAAGACCCATTCAATCCCGACGTGAAACCGAACTACGAATGGCGTGGTTTCGTCACGACGTTCGTCGCTGCGTTAAACGTAAAAAATCATCCGGTGCTTTCCGGAAAAACGCTTTTCGTTTTTCGCGACGAAATCGAAGACGACGCATGGCGAAAACTCGTCACGCGCATCCGCCACGGCGCACACACGCACGCATACGCGCAGGAGAAGCGCTCGCTCTTTCGACGTTTTTTCGAGTGAATACTCTGCAAGAGACGCTCGATCGATTTGCGCCCGCAATCGTTTTGTGGCTATAATTTGAGTCTTGCTTGGGGGTATAGCTCAGCTGGGAGAGCGCTTGCATGGCATGCAAGAGGTCAGCGGTTCGATCCCGCTTATCTCCACCACAATAATCGTTGCGGTGGAAACAAGCAAAACGCGAGGCAACTCGCAAACTGTTAGAAGTTCCTACGTCCCCATCGTCTAGAGGCCTAGGACACGACCCTTTCACGGTTGTAACAGGGGTTCGAATCCCCTTGGGGACGCCAATAACGCAAAGCCGCCTTTAGGGCGGCTTTTTG
>JBOFBL010000071.1:0-14988 GCA_051645545.1 Casimicrobium sp. | reverse complement strand
GCGTCGTTTTTCGGATTCTCGCGTGTGATCCGTAAGTCCGTATTCGCATCGACATCCTTTAAGAATGTCTCGCGCGCGACCGGCGGCAATGCCGTGAGCACCGAGCGCACGTTATCAAGATAAACAAGCGTTAAATCCTGCGCGAAATCGAGCCGTGGTCGTTGTATGAACACATAGAACGCGATCGACAACAAAACCTGCGAAACGAAAAGCAAACTCCCAATGAGCAACGCGCTTCGCCAAAACAGCGACCTTGGCCAAAGCTTCATGTGGTCGCTTTCTTGCCCGAGGGCACGAACACATACCCGAAGCCCCACACGGTTTGCAGATAACGCGGCGTACGCGGATCGGGCTCCACGACTTTTCGCAAGCGCGCCATTTGCACATCGACGCTGCGGAAGCTTTCGTTTGCTTCGCCCTCACGCGTGCGCGAAAGTTCGGCAAGGCGTTCGCGACTCAATGGACGTGGCGAATGGGTCACCAGCGCATTGAGTAGCGCGAATTCGCCCGTGGTAAGCGAATACGTTGTCTCACCTTTGCTGAGCGTGCGTGCCTGCGCATCGAATTCCCAATCGGCGACGATGACGATAGGCTTCGCTTCCGGCGCGCCGGGGACGAGCGCGTATTCCTTGCGACGAATCAGTGCGCGCAGTCGCGCGAGCAATTCGCGTGGGCTGAACGGTTTCGCGAGGTAATCGTCGGCGCCGACCTCAATACCCAAGATACGATCAATCTCTTGCCCGCGCGCAGTAAGCATCAGAATCGGAAGAAAAAATTTGTCTGCACGAAGCTGCGCGCAGAGAGAAATGCCATCGCCATCAGGCAGCATCACATCGAGAATCATCGCGGAAAACGTTTCGCGTTCGAGCAGGCGACGCATGTCTTGAGCGCTTGCGACGGCGCGTACAGTGAAGCCGTTGTCGCCCAAATATTTGTTCAAGAGCGAACGAATTTCCGCGTCGTCATCGACGAGCAAGATGCGCTCTTGCGGTTTGGTTTCTCCGGTCGCCTGATTTGTCATAGCGAGAAGCGTAGCAAGGTTTGCTTCGTTTTCCATCGCGCGGCGTATGCGCAGAAGGCAATCAGCTTCAAAAACTATGACTAAATGTTTCAAGAGGTGCATTCAGTCGCAATTCGCAATGAACGTCGCACACGAACCGTAAAGACTCGCAACACAATCCTCGCATAGTTCATTCCACGCAATTCGCGGAACCCATACAAGGAGTCTTAAGCATGAATACGAAAGCAATCTCGACGTTTGGCGCACTGCTCGCCGCAGGCATCCTCTCCATCACCACGCTTGGCGATGCGCACGCGACCGCGAAGCGCGGCCACTTCGCGAACGCAGAAGGCGGCACCACAGCGGCAGCCGCCGCCAAACGCACCGGCGCGAACGGCGGCACGCGTAGCGCCGCTCGGGGCGCGAAGACGGATGCGGTAGGCAATGTGACCGGCGGTAGCGCTTCGACCACAACAACAGCTACCGGCGGCACCGCTTCCCGCGCCGCGAAGTTCCAGAAGAATGCAGACGGTTCAGCGTCACGCCAAAGCGGTTACGCCGCATCGGGCGCGAAAGGATCAGTCTCCACTCAAGGCAGCGCCACTAAGAACGCGGATGGCACCGTCACCGCCGCTCGCACTGGGACGGCAACAAACGCCGCAACCGGCAACAGCGTCAACGCGAACGCGTCTTACCAAACCGGTCAAGGCGTGACCAAATCGGCAACGTGTTTCGACGCGACTGGCGCGACGATTCCCTGCCCAACACGATAAGCGTTGCTCAGTCTCCACGTGCGCATTCCCTGCTCATGGTGCGCACGTGGGGACTCCATCAATTAATTCGGAGGTTACGATGACTATAGACGCTCGCCTCACTCAATCGCATTTCGATCGCGGCCAAAAAACAAGCGCAGTTGCATCTCGATGGTTGTCAACCGTTCTGTTGGCACTCTTCGCCACTTTCGGTTCGAATGCACGCGCCGACGTGCTCGATGCAACTCTGCTCGTTTGGATGAAAACAATCGATACCAACGGCGATCACGCGTTGAGCCGCGATGAGTTGAGCGCACGACTCTCGAAACTCTCGGCCAATGCGGAGAGCGAACGCGCGGCGCAGTCGCTGCAAATGTTTTTGCGCGGTTTTTCGATCATCGATCGCAATCGCGACGGAGCGCTCTCGGCCAACGAAATCAGCGAGAGCATCAATACTCGGTTCACCAACGCCGATCGCGATCGCAGCGGTTCGCTAACGCTGTCGGAGGCGAACGACGGTATGCCAATGGTTGCAAAGAACTTCAAAGCGATCGATGTCGACAATCGTGGCACAGTGAGTCTGCAACAAGTGCGGGCTTACATGGCGCAGACGATGCGCCAAGCCGCAACCCAATCCGCAATGCGATAGGAGAGCCAACATGGAACTCGGCAAACTCGCGATTTGGATATTCGGCGTCTTCGCAGTCGCCGCGCTCATTGAAGCGGCGATCCTCACTCGGCTTCGTAACGAAACCTACGACTGGCGCGAGAGCGCGGCGTCGATTGGCGTTGCTGTTGGACAGAGAATCGTAAACACAGCAATGGGCGGATTGGTCTTCGCCGTATTGCTCGCAATTTGGGAATATCGCATCTGGACGATCACACTCGATGCTTGGTACGACTACGCGTTACTGTTTCTCGCTGTTGAATTCGCGTACTACTGGCATCATCGCTTGAGTCATGAAGTGCGCTGGTTTTGGGCGACCCACAGCGTGCACCACTCTCCGCAAAAAATGTACTTATCGGGCGCGGTTCGCTTGGGATGGACAGGGCAAGTGAGCGGTGCATTTTTGTTTTACGCGCCGCTCGTGGTGATTGGGTTTCATCCTGCCGCCGTGTTTGCAACCTTGCTTTTGAACCTGATCTATCAATTCTGGCTGCATACTGAACTTATCGGCAAACTGCCCGGTTTCGATTGGATTTTCAATTCGCCTGCAAATCATCGCGTGCATCACGCTGTGAATGCTGAATACTTAGATCGGAATTACGGCGGCGTGATCATGCTTTTCGATCATCTGTTCGGAACGTATCAACGCGAACTCCCTGAGTCGCCAATGCGCTATGGTCTAGTCAAGCAGATCGAATCGCACAATCCGTTTCGCATTGCCTTCAATGAGTGGATCGGCATCGCAAAAGATTTACGTCATGCGAAGTCGGTACGTGACGCGATTGGCCATTTGTTCGCACCGCCGGGTTGGACACCTGATGGCTACGGCATGACTTCAAAAAGAATACGCGCGCTCGCGGGCTTGTCGGAAAAGAAGAAGAAAACGAAGTTCAGGCTCAGTGAAGGAATGTAAATGCTCGGATTCTCATTGAAAAAC
This sequence comes from Casimicrobium sp., assembly GCA_051645545.1. Lineage (GTDB taxonomy): Bacteria > Pseudomonadota > Gammaproteobacteria > Burkholderiales > Casimicrobiaceae > Casimicrobium. The sequence goes on along the minus strand of JBOFBL010000071.1, from coordinate 11,632 downwards.
ACGCGAAGTTCTCTCCTCGCCGCATTCGCGGCGCTTTTTATTTGTGGTGCGAATGAGCAGGCGCAAGTGTGTCCGTTTGACGCGCCGGGCGCGAAGCTCACGCAACACGGGCTTATGATCGCGCGATATGCACTTGGTTTTCGCGGTGATGCACTGACGGCTAACACCGGGCTCCCCGCCGCGTATGCCGCCACCTTCGAAGCGGGGATCGCTTGCACGACTTGTGGTTTCAATGTCACCGGAAGCAGCGTTAATGGCCTCCCCGTCGTTACCACCACCGATGCGATCATCGTCTCGCGCAAGATGGCCGGTGTTAGCGGCGCAGCGCTCACTGATGGTCTGAACTTGGGATCGGGAACCCGAAACACGCCACCTTCGGTGCAGACATTCCTCGCCACCGGCTGTGGGCAGCCGACGCCTGTGTGTAGCGCGGGCAGCGTACTGTGTGCCACCGCACGTTCACCGACGACAGCGATCCTCGAGTGGAATCCAGTGAACGGCGCCGTCGATTACGAGCTCTCGCGCGGATCGTCCGCACTCATTTTGGCGGAGGACACACAGCTTCGTTTTCGCGCAATCGATTTGATCCCCGGTAGCACCAACACGTTTCGATGGCGTGCACTCGATGGCAACGGCGCAACGCTCGCGAGTGCGAGTGTCGCGCTCACGCAACCGAGCGGTAGCGAAGACTTGACCGCGCGAGACTTGCCGCCGTTTGGTTCATCGCTCTCGCGCGCAATGACAAGCTTCGGTTGGTCGCCCGATCCGCGTTACGACACCTGCACGAAACCATTACACGATGCCTTTTGGACGTACGGCCCTGATAACAAGATCTACGCGACTTGGCATCCGCCGATTTACGAATTCGCGAACGGAGAGACTTGCCGTTTCGGTCACGAACATGGGCAAGACCAGCGCGCGTCCAATGTTTATGCAAGCACGGGCGCTTTGCCCTTCGGCTACGTTAACGAGCAGCTCTCGCCAAATGACCCGAGTTTTCAGCGCAACGAAGATCACGTCAGCCATAAGGTCGCACTCTTCAATGGATTGCTCTCGCCAAACGATCAAACGCTGACCAACGAATTGCCGCTCTGCGATGTTCTCTTCAAGCTGCATCAAGGAACGCATTCGCCAGATGCGCTGCGCAACAACTCGCACGAGCGTTTCTTGAACTACCAGTGCTACAACGACTTCGCGCGCACGCAACCGCTACTTAATGTTCGCTGGAAAAGTTTGCAAGGATTTGGCGCGCCGAATAGTTTCTTGATCGAATCTTCTAATCAGTTCAGTCGCTTGATTCAAACGCAAGGAGCCTCGCCGCCGAACCAACCGGCGCAAGCGGATCGGCGCGTAATTCCCACGCCCGAAGTCATGATTTCCGAGATCGCGAAGTTTGGCAACAGAACAGAAACCAATCCGCTCTGCGACAACTGCACTTACGTTTCAACCTTTAACTTTGAATCATGGCAGGGCGGGCCTCAACAAATTCTGGTGAACGCGTCCGGTCAACGCGTGTTTCAGTTTGCAGGCGGTCCGTACTGGAATCTAAGCAGTTCGGCGCGCTATTACGATCCAAGCGGTGACGCGAGTCCAGCGAGCTCGAACTATTTGATCGCGCGCCAAATCGATCTTTGCTATCAATCGAACTCGCCGATTTACAACGCCGAGGATTGTCGAATTGCGCGCTCTCGCAACGGCGGCCAGCCGATCGCGTGGAACAGCCCGCTTTCGCCGTTCAACGGCGCCAAGCGCTTCAACGAAGTGAACTTCATTCAGCTCTTCAATCCGGACCCGAACAATCGCCGGTTGTTTTTCACGCCCTATGGTTTGATGAATTACAGCAATGGCAATTTGCAGCGCATTCGCTCGGCGGAACATCCGATACGAAACGTGTTTTCGATGACTAGCGTCAACGGTGTTGGTGTGAAAAGCAGCAATTTCGCAGGCACCAATCAATGCGGCGGCGGTTCGTGCTGGACGGACTTCAATCGTCACACCTTGCGAAACGGGCAAACGATCAATGCCGGTGTGCGTGCACCGAATTAGGGGCAGCGAATGAGATCGTTTTTGATTTTCGCCAAACGAAGCTCCACTAGGTTCTTCATTGGTGTCGCCTTGTTGTGGGGTACCGCAACATCGCCGATCTCGCGAGCGAGTGAGCCTATTGAGGGTCTCACTGCAAGGTTTCATATGCCGGGTGGCGCGTTGGTCCAACTCGAGTATTGGGACGAAAAAAACTACCGACTCACGCCTGCGGGCGATGCCTTCGCAACGCTCGTGTCGAACGGAAAAATTTATCTGGAACCCTTGACGGTTGCCGACACGCCCACTGCGTACTGGATTGGGCAACTGCTCAATTCAGTACCGCGCGAAATCCACGTAGTCGCTGAAACGGGTTTCGATTACGCTCCCGCGTTGCGCCCGACGACTATCCCGATCGCCGGTCAGGCAGCCTGGGGGGTAACAGGCGCTGTACACGATGTGGCGCTCCCAATCGCTTCCGTCGCCGCCGCGCCCTCGTTGACAACCGCACGCAAGGACGAAGGTGCGAGAAGCACACTCACCGTGAGTAAATGGTCGCCACTTGCGCGCGCGCAACACGCAATCGCGTCGCGACTGCCCGCTTCAATGGACATGAATGTTTGCGGTAATAGCGTGCGGCAGCTCGTCGCGAGTTGGAACGTCGGTCTCACGGCGAATGGATTCGCGGTGCTCGCAACCGACGCCGGAGTGCGCCTTGACGGGGGACTCACGCCGTTACGGCAGCGACCGCAGATTTCGTCGCGTGCGATGATCGCGGACTATCGTGTGCGACCATAATCCTGTAACAAATTTAATCTATTACGCGCTATTTAAATGGGCAATTCTTTCATTTTATGTAAATATTGATATAAGGCATTTATTTTGTTATCGCCAAATTAAATTTGGTCTATACAGCATACGTTGTACTGAACGTAAACATAGACGGCCTCACTCCGCGAAATCGGGCATTCCGGGTGGAATTAGGTGATTTCACCCAGTCTTTCCGCGACGCAACCCTGCGAAGTGGCCATAAAGCATTGATTTCAAGCTATAATTTAAGACTATTCAACATTTGAGCGCCTGCTGTCCACCTGACGTTGGCGGCGCTTGAACCTTCGATCGGATCGCTTCGCGATGCGGCACATTGCCCACGCGAATACTGCGAAATGGGTTCGCCACCGACATATCGAAGCAACCGGAGTTCCTCATGGCCCGCGTCTGTCAAGTCACCGGCAAAAAGCCGATGGTGGGAAACAATGTTTCTCACGCCAATAACAAAACCAAGCGCCGCTTCCTGCCGAATCTGCAAAGCCGCCGCTTCTGGGTTGAAAGCGAAAACCGCTTCATCCGCATCCGTCTCACGACCGCTGCGATCCGTTTGATCGACAAGAAGGGCATCGACGCCGTTCTCGCCGATATGCGCGCCGCTGGCACGATCTAATTCGAAGGAGACGAAATCATGCGTGAAAAAATCAAACTCGAATCCACCGCCGGTACCGGCCACTTCTACACGACGACCAAGAACAAAAAGACGATGAGCGAAAAGTTCGTCATCAAGAAGTTCGACCCGGTTGCGCGTAAGCATGTTGACTACAAAGAGACGAAACTTAAGTAATTTGTTTCCTTTCCTCGCCGCATATTCGCCGCGAGAAAAACAAAAGCCCGCTCGATTTTCGGCGGGCTTTTTTGTTTCTGCGCGTTCGTCTTGCGATGTTGCTCTGTAGGAGCGGCTTGCCGCGACCGAATCGCCCATGAAGCCCCATTGGTTTTTGCGACGTCGGGTCGCGGCAAGCCGCTCCTACAGGGAGACCGGCGCTCGCTTATACATGTACGTTGTAGAACATAACCCGCCATGCGGCTTCAATGCGAAGTCGGGAATATGCCCAGCCACTTGCCAACCAAGCTTTGTGTATAGCTGCGAGGCTGCCTGATCGGTTTCGGTATCGAGCACCATCAAGGTTTTACCTGCGGCAAAAGTGAGCCGCTCAATCTCGCGCATGAGCGCCTCCGCGATTCCTTGCCTTCGTGCACGTGGATGCACCATCATCTTCGCGATGTCGGCGCGGTGCAGTTGATTCTCGGGTAAATCGATCACCGATTGAACCGTTCCGACGACCGCGCCTTGCTCATCGCGCGCGACAAGCAAGATGCGCTCACTGCGCTCAACGCTTGCTGCGATCTTCTTCCAAAACTCAAGCGCTTTTTCTTTCGAGACCGGATGCATAAAACTGATCGAGCCGCCACTCCCGACGCTCTCGATGAGCGTTTCGCAGAGTTGATCGAACGTTGCTTCGTCTTCGATCGATGTGAGTCGATGAATCGTGTATTTCATTCAGATCAACCGTCTATTGGGTTGGAAGGCGTTTCGAGAATCAATTGGTAGAACGCGAGATCAAGCCAGCGGCCGAACTTGAAGGCGGCATGTCTGATCGTGCCTGCGTGCGTGAAGCCAAGTTTCTTGTGAAGCGCGATGCTCACGTCGTTTGCTGCATCAATACCGCCGATCAGCGTGTGCAATTGCGCTTCTTTCGCACGCACGAGGATTGCGTTCATCAGTTCGAGGCTGATGCCTTTACCGCGATGATCTTTGTGAACGTAGACCGAGTGCTCGACGGTGTATTTGTTTGCGGGGAACGCGCGAAACGTTCCCCAACTTGCAAAACCCATCAGCTCGCCCGCTTCGTTGACCGCGCCGATCACCGGAAAACGATTCGCTTCTTTCGTTGCGAACCACGTTTTCATCGTCTCCATCGTGCGCGGTTTGTATTCGTAGAGCGCGGTCGTGTTCAAAATCGCGTCGTTGAAGATTTCAAGAATTACGTTTGCGTGTTGTTCGAAATTGCAGCCGACAACTTTCATTCATTTTCTCCGTGTGGAACCGCGCAGTGAAGAGAGCGCAACGAGATAACGCGCGTCTTTCGCATGCGGATTGGTGTAGACGATCGGCTCGCCAACCTTGGTTGCGAGGCAATCGCCCGCAGCAAGTGAATACGAGGTCTCGCCGACTTGAACGTCCATCGCGCCAGACACAATCCAGATCTGTTGATGCAGATCGCGCCCGTGCGTTGCCGCGTATGCGACACGCGCACTGGCAGGAAAGGTGACTTCGATCAAATCAATCGGCGAATCGATATGCGGCGGCGACAACATTCGCCGCACATAACCAGACTCTGGGTCGCGCCACGTTGACTGCGCGGAACGCTTTGAGAGCAGATCGGGCTTCGCTTCCTCCGTCTCGAAAAACACCGTAAGCGAGCAACCCAGTGCCGCTGCAATCCGATCGAGAACGACTGCGGTCGCGCTCGTTTCGGCGCGTTCGATCAGTGAGATCATCGATTTGCTGACACCGCTTTTTTCGGCGAGCGCTTCGAGCGATAACCCGAATTCGCTGCGGAGACTACGCACGCGGTTAGCAATGTGTTGACTTAGATTTTCGTCTTCAATCGACATGAGGTAAGCACATTCGTTTCGCCGAGTCGTGTGAACGTATCAATTTGGGGTTTTGAGTTTTTTTGCGAAACACACCGCCGCCGCGTTTCCGACATATTTCCCAAAATTGGGAATCGGCGAATAGCCGCGTTTCACATAAAAGTCGACAGCCCGAGTGTTGACGCGACGAGTTTCCAACCAAAGTTCAACGTATCCAGCGCGTCCCGCGGCTTCTTCGAGAAACGACAGTACTGCGGTGCCAACTCCTGCAGTTCCGGGCTTTGCATACATGCGCTTAAGCTCTGCGACATCGTTTTGAAGCAGACGGAAAGCGCCGCATCCAATAGCATTACCGCTTGCATCTCTCGCAACGACAAATAGTGATTGAGGTCCGCGTACGTCATCAGGATCGAACGAAGCGCGTCCGCTATTGCCTGTCATGCTGGATAGCGTTTCGGAGAGCGCATCCAGCAGCGCAATGCTATCGGGCGTCTCGGGATCCTCGGGTTCGATGCGGAGCATATATTGGTTTTGATTGGATTATTATTCCAATATATTGGACAAACGACTCGTCGTCAACATCGACTTGCCTCGTAAACGAGGAACAGATATGTCGGTGGAGTTCAATGCGTTACGATCTAGAAAAACTTCTTTGATCGCAGGAACGCTTCAAGCTTTGCCGAATCGCGCGCGAACACTTCGGGATCGTATTTGATTTTGCTTGTGTAGAACTCCGCAAGCGATGTAATGCCTTCGCGTTCGATCAGGGCTTTGAGCGGCGGCATCGACATGTAGCGCTCCCAACCTTTGATTTCCCGATCGCGGTAGGTGTCTTCAATTTCATCGGGTGTCGTTGCGCGATAGCGTTCGTCGTGCAGAAAGGCCGAGAGCGGGAGTCGATCGCGCTTCGCAGGGTTTTCGTCGGGATAGCCGACGACGATCGTGGTCACCGGTGCAACCGTTTCTGGCAGTGCAAGCAGCTCCGCGATTTCGGGCATCGAATGCAGCGTGGTACCCATGTAGCAAATGCCAAGGCCGTGCGCTTCGAACCCGAGGCAAACGTTTTGTGCGACGATCATCGCGTCGAATGCGGCGACGTGATAGCCAAGCAAATTATTGAAATTGTCGCGCGCGCCGCGCAGGCGCAACCACTCGCGCGTACGATGCCAATCGGCACAGAACGTGATCACTAACGGCGCTTGCAAGACCATCGGTTGCTTGAAATGTAATTCGAAAAGTTTTTTCTTTTGTTCTTCGTTGCGTGTGAGCACGAGCGAAACACTATTTAAGTTACCCGACGACGAACCGCCCGCGATTGCATCGCCGCACACCGATTCGACGAGCTCTTGAGCAATCGGTGTCGGTTTGAATGCGCGAATCGAACGGTGCGTGTTGAGCAATTGCGAGAGTGCGGTCATAGCAAACGTCCTATGTTGAACGGGAAACAAAAAAGCCCGCGCTAAGGCGGGCTTTCAAAATGCGATGACGCTCTACGCGTATCGCGCGAGTCGCAACGAGAACGCTTGCAATGGCGCAATGTTCGAACCTTCGGCTGTCACGCGCCACGCCTTCCACCGCGCAATGAGCTGATCTTTCGATTCGGTTGAGCGACCCCAAAGTGCCGCGAGCTCTTGTTTCATTTGGTAGAGCTTTTTGAGCGATTCGCTGTGCGCGAAAAGATTCGCGAGGCGAGCGCGTTGCGCGTCGGCAAGCGTGCTTGCATCTGCACGGAAATCTTTGAGTGTTTGCCGCAAATCGGGCAGGTGAATTTCGCCGCGCTCGGCGCGTGCTTTGAGCGATTCGAACTCGGTCTTCGCAGTGATCTTCACCATGCGCGCGTACTCTTGCATCACGCGATAGCGATGCGTGATGATTGCTTCTAGTGTTGCGTGCGATTCGCCCTCGCTCGCGGCTTGCTCACGTAGTTTGAGTGTTGGCGCAACCTTGCGAACGGTGGCGAGACCGAGCGCTTGCAGTGCGCGAATGTAGACCCAGCCGATGTCGAATTCGTACCAACGGTTCGAGAACTTGGCTGACGCGCCGTAAGCGTGGTGATTGTTATGAAGTTCCTCGCCGCCGATGATGATGCCAATCGGGATGATGTTGGTCGACGCGTCTTCGGTGTGATGATTGCGATAACCGAGGTGATGACCGGTGCCGTTGATGATGCCAGCGGCCGTTACTGGAATCCAAATCAATTGGATACACCACATCGTGAGTCCAATCACGCCGAAGAGCGCGAGGAACGCGAGGAGCGAAATGCCCATGCCTTGCCAGGTATAGCGCGAGTACACGTTGCGCTCCATCCAGTCATCGGGCGTGCCGTGACCATAACGCTCGAGCGTTTCGAGGTTCTTCGCTTCTTTGCGATACATATCGACGCCGAAACGCAGCACGCCGAAGTGGCCGTGAATCACTGGGCTGTGCGGGTCTTCAACAGTGTCGCATTTGGCGTGATGTTTGCGATGAATCGCAACCCACTCTTTGGTGACCATACCGGTCGAGAGCCAAAGCCACATGCGGAAAAAATGCGAGACGATTGGATGCAAATCGAGCGCGCGATGCGCTTGCGAGCGATGCAAGAAAATCGTAACGGCTGCGATGGTGATGTGGGTCAAACCCAGGATCGCGAGGATCACGCCCCACCATGGTAAATCGATGACGCCGGTTTGAGCAAAGCCCATTACGGAAGACAACATGGAATCGAACAAGGTAACTCCCTGAAATTGCAACGAAGCGGCGCGGCGCGCTCAGATTCGTCAAGACCTTTAATTTTAGGTGCGCAGGGTGTCATTCAAGCGGTTAACTGCTCTACGGACGCAACAATGGATCGAATAGCGCTCAATTGCGCACACGCTCGAAAATGCGCTAATCCCTTGAAATTGTTGGGAGAAACAATTTAACTCTCATAAAAGCGTAAGCACTTAACTAATTAGCTTATCGCCCGACCGCCCAAATTAATTGGGCAGTAGCAATCATTAATATTAATTTCGAATATTTGTTATATTTCTTCCACTACCCAATAAAATTGGCCTAGTAGACTGATTGTTTAATCAAAAATAATGTGCCCTGTCGGCACATTTAGCGATTACTGGCAGGCGCGCAACCTGGCGACGAGCGCCGCGCCGATGGGCTGTTTGAGCACATCGCGCTTTTCTTTCAGCGCAGCAATGCGATTTCAAGCTCGTCGAGCGCGCCCGTGAGCTTCGCCATCGCGTGACCTGTTGCGCCGCGTTGAATGCGTTTTGCGGTCGGTAGCAATTTGCGTTTCCCGTCGCGCAACACACGTTCGTTGATGCGCACACCGTGTTGCGCAAACACCGGCGCGAGCACGTCGATTTTTTCGAGAAGTTGTTTGCGTGTGTGTTGATATGCGTGCTCAGCAACGCGGCGTCGATTGGCGTAACTAAAAATATTCGAGAAGAACAGATCGGCGTCGCCGCGCGAAGGCTCGAGCACGACCAGGCGTGCATCTTTGAATTCGTTGGCTAAGCTCTCGAGGCTTTTTTCCAAACGCGAATGAATGAGCGCGCGGAAGGTCTGCGACAACACCGTCGGCAATCCGCGTTCGGACAAATGCGCCTGCGCGCGTGCAGCACGGGTGCCATCGAACGGCACCAACGGATTGACGCAGATCACGAGCTGCGCACCCGCTCGAAGCGTACTCGCTGCATGCAAAGTTTTGTTCAGGGCACCATCGACATATTGCCGAGCGCCGATTTTTACCGGTGGATACATCGCAGGCAGCGCGCTGCTGGCTTGCACGGCCTGCGAGATTGGCACGTGCGCCGTCTCATGAGTGCCGAATTCGACGGTCTCACCCGAATCGAGATCGGTGGCGACGACGAACAACGGTGCTCGTAATTTTCGGAAATCGTTGGTTCGGCCTTCGCGCGAAAGCAGTTGGCGAAGTCCCGCTTCCATCGCCCCGTTGTCGAAGAGCCCCGTCGGCAACACCGCCGACAAACGCTGTAATTCGTCGACGATGCGTTGCGGGCGCGCGCTTTTCACCGTCGACCAAATTGCCTGCGCGACTGCGAACGGTAAACGCGCGGCGCGGCGTCCGTATTCGCCGTACGCGGGCTTCATGAACACCGACGGCGCGAGTGTGTCGCCGTCGGGGCCTTCGTTTTCGATGAACAGCGCCACCATCTCGCGCGGCGTGATGCCGTTGGCGAGCCCGGCGCCCACATATGCTCCAGCGCTCACGCCCACGTACGAGTGCAAGCGCGTGAAATCGAGTGTCGGCAACGCTTCCGACAATGCCGCAATCGCACCGACTTCATACATCGCACCGAGCGGCCCGCCCCCGGCAAGTGCAAGAGCAATCGGAGGATGTTGAACGAAGGATTCAGGCATATCGAGGCGGTGTGTTCACATAAAAACGGCCACCGAAGTGGCCGTATAGGTGCGTTTTTAGGACGCGGCGTCCGAGGAGCCGGGCGCTGGCAGGGGATCTTATTGTTTTACCTGAGTTAGTTCACGACGCGACGAACGGCCGCTTTCGCTTTTTTCACCGTGCGCTTCGCGCCTTTGGCCGCGAGCTTGACGATCGGGGCAGCAACACCGTTGGCCTTTTTCGCGGGAGAGGAAGCTTTTGCGCCATTCATCTTTTGCACTTGCTTGGTGAGCTCTTCCACGCGTGCGGTGAGCGCAGCGATGTCGGCCTTCGAAGGCACGCCCAAACGGCTAACCGCGCGGCCTACGCGCTCTTCGAACACAGTTTCCAGGCGATCCCACGCGCCAGCAGCTTTGCTGGTGGCTTCGGTGATCTTGCCGGAGACTTCATTGGTGACGTCGGCGACTTGCGCGTCGGCGAACTTACGAACTTTCTTTTGCAAACCTGCACCCTCCTTAACGAGCGCTTCGAACACTTTCGTGCCCTCTTCTTGAGCTTTGGAGAACGCACCGAGACCGGCAAGCCAAATCTGGGTGGACGATTCTTTGACCGTGCCGAGCAAATTGCTATCGGACTCTTGCGCTTTGTTGAATTTCTTGACCATGACGTGTTTTTCTCCCAAAGGACGTTGCAGAAAATCGAATGAAACGAACTGTAAAGAGCCCCGATAGAGTGCACATCCTAGAAACCCTAGTTTTTCCTAGGGATACGGCTCTAGAATGGTTCGAGGGCATCGATGCGACAGCTTGAGCATCGGCGCAAAGGAAAAACTGTTATCTGCAGCAAACGCAAGGAGGAACCATGAGCTACTTCGTCACCGGCGCGTCCGGTTTTATCGGCAAACGCCTTGTCAAAAAACTACTCGAACGCAAGGGCGCGAGCGTTTATTTCTTGATCCGCGCGGAAAGCAAAAAGAAGCTGCCGAAGATGATGAGTTATTGGGGTGCGGAGGCTGAAAAGCGCTGCGTCCCAATCGTTGGCGATCTCGCCAAACCGATGCTCGGCGTATCCACTGCCGACAAGACAAAACTCAAAGCGGCGAAGATCAAACACTTCTTTCATCTGGCTGCGGTCTACGACATGTCCGCGAGTGCCGAAGAAAACCAGATCACGAATGTTGAAGGCACAAAAAACGCAGTTGCACTCGCCAACGACATCAAGGCCGGGCAGTTCGATCATATGAGCTCGATTGCAGTCGCCGGAAACTACGAAGGTGTGTTCCGCGAAGATATGTTCGATGAGGCGAAGGATTACCTCGATCATCCCTACATGCAAACGAAGCACGACAGCGAACAGTTTGTGCGCGAAAACTGCAAGATGCCGTGGCGCGCGTATCGACCCGGCGTGGTACTCGGAGATTCCAAGACAGGTGAAATCGACAAGATCGACGGTCCGTACTATTTTTTCAAACTCATTCAGCGCATGCGCCAAATGCTGCCGCCGTGGCTACCCGCGATCGGTATCGAAGGCGGTCGCATGAACATGGTGCCAGTCGATTTCGTGGTGGACGCTACCGATCACATTGCGCACGCCAAAGGCCATGACAAAAAAGCGTTTCATTTGACCGATCCGGCGCCGATGCGCATCGGCGATTCGCTCAACGTGTTCGCACGCGCTGCGCACGCACCGCAGATGGCGCTGCGCGTAAACGCAGCGCTCTTCGGATTCATTCCGCAAAGCGTGGTGACAGGTGTGTCCGCATTACCACCGGTGCGTCGCATCAAAAACGCGGTGATGAAAGACTTGGGCATTCCTGAAGACACCTTGTCCTTTATCAACTAC
>JBOFBL010000070.1:0-1243 GCA_051645545.1 Casimicrobium sp. | reverse complement strand
GCTGCTACTGCGATCGTTGGTGGGAAGGTTCTCACGGGTGCTACGGGGAATGCGTTTAAGGCTTTACCATTCGTTGGTACGAGTCAAGCATCTCAAATTGCGGCTTTACCTCCCGCAAAAAATCAGGCACTCCCACCCGCCCGGACGCAACCCAAAGCGATCGACATTGTGGCGCAAGAGCAATCGGTTCGTGCAGAGTTAGCAAAGGCTGAAAAGGCTCAAGATGTTGATCTCTATTCAGCCGCATCGAAACAGTTGACGGCGATCGTTTCCCAGAAACAGGAGTCGCGGCTAACTCAATCGAAACCTGCTGCCACATTTTCGCCCGTTGAAATTCTTCCCTCGCCATTGGAGTCATTAACGAATAAGCAACTTTACGCCGTCGCTCGCCAGGAAGGCGTTAAAGCAGCGAAATCCACGGATAAAAAATCTGTACTCATCGATAAAATTCAACGCAAGGTTCCCGCTGAAAAAGTTGAGTCGATCGTTGCGAATATCGATCAAATGTTCGACAAAAAAGGACAACCGATCGGCGGTTTTGATTCGACAAAAGAATCTGAAATGCTTGCCCGTGTTCGCGCTCAAGAGAAAGCGATTCATCAAAAAATCGCCGCTGCCAAGAAATTAAAAGGTGCCGATCGGATTCGGGCGATTGAACCATTGGAGATAGAAGCCCGTGAATTCTCTGCGCAGTTGGATCAATTGCAATCTCAGGTGTTATCTCCGAAGACATCTGGTGAACTCGGGAAAATGCGTGGGCGAGTGGAGCAAGTTCTCCGATACAAGCCCGAGTCTGTGGAGGCTAGAGAAAATCGGATTGCAGCAACTAGACGCGCTAAACAGGGTCCGACCTATGGTGCAGATTACGCCCAAATGGTGCAAGAGGGTAGAGGCTATTCAGAAGCACAGACGATCGATGTTGTTCCCACTCGATTGGCGAGGGCGTCCGATCGCACTGAGGGGATTATCGGTGGTGTCCGGCGTCGTGTGATGGGGTTGATGCAAGATCCCACGGCTCAAGGATTGGCAGCAACGGGCGCGTCAATGATGGCAGGTCCTATTGGTGACGGCATTCATCCGATCGCAGGTGTCGCCGCTCGTCTGGGCGCGTCCAATGCGGTAAAGGTGGCAGCGATTCAGCCCCGTGGGAATACAGCCGTTGAGCAAGTGCGATCGTTTGTGCAATCAGACAAAGCCAAGTCAATGGCAACGGAGGCGGTGATCGCTGCGTCGGGAATGCTGG
>JBOFBL010000069.1:0-9567 GCA_051645545.1 Casimicrobium sp. | reverse complement strand
GCCGCGACCAATCGTTGAATACACCGGACGTCCTGGTTGAGCTTGGGTCGCGGCAGAGCCGCTCCTACAAAACGACTGGCGTTGCATGCAGTTAAGCACAAATCGCATCGCATTACCTCGCGTTTCCGCATCGTGCGATTTACTGCTTAAATGGCAAGCAGACCAACACGAAGCCTCCTCCCACACGTGTACGCGAAACTCATTGCTACGGGTAGTTATCTGCCTGAAAAAATTCTCACGAACAAAGATCTCGAATCGATGGTGGAGACGAGCGACGAATGGATTCGTACGCGCTCGGGCATTGAACAACGTCATATCGCAGCCGACGATGAAGCCACGAGCGATCTCGCGATACACGCATCGCGCCGCGCGCTCGCGAACGCATCGATGTCGATTGACGATATCGATTTGATTGTCGTCGCAACAACAACGCCAGATGTGATTTTCCCGAGCACCGCGTGCATCGTGCAAGACAAACTCGGCGCGACGAACGCAGCTGCGTTCGATATTCAAGCAGTGTGCTCTGGCTTCGTCTACGCACTTTCAATCGTCGAGAAAATGATTACGAGTGGCGCTCACAAAAACGCACTCGTGATCGGCGCTGAAACGTATTCACGCATTTTGAATTGGAAAGATCGCGCGACCTGCGTGCTATTTGGCGATGGTGCGGGCGCGGTCGTCGTAACTCGTGGTGACACACCAGGCATTCTCGCTTCACGTCTTAAGTCCGACGGTTCGCGTCGCGGCATTTTGAATGTGCCGGGGCAGGTTCGAAACGGCGCGGTGTATGGCGATCCATTCGTGCACATGGATGGGCAAGCGGTGTTTAAGTTTGCAGTCGGCGCGATGGCGGATGTGTGCAATGAAACGCAAGCGGCTGCGGGTGTAACGTCTGCTGACGTCGATTGGCTCGTGCCGCATCAAGCGAACGTGCGCATCATCGATGCGACAGCAAAAAGGCTCGGCGTTCCGTCCGAAAAATCAATCGTCACGGTGAAAAAACATGGCAACACATCCGCCGCGTCGATTCCGCTCGCGCTCGACGTTGCGTTTCACGACGGACGACTGAAGCGCGGCGACCTCGTGCAGATGGTCGGCGTGGGTGGTGGATTTACGTGGGGCTCGGTGTTGGCACGTTGGGGTTAGGGGGTAGGGTGGGCAACTTGTTGCCCACGCGGAGTGGCGTGAACAACGAAAATTTTCTGTGTGCGGTTAAACGATTGATGGCTTGACGCGTGGGCAACGAGTTGCCCACCCTACGAAAATGCGCCTAACACTTCGCGTTATCGCCCAATTGTATTGGGCATACGTCGATTAATCCGATATTATTGAAAATAACAATTATTAATATCTTCGCCCAGTTAAATCGGGCTATAGAGAAAAGAGCTAGGATATGAAATTAGCATTCGTGTTTCCGGGGCAGGGATCGCAATCGGTGGGCATGATGGCCACCTATGCAGGTTTGCCGAAGATCGATGAAACGATGGCGGCTGCGGATGCGGCGCTCGGACGCTCGCTCTCGTCGATGATCGCTAATGGTCCCGACACCGATCTCAACACAACGACGAATACGCAGCCCGCGATGCTCGCCGCCGATCTCGCGGTCTGGCACGCATGGGCCTCGCTCGAAGGGCCGTGCCCGACGCTCGTTGCCGGACACAGCCTAGGCGAATACGCCGCACTCACCGTCGCAGGCGCACTGAAGTTTGATGATGCGATGAAGCTCGTGCAAGCGCGCGCGAACGCAATGCAAAACGCGGTGCCCGCAGGCATCGGCGCAATGGCCGCGATCCTCGGCATGGATCCAGAACCGCTCGCAGAAGTGTGCGAGAAAGCGTCGCAGGGCGAAGTGGTGTCTTGTTGCAACTTAAACGCACCGGGGCAGATCGTCATCGGCGGTCACAAGAGTGCAGTCGAGCGTGCGATGGCGCTCGCGAAAGAGGCCGGAGCAAAGCGTGCGTTGATGTTGCCGATGAGCGTGCCAAGCCATTGCGAATTGATGCGACCCGCTGCAGAAAATTTCGCCGCCGCATTAAACGCAACGAATTTCTCAGCGCCACAAATCGGCGTGTTGCACAACGCAACGGTTGACGTCGCAGGCGACGCCGTCGCGATTCGCTTAGTGCTCGCAGAACAGCTCTTCAAACCCGTTCGCTGGATCGAAACGATTCAAAAAATGCACGCGCACGGCGTGACGCACATCGTCGAATGCGGCCCCGGCAAGGCGCTCGCGGGCATGATCAAACGCATCGCGCCGGAGATGAAGTGCTATACGCTCTGTGACAAAGCGGCGTTTGATGCGGCGCTTTCGGAATTGAAAGGCTGATTAATGAAAGACAAAGTCACCCTCGTCACCGGCGCAACGCGCGGCATCGGCGCCGCCATTGCGAAATCGCTCGCGGAATCGGGGGCGAAAGTCATCGGCACAGCGACATCGCAAGAAGGCGCTGACAAGATCACGGCCGCGTTGGCACCGTTCAACGGTCGCGGGATTGTGTTGAACGTGACCGACGCAGCGGCGATTGACGCAGCGCTCAGGGATATCGAAGCGAAAGAGGGCGCGGTCACAATTCTCGTTAACAACGCAGGGATCACGCGCGACACGCTCTTGATGCGCATGAAAGATGAAGATTGGGATGCCGTGATGGACACTAATCTTAAAAGCGTGTTTCGTTTGAGCCGCGCCGTGAGTCGCGCGATGATGAAAGCGCGCTTTGGTCGCATCGTGAATATCGGCTCGGTCGTCGGCTCGATGGGCAACGCGGGGCAGGTGAATTACGCGGCGGCGAAAGCGGGCTTGATTGGTCTTACGAAATCGCTCGCAGCGGAATTGGGTTCGCGAAACATCACGGTGAATTTGGTTGCACCCGGTTTCATCGACACCGACATGACGCAAGCGCTACCCGAAGCGCAGCGCACAAAGCTCGTTGAAATGATTCCGACCGGACGACTCGGCACGCCCGAAGACATCGCGCATGCGGTGAAATTTCTTTGTGATGATGCTGCGAGTTATGTCACCGGCACGACGATTCATGTGAACGGCGGCATGTATTTCGCGTAAGGAGCGATTGGGATTTGTTTTGTGGGTCAAGTTCAACACCGCTCACCGCACCTACAGCCGACCTCAACGAACACGTATTGGCTGAAGATTTGGAATTTAGATCAACTCTTTATGAAATGGCCCAATTAAACTGGGCGTAAAATATGAATAGTGACAATTTCAAAAAATAATTTTTCTTCGCTTTAGCCCAATTTATTTGGGCGATTGCCTAGAAAGCTATATTGTTTACCTATGACGATGACATAATCGTTTCGTCGTAGTTTCTCTAGGCGTTGCGCCGCGTTTTTCGCGCTCGCACGCTTCATTCTTCATGCGCAACGTCGTTTTGTTTCGCGTTTGCACCGCGCTTGTCGCCTTCGCGTTGTTGATTTTCGCGGCGACACAGGCAAAGTCAGCGGTACCCGCGACGGTGCTCGACACGCAAACGTTTCAGTTTCCTGCGGGCTTCATGCCGAGCGTGAAGGATTACGGCGCGGTCGGCGACGGCGTGACCGACGACACTGCGGCAATCAAGCGCGCGCTCGCGGACGGACGTCTCGATGCGAGCGGCAATCCGCTGCATCCGCCTGCGGAATTCAACGGTCGTGCGAAGGGGCTCTACTTTCCGGTAGGCACGTATCTCGTCTCCGATACCTTGAAATGGGTTGGCTGTTGTGTGACTTTGCAAGGCGCCGGGCCGACGCAGACGGTCATCAGATTGAAACCGAACACGGCGGGCTTTCAATCGAAGACAACGCCGAAACCCGTGCTGCAAACCGAAAACGGCAACGAAAGTTTTCGGCAAAACATTTGGGATCTCGCGGTAGTGATCGCAGATGGCAACCCGGGCGCAATCGGCATCGATCACATTACGAACAATGTCGGTGCGATGAAAAATGTGCTCATTAAAGCCGAAGGTACGAGCGGTTTCGTCGGGCTTGAGATGACGCGCAATTGGCCAGGGCCGAATCTCTACAAACGCGTGCAGATCGAAGGCTTCGACATCGGCATGCGCGTGAATTTCATCGAGTACAGTCAAACCTACGAATACATCCTGCTCAAGAATCAACGCGTCGCCGGGATTTATAACGACGGCGCGGTGATGACGATGCGCAAGTTCTACAGCGTGAACTCTGTGCCCGTGATCGATAACGATCGCTACGGTTCGGGCTTGCTCACGATCATGGACGCGGAGTTTGAAGGCGGCAGCGCGTCGAACGTTGCGATTAAAACGACGCGGCGCGGCGCGGGTGAGACGTACTTGCGCAACGTGCGTGCGAGTGGGTACGAAGGCTTGCTCGCGATCGATGGCGCGATACAAAGCGGAATGCAGCGCGGCGAGTGGTACAGCGGCTTGGTGAACGCGGGGCTCTACAGCTTGTTTCCCGTGGCGAACGATGCGCTCATGTTTCGTCTGCCGATTGCTGAAACGCCCGAGATGCACGATAACGATATGAACAACTGGATCATGGCCGTGTGTAACGGCTACGTCGGTTGTCAAACCTTGAACGGCGGCGCGCAACCGAATGAAATTGGCATTCGCACGGCGCTCGATAGCGGAAAACCGAACGTCGCGCTCGTGTTCGGCTACAAGATTCAGTTCACACCTGCGACGATAGTCGTGCCGCCGAGCGTGAAACGTATTCACGGTTTCAGCGGCGCGATTAATGAAGGCGGCATCACGTTTGAGATCAACGACGATTCGCCCGAGCCGCTCGTGATCGAAGCAATTAGTTACGGCACGCGCGTGTTGCACAAAGGCAAACGTCCTGTCGTTTTGAAGTATGGTTTTTACGGCTACACCTCGCAAGCAGGCGCGGGCGACGTAATCGTTGAAGACGTGGGCATCGAAGGCTTCACGATTCGCGCAGGCCAGCATTTTTGGGCGCATCACATCAATAACGAACATCACTTCGGCACCAAACTCATCAACGACGGCGGTCGCGTGTGGATCTTCGGCATGAAAACAGAAGATCGCTTCACCGTGATCGATACCAAGAATGGCGGCGTGACCGAATACATCGGCGGGCTCACCTATCCGGCTGCAAACACTTTGCCCGGTGAGACGATTTTCAACGTTGATGAAACGTCTCGACTAAGCGCACTGCATTCCGCAATGGTGTACACGACGCGCTTTTACGATAACGCGGTGACCGAAACAAAAGGCGGCGTCACAAAAACGCTTACCTCCGCAGCGTCGCCGGGACTCACGCGACTCTATCGCTCGCCTGCGATTGGCTGCCCGCTCGATGTCGATCAAACGTCAACGATTCGCCCGAATACGGACGCCTTAGTTTTGGCGCGTTATCTGAAAGGCGTTCGAGGAACTGCACTCACGGAAAATGCGCGAGACTCAGTGGCAGCCGTTGCGATCAATGTACAAGATCAGATTGACACGCGGCTTGCGCAACTCGACATCGATGGCGATGGTGCTTTCAATGACAACGACGTTACGATCATTGCGCGGTACATGATCGGTTTTCGCGTTGACGCGCTCACGAACGGCCTCACACTCGCGGGCACGCGCACGACCGGCGCAGCGATTCAAAGCTACTTGCAATCGCTCGGTTGTTCCATTTAAAACGCGCGTTTTTCACGCGAACGGCTCCAAAGGCTCGTTTCCGGTGCGTTTAGACGAAATTGACGACAATTCGCGTGTATTCGGAAGTGTCATCTTTCGCTTGCACAGGTTGTGAAGCGCTTTGTTAAAATTCTGTATGTGCGGCGCTAACGCCGCTTTTTCTTGGAACCGGACGGTTCAATAAGGATTGCTATGAGTGATATCGAAGCCCGCGTTAAAAAAATTGTTGCCGACCAACTCGGCGTCGCGGAAGCGGATGTAAAAAATGAATCGTCGTTTGTGGATGATCTCGGTGCCGACTCGCTCGACACTGTTGAGCTCGTGATGGCGCTTGAGGAAGAATTCGGCACCGAAATCCCCGACGAAGAAGCAGAAAAAATTACCACGGTGCAACTCGCGATTGACTACGTCAACTCGCACAAGAAATAACCCGGCGCACCGCCTTTGGGTTTCAAACAAAAGGCGGCCGCAAGCCGCCTTTTTTGTTGCGTCTTTTCTTGAAAGCTAGAAAGCAATGACCGCAAGACAACGTCGTGTCGTCGTCACTGGTTTGGGTATTGTGAGTCCCGTTGGCATCGGCGTTTCCGCTGCGTGGGATTCGATCGTGAACGGTCGTTCCGGCATCGACAAAATTACGCGCTTCGATTGCGCGGCCTACCCGACGCACATCGCAGGCGAAGTCAAAGATTTCGATCCCGCGAATTACATGTCGGGCAAAGAAGCGCGTCGCTACGATACCTTCATTCACTACGGTATAGCTGCGGCCAAAGAAGCGCTAAGTGATTCGGGCTTAACTAAAGAATTTATCGCTCTTGACCCGGAACGTTTCGGCATTGCGGTCGGCTCCGGTATTGGCGGTCTGCCAATGATCCAAGATACGTGCCTTGCGTTGAAAGAGGGCGGGCCGAGAAAAATTTCTCCGTTCTTCATTCCGGGCTCGATCATCAACATGATTTCGGGCTTGGTGTCTATTGAGTACGGATTGCAAGGACCGAATCTCGCGACCGTGACGGCGTGCAGCACGGCGAACCATTGCATCGGCGACAGCATGCGCAAGATCGAATACGGTGACGCCGATGTGATGATCGTTGGCGGCTCTGAGGCGGCCGTGTGCGAACTCGGTATTGGCGGCTTCAACGCATCGCGCGCGCTCTCAACGCGCAATGACGATCCGCAAGCCGCGAGTCGTCCGTGGGACGTTGATCGCGATGGTTTCGTGCTTGGCGAAGGCGCGGGCGTGCTCGTGATCGAAGAATACGAACACGCAAAGAAACGCGGCGCGAAAATTTACTGCGAACTCGCAGGCTACGGCGTCTCGGGCGATGCCTATCACGTCACCGCGCCGCGCGAAGACGGCGATGGCGCACGCCGTTGTATGCGCAATGCGCTCGCAAATGCTGGGCTCAACGCCGACGCTGTTGACTATGTGAACGCGCATGGCACGTCGACGCCCCTCGGCGACGTCGCCGAAGCGACTGCAGTTAAAGGCGCATTCGGCGAACACACGAAAAAACTCATGGTCAGTTCGACGAAGTCGATGACTGGTCATCTGCTCGGTGCCGCTGCCGGCATCGAAGCCGTATTCACTATTCTCGCGCTGCATCACAGCGCCATTCCTCCGACGATCAATCTGCACAAGCAAGACCCCGCAGTCGATCTCGATCTCGTCCCCAATGTTGCGCGCCAAAAGCAAGTCAACGTTGTGATGTCCAATAGTTTTGGATTTGGTGGGACTAATAGCACGTTGGTGTTCTCACGCGTTGCGTGAGGACACCAACGTGCAGGACGAGAGGACGTGAGGACGACGCGTGCTTCGCACGCTAGGACGCAAGGTCTAACTCGTGCCGTACTCCCACAAGCGAATCCAATTGTTTACCAACCTTTTCAACAGAGTGGTGTTGTTCCGTCCTAGCGCACAAGGTGCGCGACGTCCTCACGTCCTCTCGTCCTGCATTTAAAAATGTTAGTCGTCCATAAATACGGTGGAACCTCAATGGGTTCCGTCGAACGAATCAAAAGCGTCGCTCAGCGCGTCGCAAAATGGCATCGCGCCGGACACAAAGTGGTTGTTGTGCCCTCAGCGATGTCGGGTGAAACCAATCGCTTGCTCGGTCTTGCGAAAGAAGTTTCAGCGAACGCGGATCCACGTGAGCTCGATCAAATTGCCTCGACCGGTGAGCAAGTGTCAGTCGGTTTGCTTGCAATTGCTTTGCAATCGCTCGGTGTCAAGTCGCGAAGCTACACCGGTTGGCAAGCGGGCATCAAGACCGATAGCGCCTTCACTAAAGCGCGCATCAGCGCGATCGACGGCGATATGTTGATCGCTGCGGTGAACGGCGGCGAAGTGCCGATTGTGACTGGCTTTCAAGGCATCGATCCTGATGGAAACATCACGACACTCGGTCGCGGCGGATCGGACACACAAGCCGTCGCCGTCGCCGCTGCGATCAAAGCCGACGAATGCTTGATCTACACCGACGTTGACGCGATTTACACGACCGACCCGCGCGTCGAACCCGACGCGCGACCGCTCAAAGTGATCTCATTCGAAGAAATGTTTGAACTTGCGTCGCTCGGTTCGAAGGTCTTGCAAATTCGCTCTGTCGAGTTCGCAGGCAAATACAAAGTGCCCACGCGCGTACTCTCCAGTTTTACCGAGGCCGACATTCCCATCGAAGTGGAAGCAAAAAGCGGCACCCTGATTACATTTGAGGAAGATGAACAAATGGAACAAGCTGTTGTTTCTGGTATTGCATTTAATCGCGACGAAGCGAAGATCACCTTGCGCGGCGTACCTGACAGTCCCGGGATCGCTTACAAAATCGTAGAGCCGATCGGTGCTGCGAATGTTGATATTGACATGATCGTGCAAAACATCGGTGAACGCGGCACGACAGATTTTTCGTTCACGGTGCATCGCAATGAATTCAAAAAAGCGATGGATGTGCTCGAAAAGCAAGTCAAACCTGCACTCGGCGCGAAAGAAGTTGTCGGCGACGACAAAGTCTGCAAAGTCTCGATTGTTGGCATCGGCATGCGCTCGCACGTTGGTATTGCTGCCAAGATGTTCAAAGCGCTTGCCGAAGAGAACATCAACATCCAAATGATCACCACGAGCGAAATCAAAACGAGTGTTCTCGTTGACGACAAATACATGGAACTCGCAGTGCGCGCACTCCATCGCGCATTTGAGCTTGAAAAGGTAAACGCCTAGACGCCCCAATTAATTGGGCGTTCGCTCAAAAAAACGTTCAAATCGACCAATTTTTGCACGACACGCTACAATTTAAAGCTTGGAGACGTGACCGAGAGGCCGAAGGTGCTCCCCTGCTAAGGGAGTATGCGGTGATGAGCTGCATCAAGGGTTCGAATCCCTTCGTCTCCGCCAGTAGTATGTTTCAGGAAATCCAGCAAAGTCCAGAAACAGCGATGAAAGCCCCGTAAATCGGGGCTTTTTCGTTTCTAGGTATCTCGGGTTGTCCGTTGTCATCCGGCGAAATTGGGGGTATCTTTGGGGGTATGTGGGGCGATACCCCCGCGCCGACCCGGTGAGATACCCCCAGAATGGCAAAACCCGACGTTAAATTCAGAAACGCGAAGCCCACTGAAAAGCCTTACAAACTGGGCGATTCGCTGGGTTTGTACCTGCTGGTGAATCCATCCGGATCGAAATATTGGCGATTTAAGTATCGGCTCGACGGCAAGGAAAAACTCCTTGCGCTGGGGGTATATCCCGACGTTTCCCTTGAAGTCGCCCGCGCGGGGCGGGACAAAGCGCGGACGCTGGTCGCCGAAGGTATCGATCCCGTCGCGACGCTGCACGATGAAAAGCGAACCCGCGAAGCCGAAACCGTAAACACCTTCGAACTGGTCGCCCGCGAATGGTGGGCGCACTGGAAGGGCGGGCGCACCGAACGGCATGCTGGCTACGTGCTGCGCCGCATGG
>JBOFBL010000068.1:0-6358 GCA_051645545.1 Casimicrobium sp. | reverse complement strand
ACCGCCTGCGCGAGTTGCGGCGAGAGTTGATATTCGCTGTTGTTGAGCACGAGATTAATCGCAGTGCGACAGTTCGAAGCCGTTTGCGTCATCAACCCGACGAATGCTTGATCGATTGCGCTGGTCGTTGCAGGCGTGTAGCTGTGCGTCGCGTACCACGCGCGTGCTCGCGTGAGATCGGCCGCACTTGTAAACAACAGTCGTGGATGCGTCGATGGAATTGCGAGCGTGTCGGGATTGAAGCTTTGCGATTGCGTGGCGCACGCGATAAGCGAGACAGCGAACACAGCGATTGCATTGCGCACGCTTCGTACGAACTGAGAATGTATTTTCATGGCGAACGAAGCGCGCAGACGCACGTCCCCCTTCATCGTTCAGAAGACGCGAGACAGTACGCGAAAACCGGCGATAACCGCTCGCTCGCTTTAATTCATCCGATAAACGGCTTGTATCGGGCGGCGCAATGCCGCGTCGGGAACAAGCTGTTTAGTCTGAGACTTATTTTTGTTTAACTGCGCGCTGATAGTTGAGCGGCCCACCCCTAAACGGCGCGAAACCGCAACCGAAAATTGCGCCTGCATCGGCGAGATCATCATCGGTCACGACGCCTTCGGTGCGCGCTTTGCTCGCCTCAGCGAGCATCGGATTGATGAGGCGATCGGTGAGTCCTGCAGGCAACGCGCCCGCTGAATTTTTCTGCGGCTTGCCGTTGACCCAGGTGTAGAAACCTTTGCCGGTTTTCTTGCCGAATTCTTTGGCGTCAAGCTTTGCTTGCAATTTTTGCGGGGCTTTTGCGTCAGGCGTTACGGTTTGACCCACAGCAGCGCACACATCCAGGCCAACGACGTCCGCCAATTCGATCGGCCCCATCGGCATGCCAAACGCGAGCGCGGCTTCGTCGATCATTTCCGGTGCAATGCCTTCGTCGAGACAACGCATCGCCTCACCCAAATACGGCGCGAGGATGCGATTGACCCAGAAGCCCGGCGCGCTCTTGCATGCGAGCGGCAGCTTGTCGATTTGATCGACGAAGGCCGTGGCATTCTTTGCAATCTCAGGATTCGTTTGCGCGCCGCTGATGATTTCAACGAGCATCATTTGCGCAACGGGATTGAAGAAGTGAATGCCGACGAGTCGCGACGGATCTTTCAACGCAGTTGCGATGTGTTCAAGCGGAATGCTTGATGTGTTCGTCGCGAGAATCGCATCGGGTCGCGCTTTCGCTTCGAGTTCGGTGAAGACTTTTTGCTTCACGCTTAAGTTCTCAACGATCGCCTCGATGATGACATCAGCGCGCTTCGCGCCATCGCCGGTGGTGTCGGGCTGCAAGCGATCCATCGCGTCACGAATACGACGTTCATCGCGCAAACGCTTTTTGTACATCTCCGCCGCGCGCTTGATTGCGGGCGCGATGCGCGTGGCATCCAAGTCTTGCAAGGTCACATGAATGCCGCGCAACGCGCACCACGCCGCAATGTCGCCGCCCATGACGCCCGCGCCGATCACGTGCACGTGCTTCGCAGTGAAATCGATGCCCTTCGCCTGCGCTTTTAATTTTTCGCGCAGACCGAATACGCGAATCAAATTCATCGCGGTCGGATGCGAGATCAACGAACGAACGGAGCACGCCTCATCGGCGCTCGGTTTGTGCACATCGCCGTTGTACTTCTGCCAGAGGTCAATGATCGCGTACGGCGACGGATAGTGTTCGCGGCGCGCGCGCTTCGCGACTTGCTTGCGCGCTTGATTCGCGACGTAACCGCGCAGGAAACCGTTGGTGAGCAGGTTTTGAACGAACGATAATTTTCGCGTCGGTGGCAGCGCTTTCAACACGCCAATCGCCGTGTTCCACATAATGCGTGGCGGCACGGCTTCGTCGACCATGCCGAGTTTTTTTGCTGTCTTTGCGCTTGCAGTTTTGCCTGACAGTAGGTAGTCCATCGCCGCAGGCGCACCAATCAATTGCGGCAAACGCTTGACGCCGCCCCAGCCCGGAAGAATGCCGAGCATCACTTCGGGCAAACCGAGTTTGGTTGCGGGCTCGTCGACCGCGACGCGATAACGGCAAGCGAGCGCGAGTTCAAGTCCGCCACCGAGCGCGTAACCGTTGATGAGTGCGAGCGTCGGGTATTTCACGTTCGCGAGACGTTCATACACATCGTAACCGCGTTTCACGAGCGCTTCCGCCGCGCCAAGATCGTTCGTTTTGCCGATCTCGACAAATTCGTTCACGTTCGCGCCGGCGATGAAGCCGGATTTCTTTTCGCTCACGAACGCAACAGCTTTCGGTGGTTCTTTTTCGAAGTGGTCGAGCAGCGCATTCAATTCGTTGAGCACCGGTGTGCCCATCGTGTTGACGTTTTCACCGGCGACATTGATGCCGACCCAGGTGATGCCATGTTCGTCGGTGCGGAGTTTGAAGTGTGTGAGGTTCATATCTTGTTTTCGAAAACTCCCGCCCCTTCAAGGGGAGGGTTGGGGTGGGGATGGGGTTCCCATGAAGTCCTAGTCAATCGAACCCCATCCCCCTCCTAACCTCCCCCTTGAAGGGGGAGGAATTAAATTCGCGTCTACGTTGCCTCTAGCAACATCGCGCCACCTTGCCCACCGCCGATACAAATGGTTGCCAGCGCGCGTTTGCCGCCGGTTCTCTTCAAAGTGTTGAGTGCATGCAAAACAATCCGCGCACCGCTCGCACCCACGGGATGCCCGAGTGCCACCGCACCACCATCAACGTTGAGCTTGCTCATATCGATCGAACCCATTGCGCCATCGAGACCAAGTTCTTCCTTACAGAATTGCTCGTTCTCCCACGCGCGTTTGCACGCGAGCACTTGCGCGGCGAAGGCTTCGTTGATTTCGATGGTGTCGAGATCGTTGAGCGTTAAGTTATTGCGTTTCAGAATCGGCGTCGACGCGTACACGGGACCGAGTCCCATCTGCGCGGCGTCACAACCTGCCCATTGCGTATCGACAATTTTTCCGAGCACCGGCAACTTGTGTTTTTCAACGGCCGATTTCGTTGCGAGCGCAACGAACACGCCGCCGTCGGTGATCTGCGATGAATTGCCCGCAGTAACGTTGCCGTATTTCTTGTCGAAGAATGGTTTCAACTTCGCGAGTTTCTCTGCGGTCGAATCTTCGCGCACGCCATCGTCGCTTGCATACACACTGCCTGCTTTATCGATGAGCGGCGTCACTTCGTCTTTGTAGTGACCCGTGGCTTGCGCAGCGAGCACGCGTTTGTGACTTTCCGCTGCGAATGCATCCATATCGACGCGCGTGATGCCGAATCGGTGCGCGAGATTCTCAGCCGTTTGCCCCATTAGCAAGCCGACCTTCGGATCGGTGAGCCCGCGCATCAAAGCGATGACGGGCGAGAGCAATTCTTTCGGTGAGAGTTTCGCGAACACGCCAACGCGTTGCCCCATCGTTTTCGTACCTGCGAGGGCCGCGAACCAGAGCACCATCTTCGGCGAATACAACAGCGGCGCGTGCGAGAGCGCATCGACGCCGCCCGCGAGCACCAATTCGCTGCGACCTGCGAGCATGTTGTTAATCGCCGAATCGATCGATTGCATACCGCTTGCGCAGTTGCGCATCACGGTCCAACCGGTGACTTTGTCGCCGCAACCAAGGCGCATTGCAACGTAACGCCCAATGTTCACTTCGTCGGCGGAAGGGTTCGCGCAGCCGAGAATCACTTCATCGAATTGCTCAGGTTTCACGGGCAAGCGCGCAAGCAGCGCACGACCCGCAGCAACCGCGAGATCGGACGCTGTGAACGGCCCCGGCGCATTGCGCGCTTTCAAAAACGGTGTGCGTGCACCGTCGACAACGTAGATGGGTTCGCGAAGCGCTGCTGCCATGCTGTGAATTCCTTAGAGTTTTTGAAGCGCCGCGATTTGTTGTTGCGTTCGCACGTTCGCGCGGAGCGCAGCGCCAAGAAATGGCGCCAAATACGAGAGCAATTTCACATCGTCTTCGTTATTGCTCGGCAAGCCTCCAATGAATTTGCGCACGTCTTCGCTCGCAAGGGTCGAGGACACGGCGTCGAGAATGAAGCTCAGGCGCATCGCAAGATCGTGTTCGTTGAGTTCCGGCAATGCTTCGGCGAAGGCCAGTTTGAACTTCAAGTTGGTTGCGGCATATCGTTCGGCGAGCAGGTTGCGAACGAAATCCGACGGATCGGCATAGGCGCGACCGATGAAACGCAAGAAATCGAGTCCGCCGCGCGCAGGATCTCGCGCGAGGGTAAGCGCAGGCATGAAGAGCGTTGCGATGATCTGCTCGACGTGCTGATCATGATCGACGCCTTGTGCCTTGAGCGCCTCAAGTCGACGTGCACGATCTTCGTAAAGCGGATCGAGCCGCTCGGTCAAGAGCACCGCGAAAAGCTCTTCCTTGCTGCCGAAGTGGTAATTCACGGCGGCCAAATTTACGTTCGCCTCGGTCGTAATCGCGCGCAGGCTCGTACCTTCGAAGCCACGCTGCAAGAAAAGCCCTTCGGTGGCGTGCACGATACGTGTTTTGGTGGATTGCCGCGTGCGTCCTTCGCTGTTCGACCCC
Organism: Casimicrobium sp.; assembly: GCA_051645545.1. Classification (GTDB taxonomy): domain Bacteria; phylum Pseudomonadota; class Gammaproteobacteria; order Burkholderiales; family Casimicrobiaceae; genus Casimicrobium. The sequence goes on along the minus strand of JBOFBL010000068.1, from coordinate 1,789 downwards.
GCGCCAATGCCGCTTCCGGAAGTCAGCGTCGCGACGTCACGGGCGAAGCCTGTGCTCGGTGTTATTAGATTTTCAAAAGGCGACATAGCTCCCTCAATCGCTCGATTTAAACAGACGTTCGATTTTCTACATGCGTGCTTTCGTTGCCCTCGATAAAGACTAGGTAGGATGCTCCAGAACGTCACTTTTTAGGATTTTTGAAACACTTATAAGGGAAAACTTCTAAATCACCAAGGACTCTATTTCATTGGGCAAATGGAGAAATTCGGATAATTTTCGATATCAATAAAAAATTACCCAATCGCCCGATTTAATAGGGCTTAAGTGCATTTTCATGTAAGCTATTTTCAAGACCGCAAGACAAGTTAAATAGCTCGGCTTACGCTCACAGTCTTTGACGCACAGGAAATCGTCACATGGCTCGCAAATCGTGGCTGGACAAATTGAACTGCGACGCCGTCGCGCAGGTGAAACCCGTGCCCATCAACATCGCGGGCATGAAACAAGGACAAATCATGTTGGTGCCGACGCCCAAACTGGTCGATCAATTCGTGCGCAAGATTCCGCGCGGCACGTCGATCGATGTGCGTGCGTTGCGCGAGCGCCTCGCGAAGGCGCACAAGGCGGAGGTCACCTGCCCCATTACGATGGGTTTTCATATTCGCACGGTCGCCGAGGCCGCGTACGAATCGTTCAACGCAGGCACGCCACTTGAAAAAGTCACCCCGTTTTGGCGCGTGCTTGATAGCGAATCGCCGACCACGAAAAAGCTCTCGTTCGATCCGTTGTTCATCACCCAGCAACGCAAACTCGAAGGTTTAAGCTAAGGCGCGCTAGCCTCTTAGCCCGCTTCGTTTTCGCGTGCTCGCGCCGTTCTTGTCATTCGCACCGCCGTCACCTTAAACCCCGGAATTTTTCCAAACGGATCAAGTGCGTCGCCCGTCAACTTGTTCGCAGCCGCCTCCCAATACGCGAACGGAATGAACGCTTGCCCTTTCGCAACGAGCGTCGAACAATCGGCGACGGCTACGACTTCACCGTGACGCGATGTCACGACCACGCGATCACCATTGGCGATTGCAAGCGTTTTTGCGTCATCGGGATTGATGGCAACGGTTGCGGTCGGTGCGAGCGCATCGAGCATCGTTGCGCGTCGCGTCATCGCGCCCGTGTGCCAATGTTCGAGCACGCGACCGGTTGAAAGCACGAACGGATATTCCTCGTTTGTTTGCTCGGGGCTTGCGACGAACGACGCTGCGCGCAGCGTCGCGCGACCGTCATTCGTTGGGAAAAGATCGGTGAAGACGACGGCATCACCGGGCGCGTCTTCGCGCGCTGCCGGTGTAACGACCGCACTTTCCTTCACAAGCCGCGACCATGGCACACCTGCAAGCGGTGCCATCACGTTGCGCATCTCTTCATACACGCGAGCGGTGGGTGCTTCTGCCGCGACGTGACCATCGCCATCTTCGGTGCGCCAGTAGTTCCAATCGAGTCCGATGCGCCGACCAATTTGTTCAATCGCCCAGAGATCTTGTTTTGCATCGCCTGGAGGATTCAATGCGGGTCGCCCTATTTGAATCAGTCGATCGGTATTCGTGACCGTGCCCCATTTCTCGTAGAACGATGACGCGGGCAAGATCACGTCGGCCAGGATCGCGGTCTCGGTCGCGAAAATGTCTTGCACCACGAGATGTTCAAGCTTCGCAAGCCCTGCGCGTGCATGATCGAGATCGGGATCGCTCATCGCCGGGTTTTCGCCTTCGACGTACATGCCGCGAATCGTGCC
>JBOFBL010000067.1:0-10738 GCA_051645545.1 Casimicrobium sp. | reverse complement strand
CTGCCCGGTTTCTATCCCGACCCCGAACCATTCAGATCGCAAACGCACAATGTTCATCATGCGTGCGGGCACGATATTCACATCGCGATTGCTTTAGGCATGGCTGAGGTACTCGCGAAGCATCGGGCGTCGTTGCGCGGCACGGTGATGTTCATCTTTCAGCCCGAAGAGGAAACGTTCAAGGGCGCGAAGGGGTTGATTGATCGCGGCGTGTTCTCGTCGATCAAGCCCGACGAAATTTACGGCCTACACGTCACAGCGTTCCCCATGGGCCAGATTCTCGTGCGGTCTAACGAAGTATTTGCGCATCAGCGGCGCGTGCGACTTGCGTTCAAAGACGATCTCACTGCCAATGAAATAGAAGGATTGACGAAAGACATTCAAAGCGCGCTCGTGCGCATGCGTCCTGGCGCGAAGCCCTGGGAGATTCAGCGCATGGGCGATCCTGACTTGGGCGTCGGTAATCCAAACACAGCATTTCAGGATTACTTGATCATGGACGCGACGTTCGATACGCGACGCGAGAACGGTGAGCTATTTCTCGAGGCCTATTTGTACGAAACCAACGCGTCGAACTTGCCAGGCGTCATCCCGCGCATCGAACGCGTGATCGAGGCGAGCGGTCACAAAGCGAAACTCCGTTCCGTGTCTTACGTGCAAGCAAACCCAACCGTGATAAACAACGAGAGGCTCACGCAAGAAACCATGCGCACATTGCAGCAAGCGGTCGGCGTGGATGCGATCAAACCGGTTTACGGACAGATTCCGTTCTTCAACGACGACTTCGCCTACTTCCAGCAAAAGACTCCGGGCGTCTACTTTATTCTCGGCGGATCGAACTTCGAGAAAGGCTATATCGCAATGAATCATGCGCCAAACTTTCGAGCCGATGAAGAAAGCATCCGATTTGGCGTGAGAAGCTTCTCGTCGTTGATGCTCGCGCGACTCGGCGCATTCGTTATTCCAAACTAAAACGAACGATGCTCCGAGTAAGTTGTGTGCTCGCGAATGCGCCACATATACTTCCTTCATGAGCGACACGCAAGAAATCTCCGGGATCCGCAGTACCATCGAAACCTATTTTCGCGGCCATGCGACGGGTGACACGCAACATTTTCGCGAGTGCTTTCTACCAACCGCACACATTGAAGGCTTTCGCGGCGAGCAATGGTTATCGTGGAATCTCGATCAGTATTGCGCCGTTTTTCCGGGCACTCCCGCAGCAGACGAAGCCTCGCGCGCGCGCACGATCGATGCAATCGACGTAACCGGTGCTGCGGCCATGGCGAAAGCAACGCTCGTCCACGGCGCAGTGACCTTCACCGATTACTTCGTGCTCGTGCAACAACATGGCAATTGGAAGATTGCGAACAAAGTGTTTAACGGTTAGCGCAAAAGAGCCTTTCGCGCAGCCGCGTGTGAGTTCATATTGACTTCACAGACCGTTTCTAAACTTGTACATCGCTTTCTTCCCAAGGATGCCGCGTGTACACAAACCGCTTCATGCTGCTCGCTCTCGTTCTTTCGCTTGCAGGTTGCGCATCACAGCGCCCTCCCTCGCCGTTTGCGGTGAATGATCGCTATCCCGTCCTGCTCGCCCATCGCGGTGTGACGCAAACCTTTCCTCCAGAGGGTGTTGAGCGTGACACATGTACTGCGACGCGAATTCATCCGCCGACGCATGAGTTTCTGGAAAACACGATCCCATCGATGAAGGCAGCCATCGCTGCGGGTGCAGATGTGATTGAACTCGATGTACATCCGACGATCGACGGTGAGTTTGCGGTGTTTCACGATTGGACGCTCGAGTGCCGAACCGAAGGTCGTGGCCGCACGCGCGACCACGCGATGGCATATCTGCGCACGCTTGACGCGGGTTATGGCTATACGGCTGATGGCGGCAAAACATTTCCGTTGCGTGGTAAGGGTATCGGTGCGATTCCGTCGCTGCGCGATGTACTCGATGCATTGCCTTCGCAACGCTTGCTAATCAACGTGAAAAGCAACGATCCTGCCGAAGGTGAACTGCTTTCGAGATTTTTGAACAGCCTGCCCGAGGCGCGACAACGAACCATTGCGGTGTATGGCGGTGATCGCCCCGTCGCTGTCGTGCGCACAAATGCGCCACACATCATCACGATCTCACGCGACGCAATCAAAGCCTGTCTCTATCGCGACATGATGGTCGGCTGGATGGGCGTCACGTCAAGCGAGTGCGAGAACCGGTTGCTCGTGATTCCGCTCGATTACGCAACGTGGCTGTGGGGATGGCCGGATCGGCTCGTCGAGCGAATGACTCGCGTCGGTTCAGCGGTGTATATCACGGGAAACCGCAGAGGCAATTCCGCAGACACCATCAACACGGCCGACGATCTCGCGCGCGTGCCGAGCGGCTTCAAAGGCGGCATTTGGACGGATGAAATTCAAACCATCGGCGAGCTATTGAAGCGGGGCGTAAGCAAATAAGCTGTTGCATCTGCGCAGGCCGCTAAGACTCAGTATTTTTACTCGTTAGACATCGAGCACGCCACTTCGATCAACGAACCCGCTTTTCCACTTTAGCCTGCGCCATGCGAAGCATGGTGTGAATTTCTGCAAGCGTTGTGTCGGGATGATTGTTGTAATCCATCAATCGATGTTTGTCGACACGTTTGCCGCCGACTTCATTGACCACTTCACGAACCGCTTGCATCGCGGGTTGGCGATAGTGGTAACCGCCAGAGATTTCTTCGGTCGCTTGGATCAACGCACAGAACACACTCAACTTGGTTTGACCTTTCGGGCATTGACGCGTGTCGGCTTTGTTCCACACTGCGTCATTCGGGATCAACGCGATCGCACGTTGAATGATCTTCAAATCGTCTTGCGTCGCGGGCAGCGTTTTATTGCCATCGATCGTGAGCTTCATTTCGTTGCCAAGGCTCGCTTGCTGTACGCCGAACCAGCCGAACGGCAATTTCGCGATGCCCTTACCCGAGCCCAGATTGAGCAATTCGAATCGATTGGGATCTTCAGGTTCTTTCGGCTGCATCGTGCCGAGGTAGTGATCGGGACGGTCGGTTTTTTTGAAGCTCGCTTCGACCGTGCGAGGCGGTACGTTGCACGTACGATCGGCGCGTGGGCCATCGATGTCGATCCAGAGCGAATTGACCATGCAAGGAATCGCGCAAGTGCCTTTGTAGTCGCCACCCGTTGCTTTGAATTCGCAAGTAATCGCGTTGACGCGAACCGGCGCCGTCGCTGCTGCTGCGGGCTCGCTTCGGCCAGTGTCCATCGATTGACAACCGGCAAGCGCCACTCCGCCGATTGCCATAAACATCAAACGAACCAAAGGTGGAATTGATCGCATCACGCCGCTCCTGTGCTTTACAAATACTCGCGGCCTACGCAACATGCGTGACCCTAGGTTGCGGCGAATTGTAAGTGGGCATTTTGCGAATACGATAGCAAATCGAAAGCGATACTGGCAGCAAGTGCTTTTTTCGCGCGAGGACTAACGTTTCGCAGCGCTCCTTACCGATTCCATGAAGAGTTGCACGGCGCTCTCGCCTCTTGTTCTGGCGATGTGTTGCTTGATGTCATCGAGCACTGCGCGCAAGTCAGCAGTATCGAAACAGGCGTTGAGCTTATGCAAATGCTGCCAGGCGAATTGACCGAGCAATTCCGTTGCGCCGTTCATCGTCGCCCGTCGAATGGCCTCGAACTGCATCGGTGACAAACTGCGACGAATACCGACCCGTTGCGATCGCGCGCCGACGCGCATGTGTCTTCGGTCATTGCAGGTTTCGATGAAACCGAGTTCCAGGAGTTCTTCCAGCAAATCGGGCAGCTCGCCGTCGCGAAAGTACGGTACAAGTTCATCAAACGTTTTTGCGCTATCGATGCGCGCGAGCAGTCGAATCACCTCGACGCGATGCAGCGCATGGTGATAACAAAGCTCGTTATGGCCGCTAATCGTGCGGCGAAATGATGCCTCGCAAAGCAAGGCATTGGATACGTTTGTGCTGCTGCGCAATGCGCCGCCTGTCGCATGACCCATCATTTGGTTCCCTCCGGTAAGAGCTATCTACGTAGTTTTTGTGTCTATTTTCGCGGGCTAGTTCGCAGCACGCGCGGCGTCGCGAATCGTTTCGATGAACAAGGTCGCCGCATCGGCGCCAAGCATGCCTTTGACGCGAGCCTCGGCAAACGAGATCGCGTCACGAAGCTGCGAGCTACTGGTGCAACCGCTCAATTGCCGAATGTAGGGATCGGCAACCATACCAAGCAGTTCGCGCGTGGCGTCGATCGCTGCGGCTCTAATCGACGCTAACCGCTCGGCGTCGCCGCGAGCATTGTGAAGCGGTAAGTCCGTCACGCGTACGCGAGCGAAGATCGGCAAACGACTGACGGGTTCGATCAGACCGAGTGCTTGCAGCTCTTCTGCGAGCATACCCAATTCGTGTCCGCGGAAATTTCGCGAAAGATCGGTCAGCGAATGATGACCATCGATCATGATGAGCAGGCGACGCAGCTCGGTGCGAACGACTAAATGTCGGTGCTCCGCCTCATGGTGTCCCGCAATCGTCTTTCGATAAATGAACATGGCTTGCGTATCGAAGAAGCCATCGGTGCCGATTCGATTGCTCGATGTTACTGTGCTCATCACGAATTGCATGTTTTTCACCTTCGGTTGGTCTGTGATCGATTTATTGTGTGAGCGGATTGTTAGACAATTCTGATTCTGATAACTCTCCTTAAATTGATAGGTCGCTGGATGTCCCTTGTGTTTTGCAAGAGCGAAGCGTGACCAAAACGAGACACTATGCTCTTAAAAATACTAGCTTGGTTGCTGCTCTTTGTGAGCGTTCCCGCGTCGGCGGAGGTTCATTCCTGGATAGGCGAGCGGTTCGAAAAAACGGTATCGATTGCACCCGGTAAAGTCGCCGAGGTATGTGCGGACTTTGCAAAAAACGACCGCGCACAATGGGCGTTTTCCTCGAGCGCGAATGTGGCGTTCAATATTCACCGGCACCAAGGTAAAGAGGTTGTGTTCGATACGAAACAGGCAAATTCTGCCTCGCTCAATGGCGAACTGATCTCGGATTCAAAGCACGAATGGTGTTGGATGTGGACGAATGAAACGAAGGCGGTCGTGACCGTGCGCCCCGTATTGATACGAACAGATAACAAGCCCTGAAACGCTTCGTAACAATTTAATCAGAAGCCCTATTTAATTGGGCGATCGCGTCAATAATTGTATTTATTGAAAATATTTATTTTTGCCATTTATCCCCAATAAAATAGGACTTGAATACATAAATTTTATTGTGTAAATCTTGTATGCCATTTCGTAGCCTCCGATGCTTTTAGGCAAGCGTTTTGCTACATCACTCGTACCCGCCAAAGTATTACCCAACGATTGGAGTCTCCAATGAAACTGAAACAAACATCGTTCGTACGTTCACGTGCGTCCGCCATCGCGAGCCTGCTCGCGACCGTTGCGCTCTCGCCTGCGTTTGCGCAAGCGCCCGCACCCAAGGTGGTGCAAAACACGCAGTGCACTGCCATCAAGATGTGCTATTGCGTGAATGACGAATTCCTTCCGCTCATTGATGAAAAAGTAAAAGCTTTGCGCGCGATGATCGCTGCCGAGCGCGCGAAAGGCAAGGCAATTGGTTACTTCAGCGTGCCGCTGTCGACGACTGGCGGCGGCTATTTCAATGTCAACGTCGAGGTGTCTAATCTCGCGAAAGAGCGTATCGAAACGCGTTTCGGCAAAGATCAGTTGTGGATCTTAAATCCCGCGATGAAAGAAGCCGATCTCACGGCACCGTCGGGTGCGCGCGGCGGGCACGGCGAATACATGCTCATGTGGACACGCGTGCTTGAAGGCGCGAACGCGCTTGGTGAGGATTTTGATTTCGTTTATTTTGCAGGGCCCTCCGATTTCGCAGCCTTCTTTGGTCTTACCGGTACCGGAGACATGGAAACGATCGGCAAATATTTCGACAAACGTCTTGCCGAGGACACAGGGCTCAAACGCGAAGTCGAGCGCGGCCGCGTCAACAAGAATAGTTTTCGTAACTATTACGCGCTACGCGCATCGGTCTCGTTCAGCAATGGTGCGCATGATGAGTGGAACATCGTTCGCATCTTGAACGAGCGCCGTCGTGCCGATCCGAAATTCGGAAACTCGGGCCAAATTCCGAAACTCTTCGACGGCAAAGCCGTGAGTTCCGGTGAGTTCGAAAATCCAATTTCGGCAGGATCTCCTGGCGCGTGCAAGGTTAATTGACAGCGCAGGAGTAAAACTCCGTTTCGCGGCAGTATGGGTGAGATTGAACCGCGAGCGCGTTGTGTACGACCTAACCGTCGTACGCAATCTATCGAGGGAGTCTCACCATGCAAACTGCGAAATCTCGAACACCGACACTTGATGTTCGTCGTCAATTCCTAGCGCTTGCCGTCGCCGTAGCCGCGGCCACCGCGCTTGCACCGCACCCTGCGAAAGCACAAATCTTCCAATACCGCGCCACTGTCGCTGACGGTCTCGTCGATCGCAGCGGCGCGGTCAATGCAAACGGATTGGTGTGGCAGTGCGCGGGCAATAACTGCACGATCAGCGGTCCGTGGGCGGTGCCCGGCGTTCACGCTTGCGCGAATCTTGCGCAGTTGGTCGGACGTATCGCAAGCTACGGTCACCCCGGTCGCATGCTCAATACCACCGAACTCGCCCAATGCAACGCGAACATGGCAACCGACGGCCCACGCGCGACGCCAGTAAATCCGAATCCAGTAGTGGTGGCCGTTCCCGCAGTGCCGATTGCACAACCTATTCGCGTCGTACGCGCCAACGATAGCCTGCGCTACACGGGGCAGCGCTTCATCGGCGCGCGCACGATGACGACGCGAACGTTGACCCCCATTTTCTAGTGCAGCAACAAAGCGGAGCCACATCATGAAACTCAATTCACAGACACTCAAACGCGCTGTGTTTATCTGCGCGATGACGCTTGCGCTTGCGCACAACGCATGCGCACAAAGTCCGATGACGTCATTTGTACTGCCCTTCGCCACGACACAACCGAGTCCAACCAATCTGATTGGAGAATGTGCGCTCTACGCAGGCGGACAGCTGATGTCGCACGGTATGGCCACAACACCGGTGGGTGCGGGTACACAACGCGGCCAGATCACAGTACCCATGCATTGGCCGCACAACGGTAATCCGGCAAGGATTGATCGCTTCGCGTGCCGGGTAGTGACGCAGGCGGGTCTCTCTCGCCACCCTGCCGTCGTGGACGGTCGCGATCCTGGCGTCTTCGAATTGCCACATGCACAGCCACACCTCGTGTGGGGCCGTTGGCCGCAGTAGTTTCCAACTTCCCAAGCAAATTCACTGGAGCATGAAATGAAAAAAATTGTCACCGCCCTCTTCGTCGTAGGCTTTGCGAGCGCTGCATGGGTTACCCATGCTCAAAGCGGTAACAACAGCGCGATCGTCGAAGTGCCGGTAAGCATCACCAATGCACTGGGTACGCAATTCAAGGTAAGCTGCGACGTGACCAACAAAGGCGGCTTTCTGCTTGCGGCCCCTGTTGCGGTCGGCGCCGGTGTTACTACTCGCCCGCTTGACGCACAAGGTAGTTTCAACGGCGTCGTACAGGTCGCCGTGCGCTACAGCCAGGGCGATAGCTACGTGTGTCACTTACTTGTGCAAGATCATCGCGGACGTTGGCAAGATGCGCGACAAGCGGCACCCGGCGCCGATGTGCCGCATGCCGCACGAAATGGGTCTAACCATCGCGCGGAACATTGGGACTGGGCGACATTTCGCTAAGCGGCAAACAAAGTCGCGGCGAGATCACTCGCCGCGAATCTTAAGTTCGTTGACAAAGAAACTTTCGTCAACTGTCTTCGCGGCACGCACATAGCGAAACGTGTTTGGATTAGTGATTTCTTGTTCGACCACGGCTTGATGTGCGAGCGTGGCCGCACCCTGTGCGTAAAGCACGGTGTAGGTCGCAAACGTGGGATCGTTCGACGCGCGGATTTCAAAGTTGCGACGCGTCTCGGGCTGATCGACCGATTGCCGCGTGAAGAACTCGATGAAGCGAATGCGCTTCGCAGCGCCAAGATCAACCTGTACCCACGGACGTGCATCGCCGATATTCGCTGTCCAGCCAAGGAACGTGACGTACTCGTCATCGAACGCGCGCTTCGGTGGGTAGTTCAAATTGCCTTGCGGATCGCGTTCGAAGTAAGTCGATGACGCCGTATACGCCGATTCAGGTAACCCAAGTGCGAGATTTGGATAACCGCGCACGTTCGGCGCGAGATTCAACATGAGCGCTGGGCCTGAGGCAAAGTGTTCGTTGAAGGCGCGAGCGCGCAGTTTCACCGCACTTGTGACGTTGATCGGTGCCGTGTAGAGCGTTGAATTCCAGCCAGGCTCTGAGCCGTCGAGCGTATAGCGAATTTGCGTGCCGGGCTGCGAGTTCAAGTCAACATTGACACTCCCGATAAAAAACTCATCGCGAATCGAGGTTGTCGGTGCCCATAGGTATTCGATCTCGCTCGCCGAACCGAGACCATAGCGCCACGCAGCTTGCCCGCGCTCGAATGCGCCGACGTCGCGCGCACCGCCTACGAATGCACGCCGAACGCCAATGTCGTTGTTGCCAACATCGACGACAGAACTCGTCGCTATCGGTTCATAAGCGTTGGCGCCACTCTGCGGCAACGCCGGATCGGCATTCACATTGCTCACGTAACGATGATCCCAAGTCACAGGGTCGGCAATCGTTTGCGATGCACTGTCAATGGACACCCCAGCCGCGATGTCCTTGTACACATTGTTGGAGAAAAGCACATCGCGCGGCGCCTCGTCCGTCTGATAGGCCGTCACGAAGTATCGGCTGTTCGATGGTTTATTTGCGGAACCGACAATCACGTTGTTCCCCACCATCCATCGCGCCGATCGATTGCTACTTCCGACGGTAACCAGATAATTTTGCGCAATGCCACCCGGCCCCAAGTACACCGTGTTGTTGAAGATGCGCAGGTTCTCCACACGTCCCTTGAGCCCGACCAATCTAGAGTCCAGACCATCCACGACATTATTGAAAACAGTAACGTTTCGCGACAAGGCAGTTGCCGCGTCGGGCGGGTCACCAAAGCGCTGCATCGCAGTCCAGGTATTCGCGAACCAATTGTGATCGACAACAAACTTGCTTCCTTCTGTCTCTAACCCGTAAGCAAAAGGAGCGAGTCGAAAATCGTTGTGATGCACGTGAACGCTATAAGGAATCGACTCGTAGTTTCCGTTTGGAAAGCTAATGAGTGAGACCGTTTGTCGAAATTTGTTGTGGGCTAATTCAACTTTCTCATGGCTTCCGAACAACTCCATATCGAAGTTACCCGGACCGCCGCCGTTCCACGACTGCTCCGGGAACATTTCAAATTGCGAATACAAGAAGCGGGAACGTTTCCAGTTACCGACCTTCACGCCGTAGCCTCGTCGCGATGTAGTTTTTATCGATATGAATGCAAACACCGAGTCGTCGACGTTCGAGATACCGAGATTACCCACGCTGCCTCCAGCAGGAAACTGCGTACTCACACCCGGCAACCATTCGTAGCCTGAATTTTCTAGATAGATATTCTGCGCATCGATACGCATCGAAGGACTATTGTCCTCGCCGATGATGTTGAGCCCAGTGTAGCGATAGTCGTAGATCGCAAGATCGCGCAACAGCACATCGCTTGAACTCACGACGCGAATCGCGCCATTGGCTTTGTTCGCAATGCCGCGAAATTCAATCTGATCGATCGTGACGTTTTGCACGTTACTTACGAGAACGCTGTAGCCCTCGGGTTTATCGACGGTGTTGTCTGCCGTGAAGTCCCACGCAGTCGGTGCGATAACGACTGTTTTGTTCGAGCCATTACGACCATTGCCCATGATGCGCACGCCACTCTTCGCAACGCATTGCGCGGTCTCTTGAAAGGTGCCCGCACTCAATCGAATGGTGTCGCCCGCTTGCGCGCGCGTGCATGCGTAGGCGAGCGTACGAAGCGGTGCCACTTGTGTACCACCGCTCGGTGAATCGCCGCCCGTCGGACTCACATAAATGACGTTCGCAGCCGGATTGGGCAGCGGTGGCGGCGCAGTGGAGCAGCCGCTTTCGATGTAAGCCACAATTGCGTTCACATCGCGGCGACCGCGCAGCGAGAGCCCCGCAGTAAGCGCATCGCCACGAAGGCCAAACAAATAACGCATCGCGATTTGTGCGTCGTTTGCATCAACCGCCGCGTCGCCATCGAGATCGTGCTCAGGACGATGAAAGCGGAAGTGCTCTTTGATGTGATCGCTCGTCGCGTTCGCGTTGGACGACGCATTCGCTGCCGCCGTTTTTGCAGTCAACGTGTCGCCCGACAAACCGAGCGTGTGCCGAAGCAATAGAAGGCCGTCGCTCGTGGCAGTTGCGGCGCCCTCAAGACCTGCCATATCGGCATTGAATCCGCAGCGTGCAGCATACGCACTGCTCAACAAAACACAAAATGAAAACAAAGCAACAACGACGTTGCGCAAACGAAAAACACTATGCATGACAGCTTCCAACAGTCAGGCCGCATGGATTTCTATTCGCGACCATCTCCCCGTGCGGGAATTATGACGTTGTCATTATAAAAATACTAGTCTTAATACTTTTTGTATTGTCACGCATCGCTCGGTCATCTGAAACAAGTAACG
>JBOFBL010000066.1:0-3283 GCA_051645545.1 Casimicrobium sp. | reverse complement strand
TTCGCGTCGTACACATACCGTGCGCCGGGCGTACGATCGCTCGATGCAGCAACGATCATGCGCCGCTCATCTTTAGTCATGCTTTGAAAACTAAGTTCGTAGCCTGGCAATTGCGCTTTGATTGCGTTGTAAATCTTCTCGAACTCTTTATCGAAGAACACGGGTTCTGCTTTATCAACCTCCACAACGGTGGAAACAATCGTTTTTCTCGCACGCGACCAAGTGAGCGCGGAAATGTCGGCAATTGGGTGCTCATAAATCAGTTTGCCTTCTTTCGCCGTGCTCGGATCGAATTCGAAGAGCGCCATCTTGTCGCGGCCGCGATTGGATGACACATACATCTGTTTGTCGTCGGCAGTCCAACCCACCACCGAGAGTGACTCACGGAAATTGGTTGTTAACAGCGGTTTGAATTCGTCTTTTTCGGTCGCGCGATAAAGCAGTGATTTATTCACGCCGTCGCTCGTTCCCGCCGCGCGCACCTTGCCCGCATTGTCGGTGTACCACTCGGTGATCGTGCCTGGATTTTTCGCAACGAGCGTTTCTTTGCCCGTTTTGAGATTCACTCGATACACATCAAAAATCTTTTTGTCGCGCTTGTTGTGTTGAACCAAAATGTGATCATCATCGTCGGGCAGCGAATCGAGAATGCTTGCGCGCGTACCCGCGTGCGGCGTTAAATCCTTAACGACACCGGTTGCGATATTCGCCGTGACCACGTGAAAGTTCTCGTCGCCACCGAAGTCCTTCGTGAAGAGCACGTGGTTATTGCCCTTGAAGAAAAAGTTCGGAATGTCGCGCGCAGTTTCGGCGGTGACGCGTTTGATACCTTCGTTCGTGCCGACTTTATCGAACGGTTGCACGAAGATATTCATGCGCGATTGGTAAGGCTGCATGAAACCGATGTGCTTGCCATCGGGCGAGAGGCGGAAGTACGCACGCTCCGGATTTTTGAAGAAGTCACGGAGTGGGTACTGTTTGACTTGCGCTGCGGCGGGCGCGCTCGCGATGAGCGACGCTACGCCGAGCGTTGTGAGAGTGAAGGTGGAGGCGATCGACGCAATGGCGACGCTGCCGACCCAGGTTTTGAAACGCATGCAAACTCCGATTGAGTGATGACAATGCGATCTTAGAAACGAAGCGCGCGACTTGCCACACACGGGCGACGACTCGCGGAAAAGCGCGCCTCAATGGCGAAACGGTGATCATGGGCGCACTTCGTAGTACACAAACAGGCGTTTTTCGCTTGTTTTTTGTTTAACAGCATATTGCTTATTTCTCCAATTTAATCGAGTGAAGAGACTGTAAAGCTTACTTATTGAAATAAATGTATTGCCAAGTTATCGCCCAACTAAATGTGGCGATTAGAGAAAATGCTAAATAGAAATTGCATTCCCCTATTGAAACAGGGGGAAAGCGCCCTAAATAGCGCGTAACGCTTTGTTTTAACTATTAGTTTTACGCACTCATGGCCAAGCCAGACGAACAAAATACCCCGACGCCCGAGATGCCGGCCGACGACGCGAGCGCGAAGCTCGCCGAAGAAGCGATTGCTGCGGCCAACGCGGCTGCTGAGATGACGATCGAAGAAAAACTCGCTGCTGCGGAGAACGAAATCGCGCAGCTCAAAGACCAACACCTGCGCGCGCTCGCCGAACAGGAAAACATCCGCAAACGCAATCAGCAGGAAATCGTGAACGCCCGTGAGTACGCCGCACGCGATTTCGCGTTTTCGATGCTCGCAGTGAAAGACACGCTCGAAATGGTGCTCAAGGACGACAAGAGCACCACCGAGCAACTCAAAATGGGTGTCGATATGACACTCAAGAATTTAGTCACTGCGTTTGAGCGTGCGAAGGTTAAAGAAGTCAAAGCCGAGGGCGCGAAATTCGATCCGAACGTACATCAAGCGATGAGCCAAATCGAATCGGAGCAAGCGCCGGGTACGGTGTTGCAAGTCTTCCAAAAGGGCTACACGATTGGCGAGCGCGTGCTGCGTCCCGCGATGGTCGCTGTCGCAGCGGCGACCAAGGACGACGGCGCTAGCGCCTAAGACGACGGCCTTCGGCCTAGGACGACGCGACTTCGCCGCTAGGACGCAAAGCCTGCGGCAGGACGAGAAGACGACGGAATCTTCGATTCCTAGGACGACGGGGCTTCGCCCCTACGACGCGAGGTCTAGCCCGAACCGAGTTGAGAAATTGAAGTATTTATGAACACCGACGAAAAACAGCAACGATCGCATCGCGACTTTCCGGTTTGGAAGGCGGCGATGGCGCTTGCTGAAACGGTCTACGACATCAGCGCGAAGTTTCCGGCCGATGAGCGCTTCGGACTGACTGCGCAGATTCGTCGCTCCGCTGTGTCGATTCCGTCAAACATCGCGGAAGGTGCGGGTCGCTCCGGCACCAACGAACTCGGCCACTTTTTAGGTATAGCGCTCGGTTCTGCTGCCGAACTTGAGACCCAACTTGAGCTAGCAGACAGATTGAATTTGAGCAACGAAACCGGCGAAGCGTTTGATCAACTTGAAGATGTACGCAAACAACTCATCTTGTTTAGACGATCGCTGAAGGCATAGCTTTGCGTCCTAGCGAGCGAATGCGAGCGTCGTCCTAGGCGCGCAGCGCCGTCGTCTTAGCAGCAAGGCTGCGACGTCCTTTTGCGGGCCACCCCTTGAATGCAAATCGAAGCGAACCCAAATAACAAATCAACCATTTAGTTACGGAGAACAACATGAGCAAAATCATCGGTATTGACTTGGGAACCACGAATAGCTGCGTTGCAGTCATCGAGGGCGGTCAACCCAAGGTCATCGAAAATTCGGAAGGCGCGCGTACGACGCCCTCGATCGTCGCCTACATGGAAGACGGCGAGATCACCGTCGGCGCGCCTGCGAAACGCCAAGCGGTCACCAACCCGAAGAACACGATCTACGCGGTGAAGCGTTTGATCGGTCGTCGCTTCGAAGAAAAAGAAGTGCAAAAGGACATCAGCCTGATGCCGTATGCGATCGTCAAAAACGACAATGGCGACGCTTGGGTTGAAGTGCGCGGCAAGAAAATTTCGCCACCGGCCGTGTCTGCCGAAACGCTTCGCAAGATGAAGAAAACCGCTGAGGATTACCTCGGCCACGAAGTGACTGAGGCCGTGATCACGGTGCCCGCGTACTTCAACGATTCGCAACGTCAAGCGACGAAAGACGCGGGGCGCATTGCGGGTCTCGAAGTCAAACGCATCATCAACGAGCCGACGGCTGCTGCGCTCGCCTTCGGTATCGACA
>JBOFBL010000065.1:0-7072 GCA_051645545.1 Casimicrobium sp. | reverse complement strand
TCTCGGCACCCGTTTTAGTTTGACCCCCATAGCTAACTGGCCCCACCCCTTCCCATCCCGAACAGGACCGTGAAACAGTTCAGCGCCAATGATAGTCAGCCTTATAGCTCGCGAAAGTAGGTCAGAGTCAAACTAAATTATTCAAAACAACGCCCAGTATGGTTCTCCAGCTGGGCGTTTGTTTTTTGTGGCGCTAAACTTGTCACGCCAACATAGTTTTCGAAAGACTGAGCCATGAGCCGCGACGTACAAAAAGAAATTCACGATCTCGTTACGAACAACCGTGTGGTGCTGTTCATGAAAGGCACTCCGCAATTCCCACAGTGCGGATTCAGTTCTGCGGCTGCCAAGATGTTGTCAATGGCGGGCTGCGACGATTTTGCGTCTGTAAACGTTCTTGCGGATAACGAGATTCGCGAAGGTGTCAAAGCATTCGCCAATTGGCCGACCATTCCGCAGCTCTACGTTGACGGCGAATTTGTCGGCGGCGCAGATATCATGCGTGAGCTTTCGCAATCGGGCGAACTACAAACGATGCTCGGCGCTTCGCACCAGTAGAGCAGTTAGCGACAGCACCGCAGAAACTCACCTCTCTGCAAGAGCTCGCATTGCGCTGTCAATCGCGCAGCAGCAGATCATGAGCGCTAAAAACGATATTGAAGCTGCGCGCTTTTGCCAATGGCAACGGAACCTTCGCGAAGCACAACCGCGTTCCAACCAAACGTCACACCGCCTAAGTCTGGATTGTTGCGAAACCGAGCCAATGTGTTTAGGGGCTCATCTGAGAGCCGTGCGCCGATCGTCTGGTCAGTGGCGGTGACTTCGCAGCGCACACAAGGCTTGACGAGTTTCAATACGACGTCGCCAATAACGATCTCATCGACGTGATCCTCATCCCAAGCCGGCAGTCCCGCTAATACGAGATTGGGACGAAAGCGATTCATTGGTATCGCATTATCCGCGTTGCGGTTCATTCGACGGTTTAAATCAACAAGCGATGCCTCGTTGGTAACAAGCAATGGATAGCCATCAGCAAACATCGTCTTTGCCCCAGAACCTTGGGTGTAGAGCCGATTGCAATCTCGCATCGCTTGTGGATGAAAACGAACGAGTCGCACCTTTCCTTGGGGCAAAGCGAGTGCTTTTTCAAACCAAACTGCAACGGCGTCCCCAGCGTCGAGCGCGATGACTTCGCTACTCCATACTTTTACTTTGCAGAGCGCGTTCGCGGCCGTTGGCATCGGTACATAGAGCGAATCGCATCCGTTGCACGATAACGTTAAGCCGCCAGTGCCGTCGACAACCGCCGTGACGGTTGCAAGCACCGGCACTTCTCGTTGCGTAATGAATCGTTGTGGATTCGGTCGCGGATCGACGAGCATCCAGGATCGATCATGCGTGAGCCCGGTGATCAGCACTGATGCCGTTTCGTGCACGATCGCGCGACAGCCTTTTACTGGATATGAAAAAAGCCCGGCGACTTTCACGTCGTCCGGGCTTGTTGGTTCACTCACGAGCGCACTCGTTTACTTAAGTCCGGCGGTGTATTCGGCGAGCGCTTTAATTTCTGCGTCAGTTAATTTCGCGGCGATCGCCATCATTATCTTGCCGTTCGGATGAGCGTCTTCTTTCGTTGCCTTTCCGCGCGTACCTGTTTTGAACGCAGCGAGCCCCGCAGCAGTGTATTCCGCATGTTGGCCACCGAGAAGCGGATATTGCCCAGGGATGCCTGCACCGGATGGCGAATGGCAACCAGCGCACGCAGGAATACCGCGTGCGGCGTCGCCGGCGCGATAAAGCGTTTCGGCGGATTTTGCGAGCGCCATGTCCTTGGTACCCACACTCTTCGGCTTTTGCATCGAGTAGTACACGCCGAGAGCTTTCATATCAGCGTCGCTTAAGTTCGCTGCAAAACCTTTCATGATCGCGTTGTCGCGCTGACCCGTTTTGAAATGCTTCAACTGACGCGCAATGTACTGCCAGCCCATGCCCCCGAGGCTGGGTTGGGTTGGAACGGTCGAGTGGCCATCGACACCGTGACAACCCGCGCAGACGCCCGCGAGCGCTTGACCCTTGGCGTAATCGGGATCTTTATTGGTAGGTGCGGGTTGCGCGAATGCAATACCCGAACCGAGACTGACGACGAGCGCAAGCGCGCGCAAACTGGACGTGATCGACATGATCGTAATTCTTTGCTGCTCGCGCTGCTTCGGGTGCGAATGAATGATCGCGGCGCGCGAGCGTTGTTGTGACGGATGACAGCCTAAAATTATAGCTTTCGGGCAGCCAATCGAGCCGTCAATTCGACAGCGAGAGACTGAGTCCCGTTCGCGCGTTGTGCGCAGGAGACGCCACCGTTATGCCCACCGCACGCACGCAACACGCCAAGAAACCGCCTCCCCGATCGAGCCCACCCGCAGCCGGACACATTGAGCGCATTCCCGCTTTCGCGAGTGCGAGTTTTGTTAAATCGGTGGTTGATTACGAAGGGTGCCCTGAGGCAAACGGCGCCGAGATCGCTTTTGTCGGTCGCTCGAACGCAGGCAAGTCGAGCAGCATCAATAAATTCGTTGGCCAAACTAAGCTCGCCTACGCGAGCAAAATGCCTGGGCGTACGCGGGAGCTCAATTTTTTCGCTCTGCGCGGCGGCGGCCATTTGGTCGATTTGCCGGGTTATGGCTTTGCGCGCACGCCAAAAGACAAACAGCGTGTATGGACCGGGGTTATCGAGGCGTACTTGCGGCAGCGCGAGGCGTTGCGTGGCATTGTGTTGCTCTCCGATGTGCGGCATGCACCGAACGAACTGGATCTTGAATTCGTTGCCTGGCTTAACCGCGAAAGCGAATCGCAAATTGCGCGACCGGCGATCCTCTGGCTACTCAACAAAGCCGACAAACTTACGCAGAGCGAGCGCATGAAGATCGAACGAGAAACACGCACGCAAATGTCGTCATTGCTGCGCGACGGCGATTCGATCGTTCTCTTCTCGGCACATACCGGGCTCGGAATGAAACATTGCGCGACCGTGTTCGAGCAGTGGCTCGCAGCGGATGCACCATCTGAACCCGCATGAACAACGCGGCTTTTGTTTGTTGAACAAAGGCGAACCAATGCGTTTGAAAAACGCGCTGTGACATAAAAGAAAAAGCCCCTGATCGCGAACGCGGTCAGAGGCGTAATGCTCTAGGTCTTCTCAGAGGAGGAGCCCCGAACACCCGCTCAGGGAGGAGAAGCGGGAGACGAAACGTCTAAGACGAATTGTTCACGGGCGTGTATAGCTTGTCAAGCGTCCAAGACAAAAATTGTTTCGTCTAGGCTGGGAATTGGTGATTGAAAACGCTCCAAACATCAAAATAAGTCGGAAAAATAGCACGCCAGCTATCTTGCTGATCGATCTGTTTATATGGGGAGATACGTTTATTTTTATAAGAGACAATATGCATCGTTATTTGTCTTTCGCCCCAATTAAATTGGGCGCTTAGGTTAATTTTTTTCGTCATTGCGTACATATCCCGATGATCGATTTGGAAAAACGACGATTGAGGCGACGGGGCACCGCGATCATTGATCCACGGTCAAACCTGCCGATAACCAAGCGCTTCGGCAACATGACTCACTGCAATCGTTGTCGCCCCCGCCAAATCGGCGATGGTTCTCGCAACGCGCTGCACACGATGTTGCGCGCGCGCGGAAAGCCCCATTTTGTTTGCAGCCTGTTGCAAGAGCGCTTCGCCTGATGCATCGAGTGCACAATGCTGTTGCAATGCCTTTACGCTGAGCAAAGCATTGGCATGCCCTTGTCGCTCGCGTGCACGTGCGTCGGCGGCGACCACACGCATGCGCACAACCTCGCTCGCCTCACTCGACGTATCGCCTGCTTTGCTGCGCAAGACATCGTTCGGCTGCATCGGCACCGTCACCTGCATATCGATGCGATCAAGTAAAGGCCCGGAAATTCGTCCACGATAACGCGCAATCTGATCGGGCGTGCATCGGCACGGTCGCGCGGCAATTTGTGCGCCGAGATAGCCGTCAGGGCAAGGATTCATCGCAGCAATCAACATGAAATTTGCTGGATAAGTCACCTGCCGCGCGGCGCGTGAAATATTAATAGCACGATTCTCAAGTGGCTCGCGTAGAACTTCCAGAATTCGCCGATCGTACTCGGCGAACTCATCTAGGAAGAGTACGCCGTGATGTGCAAGAGAAATTTCACCGGGCTTCGGATCGCTACCGCCGCCAACCAATGCAGCCGCGCTTGCCGAATGATGTGGTGCGCGAATCGGGCGATGACTAAACGCGTCCGCACGAAATTTTCCGACGAGCGACAAGAGCGCAGCACTCTCAACCGCTTCTTGTTCGTTCATCGGCGGCAAAATGCCCGGCAGGCGATGCGCAAGCATGCTTTTACCTGTACCCGGTGGGCCGATGAGCAGTACGTTGTGTCGACCCGCCGCGGCAATCTCCAATGCACGCTTTGCCTGCGCTTGTCCTTTCACGTCGCTCAGATCAGGATAAATTGGCGCATTTGCGGCTTCGACGTACGGAGGTGGTTCAAGCGATTGACGGCCGGCCACATGCGCAGCAACCTGCAACAACGATTGCGCTGACAACACTTGTGCACCAGGCGCAAGTGCTGCCTCCGCTGCTGAGGCTTGCGGCACGATCAACGTGCGCCCCGCGGCTTTTGCGGCGAGCGCCATTGCAAGCGCGCCACGCACCGGACGCAAATCGCCATTGAGCCCCAACTCGCCCGCAAACTCAAAATCTGCAAGACGCTTGCTTGGTATTTGGCCGCTCGCGGCGAGCAGAGAGATCGCAATCGGTAAATCGAAACGGCCAGATTCTTTTGGAATTTCTGCGGGGGCTAAATTCGCCGTGAGCTTTCGATAAGGAAATTCGAAACCAGCCGTCTGAATTGCGGCGCGTACTCGATCGCGCGATTCGCGCACCTCAACCTCGGGCAAGCCCACCAAATTAAACGTGGGGTTACCGTTGGCGATATGCAATTCGACTGTCACCGGTTCGGCCTGCATACCTGCAAGGGCGCGAGAATGAGCGATGGCGAGTGACATGTTGAACCCTATCTTGTGCGGCAAAATACTGTTTAAGAATACAGTATTTTACTGTCATCCGTGAGGAATTTCGTGGTCAACGGGGTGTCTCACCAAGCGTTAACTCAACAAGATCCTTTTTTCGGGAGGTCGCATGTTCATTCGCGCCCTAAAAACTGCCGCGCGCTCGGCTGTTGTCCTTGCTGTGACCTTCACTTCAACATTTGTCTTTGCCGATCCGCCGGGGCGCGTCGCACGTCTTGCCGAATACGCGGGGGATGTTCGCATCGCGACGCAATACGAGCCGTGGCAATCGGCCTATCGCAATCATGTGGTGACGGCCGGCGACAATCTGCTCGTGAGCGATGGTGGTCGTGCTGAGCTCGATGTGGGGCCACTACAAGTCTGGCTCTCTGGCGGTGCGAATGTGTATTTCGATCGTTTCGATGATCACAATCTCGTGGCACGGCTTGCGAGCGGCGTGATCGCGGTGCGCATTCGTCAGTGGGAGCCGAAAGACGCGATGCGCGTGGTGACCGATCATGGCGAAATTTCATTCGTGCAACCGGGTCTCTATCTCGTCACCGCGGGCGATGGCTACAACCCAAGTGTGGTGACCACACGCTTTGGTCAAGCGGAACTCAACACGTTTGGCCGCGTGCAAACGATCAATCGCGGCGATACCTTTGCGTTCGACCAAAACGGTGCGCGCTTCGATCGTTATGCGTATGGCGGTGTTGCGAGTGGTGGCTTCGAAGGCTGGGTCGTTGCGCGCGATCGTCGCATTGATCGTTGGGAATCGCGCAATCGCGGTTATTTCAATCCGTGGATGGTCGGCGTGCGTGATCTTGACGATCATGGTTATTGGGAAACGCATTACGAGTACGGTCGCGTTTGGTATCCGAACACGGTGTCTTCGTCGTGGGCGCCGTATCGCTACGGTCGCTGGTCATGGGTGCAGCCGTGGGGCTGGACGTGGGTTGACGATGCACCGTGGGGCTTTGCGCCGTTTCACTACGGTCGCTGGGTGCGTGTCGGCGGTCGCTGGGCATGGTGCCCTGGCTCGTACGTAGGGCGCGCGGTGTATGCGCCTGCGTTGGTGACCTTCTACGGCGGCAGTGGCTGGAGCGTAAGCGCTTCGGTCGGACCGACGTATTCGTGGGTACCGCTCGGTTGGAACGAACCGTTCGTGCCTTGGTACACCTACACGCCGAATTACTGGCGTCATGTCAATCGTCCGTACGTGAGAAATAGTGCCGAGGATCCGTGGCGTCCGCCTGCGTACGTACACGCGAGTGTGCCGGGTGCGGTGACCACCATTGCCGCAGCTGGGTTCGTTGCAGGCCGTCATGTGACGCAGAACTACGTACGCAATGTGCCGACGCCGGATTTGCGCAGCGCACCGCCCGCGCGCATGGGCGAAGTGGTGCCGTATTTCCGTGGCGCACGTGCCGAGAACAACCCCGTCGGTCAGCGTCGCGAAGTGCTGCCGCAAGTGCCTGTGCGCGGATCTTCGCCGGGTGTAGTTACCGAGTCGGCCCCCTCGCGCGGTGCGCCGCCTGCGTATGCCCAAGAGCGCAAGCCGCTCACGGTGCAGCCGAATACAAACGTGTTGGAACCACGTGTGTGGCAAGACCCGAATCCAGTGGTGCGACAGCGCGAAGCATTGCCCGGGCAAGTTCGCGAAAGCGCGCCGAACCCGCAAATGCGCGATCCGAATCCGATTGTTCGCGAACGCAGTACGCCTGTCGTACCTGAATCGCGATTTGTGACGCCGCCGAACGAGCGCGGTGCCGCGCCTCAAGAGCGCAGTGCGCCGCAGAGTAGAGAAAAGATTCGCCCAGCGCCTGAGATGCGCAATGGTGCGGCCGCACCGGTGAGCCCAATGGTTCAGGCGCCCGCGCCAGTTCCGCCGCCTGCACCCGCCGTCCAATTGCAACCTGCACAACCGCAAGTCGCATCGCCTCAAGCTCCACCGCGAAAAGATCAGCGCCCGGCGCTAGCCGTTGACGAGCGCG
>JBOFBL010000064.1:0-6944 GCA_051645545.1 Casimicrobium sp. | reverse complement strand
GCTGCGTCAATAGTGCACGGTCGGTCGCACTTCCTTCGCCCCATACCTCGTCGGTTTTTGTGCGAAGTTGTGTTTCGAGTGAATCCATCAAGGGCAGCGGGCTCACGACAGGATCGTAGTTCGAGTTGAAACCGGTTTTTGAGCGCAACACATCGACGTTCCATTCGGCATCGAGCTGTTTGATCTGCCGCAGCGTGCTCACGATGTCGTTGTGGCCGTCGAAGTCGACCGAGCGCGTTTTGAGGATCAGAAATGCAAGCAACGCAATCAGCGCGAGTGCGATTGCTATGCCCGTTGTGCGATTCTTTGTCATGGTGTCCCCCTGTCCGTTTTGCGGCTATGCGTTGCCGCACTATTTGCTTGCGACGTCGAGTGGCTTGCCGCGATACTCGCCAGTGAGCGTGCGCAAGAACTTCACGATCAGATCTTTGTCGGTTTGCGGGGCCGTGCGCCCAAGCTGATAGCGAAACATCACGTCAACCGCTTCGGGAAGCGTTTTCACTGAACCATCGTGAAAGTACGGCGCCGTCACCGCAACGTTGCGCAAGCTCGGCACCTTGAACATGTGTTTGTCGGCTTCGTTCTTGGTAACGTTGTAGCGACCGAGATCGGCTTCGGTCATGTTGCCGCGCTGCTTGAAGTAGTCGCCCATCACGCCGAACACTTGATACATATTGCCACCAGCGTTCACACCTTGGTGACATGCGATGCAACCGTAGTTCTTGAACAGTTGGTAGCCCTTTTGCTCGTCCTCGTTTAGCGCGCTTTTCTCGCCACGCAAGTACTTATCGAATCGCGAGTTCGGTGTGATCAAACTGCGTTGAAATTCCGCGATGGCACTCTGAATATTCTTGGCTTGCAGACCGTCTGGATACGCGTCCTTGAACTGCGATACGAGCGTCTTGTCGGCGGACAACTTGGCGAGCACTTCCTGCCAATTACTGCCCATCTCTTTCGGGTTATGCACGGGACCGGTCACTTGCTCTTCAAGCGAGGCAGCACGTCCGTCCCAGAATTGACGGAAGTTATAAGCCGTGTTGAACACCGTCGGCGCGTTAATTGGCCCCTTAGCACCAGCGATACCGATCGAGACTTGCGACCCATCGGAACCACCCAATTCGGGCTTGTGGCAACTTACACAAGCCACTGTGTTGTCCTTGGACAATCGCTTGTCGGAAAACAGTTTCTCACCGAGCGCGACCTTTTTCGCGTCGACTTTGATGTCGGTGGGGATCGGTTTAATCGGTTCGGAGAGTTGCGCGTGGGCGATTGCGGCGACAACGAAGGCCGCTGCTGCAACGGCGTGAAGCAAGTGACTGCGACGTATGCAATTCATTGATATCTCCCCTCGACGCGCAATGCGCCAACGTATTGATGTGATCAAACGTGTGCAACTTACGCACCAAAGAGGTTCAAAAATTCACTTGTCAGATAATCCGCAAAACCGTCGTGGACAACGAAAACTTGTACGCGCGCGAAGTGATCAACGTTTATGAATAACGCTCGACAAAACGAGTCGTACGAAATTATGCGTTCGTCATAGACGTAGCTGCGAGTTGCGCCGCTTCGCAAAAAACTGACGGATATAGGCACCAGATACGACACAGTTAGTCAGTCAATAGCGATGCTTAGCACGCGCTACTCAGCTTCACCAGGTAACACATCGTGCCGCGCATCGTACGCGAAGCTGCTTGCATCTAATTCGGTACGTACGGCTGAGTGCGCGAGCGAAGCTTCACGCACTCTCGCTAATCAGTGTCACGCTTCCAAAAAGCGCTTGTCATTGGCGATCCTGTGATCGTATGACGCTATTTAACTGCCAATACATTCTTCTTGACGAGTAAGCGCACAAACGCTCGCGTATGTGGGTCGACATTGCGAATGTCGATATGCGAGGTGTCCGGCGTAGGAAACTGCAACTCAGGGTAATCTTGAAAATCAACAAAAGTGGCCGGGATTTTTGTCGCAAGTACGTCCCACATCTTCGCACGCGGGAATCGAATTTCATCCATCTCGAAGTGTTCATCCGAAACTGGCTCACGATAAAACACCACTTTACCGCCCCTGCGGTTAATGCGTTCAACCCATTCGGCGATATCGAGATTCGCTGCAAGCCATTCTTCTGGTGTGGGTGCTTTGAATTTCGGGTAATTTTCCCTTAACTCGGCGATTCGATGATTGCGGATTGCAGCCGTATTGCTGCGTACATAGTCGGTACCGCTTGATCGATCACGGTTAAACGTGATGAACTCTTTATGTGGCGCTCCGTGCCCATCGAGAAAACGCGCAGTTAGCGTTGCCGCGGCAAAATCAGAGCGTGCAGCAATGAGGCGTTGCTGCAACGGGGTCAGCAATCGGCGATGCAAGTCCTTGGCGGGCGTAAACTCGCGATGAAAATAATCCACGTAAGGCTGCTGCATATCGCGCCATGCACGATGAAATCCACGCCCGTCGATACCCACAATCGCGAGACCATTGAAGCGTTCATCCTTGGAAACGTCTTCTAACGTCGAAAGCGGAAACTGTCCGCTCAGCGCGAGCATCGAGGGGTCGAGTTCGATGCCATGACGCAGTGCTTCGTCCTTGAACGCAGCAGGCGAAATACCGTACTGGATACGCGACGCACCAATCAATGCCACGCGAAGCGGCGGTGACGAACGGGTGATACGAGCGCGCTGTTGAGCCCATAGATCATAACTATCCATGATGCTCGGGGTGTAGCCGCGTGTGCGCCAATAGCGCTCGAAACCATACCAACCTGCAGCGACCAATGTAATTGCGACTAACCACACCAGCCACCACCGCGGTGAATATCGTGCATCACTCGTCATGATCAAAATTGAAAGTAAATGAATGCTGTTGTCTTGCCAGGCGAGAGAACAATCGCAAGCAACATGAAAGCGAGCAAGATCATACGCAAGAACCAATGCATATCAGGCAACCACTGCCAGCCTTTCCGATTCTTGAGCCAAGCTTGAACCAAAAGACCCACTACCAAACCGGCAAGACAGACTTTTGCTTCACCGTTCCACACAAATGCAGCTGCTGTTGTCGTTGCGGCGCCGATCATCGCGCAGATGCGTGCCCACGCGATCGCAAGATCCGGAGCGCGGAAAAAAACCACCGCCAACGAGAAGAGTGCAAAGGTCAACAGCGCCAGTGAGGCACGTGCCGGCCTTGTTTCCCAAACTTTCCAGCTACCGATCGAGGATTCCTTAAGCGTTCGCTCAGCGACCAGCATTGCGCCATGTGTCGCCCCCCATGCCACAAAATGCCATGCCGCTCCGTGCCAAAAACCGCACGCTGTGAACGTAATCATGACATTCACGTACCCCCGCCAGCGTCCCTTACGATAGTGGCCTAATGGATTGAATACATAGTCACGCAGCCAATTGGAGAGCGAAATATGCCAGCGCGTCCAAAGCTCGGCGATGCCTACGCTTGCGAAGGGTGATTCGAAATTCGCGGGGAGCTGAAAGCCGAGCATCATTGCGACTCCGATCGCGGTGAGGGAATATCCAGCGAAATCGCAAAATACTTGCATCGAAAAAGCGAACGCACCCATCCAGGCGCCCACGAATCCCGCTTGATAGCTCGAAGCAAAAACGAGATTCGCAACCGGTGCAAAGACGTGATCGGCGCCAACGATCTTCAGGAACAGGCCGCCAATCGCGAGGTATGCGCCAAGCGCAACACCATCTTTCGTGACGATGCGCGGCGTCGCGATCTGTTCGCTGAAGTCGCGGTAGCGCATGATCGGTCCGGCCACGAGATGTGGAAAGAACGTCATGAACAAGGTGTAGTCGCGCAGATTTTTGGTCGGCTCAACGCGCTTTTTATAGACGTCCACAATGTAGGAAATCGATTCGAAGATGTAGAACGAAATCCCAAGAGGCAGAATGATGCCAAGATCGATCGGCTTATACACAATCCCCGCCAACGCAAACCAACTGACCACCGTATTTGCGAAGAACTGCGCATATTTGAAATAGCCCAGGATCGACAGGCTGGCAATAACAGAGGCAATCATCCAGCGCTTGCGCACGCGATCATCGTGAGCCGCATGAATGCGCAACCCCGCCCACCAATCGAACACCGTCGTGAATGCGAGCAACAGCAGAAAGATGGGATTCCACGAGCCGTAAAACACGCAACTCGCCACGACGAGGATGTTTTTTCGTGCGCCCCAGCCGCGGGTGAGCACGTAAACAGGAAAGACAATCGCGAGAAAAACCGCGAAGGTAAGCGAGTCGAAGGTCATAAAGACGCAATGCTAATATCGTTTGCGCTCGGCAATCGAACTAGTATCGCTCGTCTGATCCGTACACGCTAAGCACTGATTACAAAACAAGTTAGGAAGCACGCGTCGAAACTTTTTAGTACGGATCGACGTGAGTCATGCAACAGCACGTCCACAAGCGTTGCTATGAAAGCGCTTTTACGTAGCAGCTAGATTACGAGAGATCATCCGTTCCGAAATAGGTGCCCTTAGATCGTACGTGCAAGTGAGCGCTACCCAGCTGATTGGACGCCGCGTTTAACACGAATCGGATGTGCACAGCGAATTGGTAACGCGGTCGCTCTGCATAACTATTTTTGTGAAATCGCGTTTTGAAATAGCGATATCCACATTAGTTCTGCTCTATCGCCACAGAACCTATCTGGCTTTCGCTATGTTCTTTTTATTCGTTCGGGCGTTCCTGTAGATTTCGAATCTTGTTGAAATCAGGCGAAAGCGACTCGTCGCCCCAAGCAAATCGATCCGATGCGGTAAGTGCTACTACTCCACACGCTGCCAACTCTGCGAGCGTCCGAGCATAGGTGTGCCTACGTAACCTCTTACGTCAAGCTTCTTGTTATCGCTCGCGAGCGACAGGCGCACTTTGTAAACCTTGCCGTTGTTTGCATCGAGAATGTCGCCACCGTCATAGACCTCTTCATTCTTTTTTACGTTGCGCATAATGGTCATTCCAACGATCGGCTGATCCTTGCGCGCATCGGTACATTGATCGCATTTGGCATCCGGTTTCGCATCTGCGGCGAGGAGTTTTTCGATTTTCCCGGTAAATACCCCGCCCGATTCAGTGATCCGAACGAGAGCCCGCTCTTTGCCAGTTTTGTCGTCAATGGTTTTCCACAGTCCGACGGGCGATTGCGCAAAAACACTTGCGGCGACAAGCGTTGTGGCCAGAGCAATCAGGCGTTGCAATAACTTCATAGAAATACCTCCTTATTGAAACAATAACTGCGTTAACGCTGCGAGATCAACCCCGGCTGACGAAATCGCCTTTGCCGACCGGCACACCCGCGTGACGCAACAGGTTGTAGGCGGTCGTCGAATGGAAATAGAAATTCGGAAATACGAAGTTCAGAAGGTACGGCTCGCCGATGAATTCCACTGGATTGCCGCCGATGGTGATCGTGATCTTTTTTGTCTCGGCGCCAACAAACTGTTCGGGCTTGAGCGTCGCCAAAAAGTCGCGTGTTTTCTGTACGCGCGCTTGTAGCTCCACAAATGTTTTTTCAGAGTCTTCGAATTTCGGTATCTCGACACCTGCAAGACGAGCACTTGCCCCTTTGGCGAAATCGCAAGCGATCATGATCTGGCGCAGGAGCGGAAACATGTCCGGATAGATGCGCATTTGAGTGAGCACCGTGTCATCGAGCTTTTTCTCGGCAGCGTAAGCGGCGCCCTTCGCCAGATAACCCTGCATCATCGCCAAATGACGATCGAATACGGAGACGGACGCCTGGTACATAGAAGTTGACATAACGGTGACTTTCGGTAGATGTGCGAGAAAAAGACAAGCTAAGTCCCAGATTGTACGGAGCACGTGAACCCGACATCAAGCGAAAGCAAGCTGATGCAAAATTAGGCACATACGCGCAAAAAAATATCCAATGCGCAACCAAAGGAGGCCTCATGGAACGACGTAAATTTCTCGCGGCAGGGGCGGGCACAATCGCCGCTGCGAGCGCAATCAGCGCAAGCGCGCAAAACCTGCCTAGCCTCAGCTGGCGTCTGGCGTCGAGCTTTCCGAAAACGCTTGACACGATTTATGGTGGCGCAGACGAATTCGCCTCGATTGTGAGTGCGCTCACCGATGGCAAATTCAAGATCTCGGTCGCCGCGCCCGGCGAAATCGTTCCCGCCCTCGGTAATTTTGAAGCCGTACAGAAAGGCACCGTGCAGTGCGCGCACACAGCGGGCTATTACTTCTTGAACGTCAATAAAGCGCTTGCATTCGACACAACCCTGCCGTTCGGAATGAATCAGCGCCAACACAATGCCTGGGTCTATCAAGGCGGCGGCATGGCGCTCTTGCGCGAGCTTTTTGCGCAGTACAGCATCGTGAACTTCCCGATGGGCAATACCGGCGCACAAATGGGCGGCTGGTACAACAAAGAAATCCGCTCGCTCGAAGACGTCAAAGGTCTAAAAATTCGTATTCCGGGCTTTGGCGGCGAAATTTGGAAGCGCTTGGGTGCCGAGCCCGTAGGGCTTCCCGGCGGCGAAATCGTCAATGCCATCAAAGATAAAAAGATCGACGCCGCCGAATGGGTCGGGCCGTATGACGATGGCAAGCTCGGTTTGCCAAGCGTTGCGCGGTTTTACTTCTACCCGGCCTGGTGGGAACCCTCTGCGGCCTTGAGTCTCTACGTGAACAAAGCGGCCTACGATGGCCTGCCCACCGCTTACAAAGAAGCCGTTCGTGTCGCAAGCGAATCGGTGAACCAATGGATGATGGCGGCCTACGATTCGCGCAATCCAGCCGCGTTCAAACAAATGATCGGTTCGGGTACACGTCTGCAACTTTTCCCGAATAGCCTCATGATCGCCGCATATCGCAACGCGTTGCAGATTTATGATGCCGAATCCGCCGCGAATCCTGCTTTCAAAAAACTCTATGGGCCTTGGAAAAAGTACAAAGCCGAGATCAACG
>JBOFBL010000063.1:0-2377 GCA_051645545.1 Casimicrobium sp. | reverse complement strand
GTGTCGACGAAGAGGGGGTTGCCCATCATGCGAACCTTTTGACCCTTGAGGTCTTCGATCTTACGCACAGGCTTTTTCGTGTAGAGACTACGCGAACCGCCATCCATCCACGCGAGCCCGACCATGCGCGCAGAAGAGGCGGTGATCTTGTCGAGCAACTCTTGCCCAATCGGTCCATCGATCACTGCGCGCATGTGCGCGATGTCGCGAAACACGAAGGGCATGTTGAAGACGTTCACTTCAGGTACGACCGGACCGACCGGCCCGAGCGAGGTGCGCAGAATTTGAATCGCACCGACCTGCGTCTGCTCGATCATTTCCTTCTCGCCACCGAGTACGCTACCGGGGAACATTTGGACCTTGATGCGGCCGCTGGTGGCAGCATCAAGCTTCTTGCCCATGTTTTCGACGGCGACAACGGTCGGATAACCGACCGGATGTACGTCAGCCGCTTTCATCACTTGCGCAGCGGCGATCGATAGCGCGAACGTCGACAGCGCAATCGCTGTGGCTTTGCGCGCGAAGCGCGAGAGGTTCGAAGATTTCATGCGGACTCCTTCCTTGTTGAATCGATGTTTCTGTATGGCTTGCCATGTGTGGCGTACTCAAAATCGCAATCGCTTCCTCGAACGATTGCAATACGAACGACGGCGATGTAATATCAGTCATCGTACAACTACCGCCTTCGAAACGCAACTACGTTTTTATTGTCGCGACCATGCTGCGAAACACGCTATCTCCAAATCGCACTAAAACTCTATCGGTAGAGCTCGCAAATCATCTGGGCGAACGAATAAAAAACAAAAAATATGAATTAGGTAGTAAATTGCCTAAAGAGTCCGATTTAATGGGGCAATATGGCGTAAGTCGGACGGTGGTTCGCGAGGCGATTTCGCATCTGCAAGCCTCGGGACTGGTCGAAACAAAACACGGAATCGGTACGTTCGTGCGGCAAGCGACGGACGCGGTTCCGTTTCGCGTTCAGCCGGAACAACTTGCCACCTTGCGCGAAACGATCGATCTCTTGGAGTTTCGAATCGGCGTTGAAGCCGAAGCCGCCGCCATCGCAGCAGCGCGGCGAACGAAGGCTGATTTGCAGAGCCTGCAGGCAGCGCTTTCGAGCTTCGAACAAGCCGTTTCTAGAGGAGAAGATGCTGCGCAGGCAGATTTTCATTTTCATTACGCAATTGCCGCTGCAACACAGAATTCGCGTTTCGTGGAATTCATGAATGCGTTAGGCACGCACGCAATCCCGCGCGCGCGACTCAATCGAATTGCCGACGACGATGCAGAGAAAGTCGCGTACTTGCAGCGTGTTCAGTTGGAGCACGAAAGCATTTTCACAGCGATCAAGAACCGCGACGCTGAAGCCGCGCGCGCTGCTGCGCGAACCCATCTTTCCAATAGCCGCGAACGACTGAAACGCGCAGAAAGCGCGAACTCGATCAACACTTCAAAACGTGCCGCTTGAAGGTAAGTTGTACGATGTCTGTTAACTAAATCGCGGTTTTCTTGCCCTAAATGAGTCATTCGAGCCCCGTTATCACCGAAATGAAAGTCATCCCCGTCGCCGGGCATGACAGCATGTTGCTAAACCTAAGCGGCGCGCATGGTCCGTATTTCACGCGCAATTTAGTGGTGTTGCATGATTCGAGTGGAAATACGGGCGTTGGCGAGGTGCCCGGCGGCGAGAAGATTCGACAAACGCTTGAAGATGCAAAAGCGCTCGTGCTTGGCCGCACGATCGGCGACTACAACCGCGTGTTGAACGAAATGCGCATTCGTTTCTCTGGTCTCGATAGCGGCGGTCGTGGTGCGCAAACCTTCGATCTGCGCGTCGCAATTCATGCGATCACGGCAATCGAGTCGGCGATGCTTGACTTGCTTGGTCAGCATTTGAACGTACCCGTCGCGGCGTTACTCGGCGAAGGCCAGCAACGCGAACGCGTTCAGGTCTTGGGTTACCTCTTCTACATCGCGGATCGCAAGCGCACCGATCTGAGCTATCGCGACGAAAGCGACGCGAGCGATGAATGGTTTCGCCTTCGCAACGAAGAGGCGACGACACCAGAGGCCATCGTTCGTCTCGCACAAGCGACGCACGCACGTTACGGCTTCCAGGATTTCAAACTCAAGGGCGGTGTGTTTCGTGGCGAGGAAGAGGTTGAGGCGATCAACGCGTTGCACGAAGCGTTTCCGAAAGCGCGGATTACGCTCGATCCGAATGGCGGCTGGTTGCTCAAAGACGCAATCCGCCTGCTGCGCGATCAGCGCGACACGATGGCGTACGCGGAAGATCCTTGCGGTGCAGAAGGTGCGTTCTCCGGTCGCGAAGTGATGGCGGAGTTCCGCTGTGCGACCGGTTTGCCAACGGCCA
>JBOFBL010000062.1:0-20964 GCA_051645545.1 Casimicrobium sp. | reverse complement strand
CCGTCGTGAATCGCGTGCATGATCTCGACGACGGTGAGCCCTGCTTTTGCGTCGAGCGGTTTACCCCACAGCGATTCGAATTGCGCACGAATGTCATCGCGAATCACGCGTTGATAGTTCGGATACATCATCGGAATCAGTCCAGCATCCGATGCACCTTGCACGTTGTTCTGCCCGCGCAGCGGATGTAAGCCAGTACCCGCGCGGCCGATCTGCCCGGTGATCATCGAAAGCGCGATCAAGCAACGCGCGTTGTCCGTGCCATGCACGTGTTGCGAAATGCCCATACCCCAAAGAATCATCGCGCTCTTCGCGCGTGCGTACGCACGCGCGACCTCGCGAATCGTGCTCGCTGGAATGCCGCAGATTTCGCTCATGCGCTCGGGCGTGCAATCGGCCACCGCGCGTTTCAATTCGTCGAACCCATTCACGCGCGCGGCGATGAACTCAGGATCAATCAAGTTTTCTTCAATGATGACGTGTAGCAAGCCGTTCAATAGCGCAACATCGGTATCGGGATTGAATTGCAAATGCCAGCTTGCGAAACGCGCAAGCTCCGTCGCGCGTGGATCGGCGAGCACGAGTTTCGCGCCGCGGCGAATCGCATTCTTGATCCACGTTGCAGCGACCGGATGATTCGAGGTCGGGTTCGCGCCGATCAGGAAAATCAACTCCGCATGTTCGACGTCGGCAACAGGATTGGACACCGCGCCGGAGCCAATGCCTTCGAGCAGCGCGGCAACCGAGCTTGCGTGACACAAGCGTGTGCAGTGATCGACATTATTCGTTCCGAAGCCTTGGCGAATGAGTTTTTGAAATAGATACGCCTCTTCGTTCGAACCTTTCGCGGAGCCGAAACCGGCGACTGCTGAGGGACGTTTTTCACTCTGCGCGTGGTCGCGAATCCGCACGAGACCATTCGCCGCAAAATCGAGCGCCTCGTTCCATGTTGCTTCGCGAAAAAGTTCGTCGATACGTTTTTCGCCACGTTTCACGCGCTCGATGTCTTTCGCGTCTTTGGCAACGTTGTCGCGACGAATCAAGGGTTTCGTTAATCGCTCGGGGCTGTGAATGTAATCAAAACCGTAACGCCCCTTGACACAAAGGCGCTCGTGATTTGCCGGCCCGTCGGCGCCATCGATGAATTCGATCCGTTCCTTGCCATTCTGGTCGGACACATTAAGTGTCACCTGGCAACCCACGCCGCAAAACGGACACACCGATTGCACTTGCTTCGCGATCGGCTGCATCGCCACGTTGTT
Organism: Casimicrobium sp.; assembly: GCA_051645545.1. Taxonomy (GTDB): domain Bacteria; phylum Pseudomonadota; class Gammaproteobacteria; order Burkholderiales; family Casimicrobiaceae; genus Casimicrobium. The sequence goes on along the minus strand of JBOFBL010000062.1, from coordinate 19,702 downwards.
CGCGGGCGCGAGCGCACCCGTCGGGCACGCCTGCACGCATTCACCGCACGCAACGCACGTAGACGCACCCATCGCCGCATCGGCATCGAATACGATCTTCGCATGTGCGCCACGCAACGCGAGTCCGATCACATCATTGTTCTGCTCTTCGCGACAGGCACGCAAACAACGCGTACATTGAATGCAGGCGTCGAGGTTTACCGCAATCGCCGGGTGCGAAACGTCGTGCCGGATTTTGTCGCGAACTGGCAACCGCCCACTCTTCGCGCCTTCATGTTTCGCCCAAAAACTGAGTTCCGATTTCCGAGTGAGCGAATCGGTGCTCGCGCCCGCATCGCTCATCAAGAGTTCGAGCACGAGCGCGCGCGATGTTTTTGCGCGCTCCGAATGCGTTTGCACTTTCATGCCTTCGCTCACATTGCGACAACACGACGCAGCGAGCACACGCTCGCCTTCAACCTCCACCATGCACGCGCGGCAATTGCCTTCGGGTTTGAGTCCAGGCTTGTGGCAGAGATGTGCGATCTCGATGCCTTCGCGTTTTGCGACCGACCAAATCGTTTCGCCTGCGAGCGCGGTGGTTTCGCGGTCGTTGAGTAGAAACGTAATTTCCCCTATCCCTTGAGGGGACCAGCCCGAAGGGCGCAGGACGTCACGCAGTGACGGTCCCGAGCTTTGCGAGGGATTCGCCGAAGGCGAACAGAGGGGTGGGGGAGAGGGTGACGATTCCAAAACGAGAGTCGCTGCGTCGCCAGCCCCCCCTCCTGCCCTTCGGGCACCCTCCCCCACGAGGGGGGAGGGGAACAGATTGGCGCTCATAGCGACAACTCCCGCGGAAAATACTTCACGACGCAATCAATTGGATTCGGCGCTGCTTGCCCGAGCCCGCAGATTGACGCATCGCGCATCACCTGCGAAAGTTCAGCGAGCAATTCCCGATTCCACGTGTTCGTCTTGATGAGTTCATTAACTTTCGCAGTGCCGGCGCGGCAGGGTGTGCATTGCCCACAGCTTTCATGTTCGAAGAATCGCATCAAGTTCCTCGCTGCATCGGTCGCGCGATCGTGTTGCGAGAGCACGATGATCGCGGCGCTACCGATGAAGCAGCCATACGGCTGCAAGGTATCGAAATCAAGCGGCGCGTTCGCGAGCGACGCAGGCAAGATGCCGCCTGACGCACCGCCGGGCAAGTACGCGTAGAGCGTGTGACCGGCTTCCATGCCACCGCAGTATTCATCGATTAATGATTGCAACGTAATGCCCGCAGGTGCGAGTTTCACGCCCGGATTCTTCACGCGACCCGACACTGAAAACGAACGCAAACCTTTGCGACCGTTCGCGCCGCGCGATGTAAACCACTCGGCACCCTTCGCGAGAATTTCTGGCACCCAATAGAGCGTTTCCATGTTGTGTTCAAGCGTCGGTCGACCGAAGAGTCCGACTTGCGCGACGTAGGGCGGACGCAAACGCGGCATGCCGCGTTTGCCTTCGATGGATTCGATCATCGCGGATTCTTCGCCGCAGATATACGCTCCCGCACCGCGACGTAGTTCGATATGCGGCAATCGCCAAACACTCGCATCGACCGGTGGATTCGCTTTCAATTGCGCGAGCAACTCGGTGAGCATCGCGCGAATCGCGTGATACTCGTCGCGCAAATAAATGTAGATCGCGTCGATGCCAACCGCCCAGGCCGCGATCAACATGCCTTCGATAAATTGATGCGGATTGGTTTCGAGGTAATGCCGATCCTTGAACGTGCCAGGCTCGCCCTCATCGATGTTCACTGCCATCAAGCGTGGCGCGGCTTCGCTTCTCACGATGCGCCACTTGCGACCTGCCGGAAAACCTGCGCCACCGAGACCGCGCAGAGCACTCGCTTCAAGCGTTGAAATCACGTCTTCAACGCTGCGCTTTTCATTTACGCATTCCGTCAGAATCGGATATCCAGCACTTTTCGTATTCGTCACATTTATTTGGGCGATAGATTCGTTTTTGTTATTTTTCGAAATCGCACGAATTACGTCTTCTCGCCCAATAATATCGGGCGAAATCAATTCGAGCTGATTGATCGTAACGGCGGGCGCAGTATCGCATCGACCAACGCACGGGGCATCGAGCACGAGCACATCATTGTCAACATTTGTAACGATTTCATCGCGCAGTTTTTTCGCACCGCGCATCTCGCACGCGAGTCCGTTACACACGCGCACGATCGCGCGAGGCGGTGTTGGCGCAACATCATCATCGACTTCGCCGACGATGCGAAAGTGGTGATAGAAACTCGCGACTTCGTACACCTCTGCAATCGAGAGTCGCATGCGTTTCGCGAGTGCGGCGAGATGCGGTCTCCACAATTGCCGGTAGCGATCATTGATCGCATGCAAATATTCGATCAACAGATCGCGACGCAAACCGAGCTTCGCACCCACCGGGCCGTCGCCGCCTAATTCAAACCCTGCGTCGATCAAAATGCGATCAACGTCGTGAAGACGCGCGGGCGCTACGTCAGCGTTTGCACGTCGACGTAGCGATGAAACAGGTACAGTGGAGATGTTCACGGCGTGGATGAAAAGAGGTTGCTCAGTGAAAAAATCGATGCGTCGCGCAGATTAACGCAAATCTACCTTGTATTGCGGTTTGCGCTAAACGATCATTGGTGTGCTTTCGGAACCGATGTCTAGAAGTAGGCTATTTCAACTTTCTTTGCGAAGCGCGTCGTTCGCGCGAGAGCGAAGGCCGGAACAAGCATTGCGCGCCGTCGGCGACGCTCTCTACAATCGTGATTCACACCGCTGTTCTATTCGCATTGGGGCGAACTCACTATGACTTCCTTGCTCGACGCGCTTTACACGCAAGCCGACGAATTCGTTGCCATTCGTCGCGATATTCACAGCGAACCGGAAATGGCGTTTGAAGAACATCGCACGTCCGAATTGGTCGCGAACGCGCTTGCGAGCTACGGCTACGAAGTGCATCGTGGACTCGGTGGCACCGGTGTCGTCGGGCAATTGAAACGCGGAGACGGGACGAAACGCGTCGGCCTGCGCGCCGATATGGATGCGTTGCCGATTCTCGAAGCGAACACGTTTGGTTACGCGAGCAAACGTCGTGGCTTCATGCATGCCTGCGGGCACGATGGACATACCGCGATGTTGCTCGCCGCTGCGAAATACATCGCGAAGAGCGCGCGGTTTTCCGGCACGTTGAATTTGATTTTCCAGCCCGCCGAAGAAGGTGCAGGCGGCGCGAAGCGCATGATGGACGAAGGCTTGTTCGAGCGCTTTCCTTGCGACGCCGTGTTTGCAATTCACAACTCGCCAGGCGTTGCGCAGGGCACGTTTCACGTGCGCCCTGGCGCGACGATGGCCTCCTCCGCAAATGTGACGATCACGCTCAAAGGCGTCGGCGGACACGGCGCGCTGCCGCATCATGCGCGCGATGTGATTGTTGCCGCGTCGAGCGTGGTGATGGCGTTGCAAACGGTGATCGCGCGCGGCATCGATCCGCAAAAGACGGGGGTCGTCACCGTCGGCGCGATTCACGCGGGCACGGCGAACAATGTGATTCCGCAAGAGGCGACGATGCTGCTTTCCGTCCGCGCGCTTGATCGCGAAACGAATGCCATCATCGAAGCGCGTATTCGCGAAGTCGTTGAATTGCAAGCGAAGAGTTTCGGCTGCGTCGCCACGATTGACTATCAACACAACTATCCCGTGCTCGTGAACTCGGAAGCCGAAGCACGATTCGCGTACGAGGTTGCGCGCGATTTGGTGGGCGCAGATAAAGCCGTGTGGAACGCGCCAGCGATCACGGCGAGCGAAGACTTCGCCTACATGCTCGAAAAGCTGCCGGGCTGTTATCTCTTCATCGGCAACGGCGACCTCGGAAGCCCCGGCGCTTGCATGGTGCACAACCCGAGCTACAACTTCAACGATGACAACATCGCGGTGGGCTCCGCGTTTTGGGTGGCGCTTACGCAGCGGTTTCTTGCTTGAGCCGGTCGTCGTTTGCTTCGAATTTAGAGGTAGTTTCTTAAATAGCACTAACGGTCATCGCCCAATATTATTAGGCGATACGGCGATTTACATTGTTTTTCGATAATTACTAAATTAGGCGTAGTCGCCCAAGTAAATTGGGCGATAAAGTTACATGTTGATTTAAATTAATAAAAACTTGCGCGGCTTTGTAATATGCAATATATTGCAGTAACGCAGGAGAGTGATGCAGCAGTATTTTGCAAATGCATCCACCGAAGGCGCAATCTCCCATACACGCTCAGGTCACCACTACTGCACAGGTTTTACCTAGCCGTCTGGAGAGTCGTCATCGAGAGATGACGCGCCGAAGGAGCAAATGCAAGTGAATCAGGCGCTTGCGTGAATCTCTCAGGTACCGAGGACAGGGGGAGCGGCATGAATCGATCGTCGCGCGATGCGCTGCTTTATGCAGCGGATCGGGGCGGCGGTCGAATCTGCTTCTCTTTCCCGAAAAGGCACAAAAATGCATGTTCTCGTTCTAGGAAGTGGTTTGCTCGGTGTCAGCACCGCGTATTACCTCTCTCAACTCGGCCACCAAGTTACGGTCGTTGATCGTCAAGCCTCGCCCGCGGCTGAAACCAGTTTCGCTAACGGCGGCCAAATTTCAGTGAGCCACGCCGAGCCGTGGGCGAATCCGAGCGCGCCACTCAAAGTGTTGCAATGGCTCGGCAAAGAAGACGCGCCGCTTCTGTTTCGCATTCGCGCCGACATGCGGCAATGGTTGTGGGGTTTGCAATTCATGCGCGAATGCACGCCCGCGCGCACGCGACACAACATCGAACAAATCGTTCGATTGGGCACGTATAGCCGCACGATGTTGCAAGAGCTTCGCGCTAACACGGGGCTTAGCTACGACCAACGCACGCAGGGCATTCTTCACTTCTACACGTCGAAAAAAGAATTCGACGGCGCGTTGAAACCCGCCGAGCAAATGCGCGCGCTGGGTTGCGAACGCCAGGTGGTGAGCGCGGAAGAAGCGATCAAGATCGAGCCCGCGCTCGCTCACATTCGCTCGCAACTAGCAGGCGCGACGTACACGGCGGAGGACGAATCCGGCGACGCTAATCGTTTCGCGCGCGAGTTGGTGAAGCTCTGCGAAACGGCCGGCGTGAAATTTTTAATGAGCCACACCGTCACTGCATTGCGTGAAGCGGGTGGCGTCATCGATCACGTTGAAGCCACCGATAGCGAAGGTCGCTTTCAACGATTGCGCGCCGATAGCTTCGTGCTCGCAATGGGCAGCCTGAGTCCGATTTACGCCGCGCCACTCGGCATTCGTTTACCGATTTATCCCGCGAAAGGCTACTCGGTCACGATGCCAGTGAAAGACGCTTCAATGGCGCATCAAGTGAGCTTGACCGATGACGAATTCAAGCTCGTGTTTTCGCGCCTCACCGGGCCGAACGGAGATCGCTTGCGCATCGCAGGCACAGCGGAATTGAACGGCTACGACCGCGACTTAAATCGCGTGCGCTGCGAAGCGATCGTTCGTCGCGTCGAACAACTCTTTCCCGGCGCGGGCGACACCACGCAAGCCAGTTTCTGGACGGGCTTGCGTCCGGCAACGCCATCGAACGTGCCGCTCATTGGCAAAACGAAGCTCCCGAATCTTTATCTCAACACCGGTCACGGCACGCTCGGCTGGACGCACGCCTGTGGTTCAGGCAAGAGCGTCGCGCGCATCGTGAGCGGGCTCGCGCCCGAGGTGGATTTTTCGTTTACGGGCGTTGATCGTCAGCCCAACGCACGCGCTGGCGCGCCAGCGAAATCGAATGCATAAGCGACACAGTTCACCGAATGTTTACAAACCTAAAGGAGGCAGTATGAAAACATGGATTCAACGACTGATAGTTAGCAGTGCCGCGCTCGCAGTGAGCGCAACCAGCGCCATCGCAAGCGCACAAAACTTCCCCAACAAACCGCTCAACATGATCGTCGCGTTCCCTGCGGGCGGTGGCTCGGATGTGATTGGCCGCCTCGTCGCCAAAGGCATGGGCGAATCGCTCGGTCAACAAATCATTGTTGAAAACGTCGTCGGCGTCGGCGGCTCACTCGGCGTGCTTCGCGCCGCGAACGCAACGCCCGATGGCTACACGATCCTCGCGGGCTCACCCCTCGAATTGATCTACACGCCGCTTGGCATTGCTGCCGCGAAGAACAAACCGGAAGACGTGAAGATGGCCGCGCTCGTCGGCCACACGCCGATCGCGATCGCTGTGCGCAAAGACTTGCCGGTGAACACGCTTGAAGAATTCGTCGCGTACGCAAAGAAAGCTGACAAGCCACTTTCATTCGGCTCCACTGGAGTAGGTTCGCTCTATCACCTGATGGCCGAAAAAGCGCTACAAAACGCCGGCGCGAAAGGTTTGCATGCGCCGTACAACGGCCTCGCGCCGTACCTCAAAGACTTGATGGGCGGCACCATCGATTTCGCCGTCGTTCCGCTCGTCGGCCCGGTGCTCGGTGCGATGCAAAACGGTCAGATCAAAGCGCTCGCCGTCGCGTCGAATCAATCGCTCACAACGTTGCCAAAGCTCCCGCCCGCGCGAAACACCAAAGGTTTTGAGGATTACCAATTCGGCATCTGGATCGGCGTACAAGTGAGCAACAAAACGCCCGAAGCGCAAACCAAAACAATTCACGACGCAGTCTACAAAGCGCTCACCAACCCCGAGACGCGCAAAACTATCGAAACCGCGGGCTCAGTGATCGCCGAGCCAATGACCCTCGCGCAACTCGACGCGTTCTACAAAAAAGAAATCGCAGCGGGCGCTGCAATGGCGAAGTCGATTAATTTGCAGGCGCAGTAGTGAACCGATTCCTCCTCCTTCAAGGGGGAGGTTAGGAGGGGGATGGGATTTGGCGGAGACGCAGCTCATCAATCGGCTGGTGCCGCATTCCTTACTAGCCTTCCCCTGAAGGGGGGATAAATGCGAATAACTGTGACTAACGCGCTGTACTCTCTCGCTCCCTCAACCTAAACCGCTGAATCTTCCCCGTCGCGGTCTTCGGTAGATCGCTGACAAATTCGATTTGTCTTGGGTATTTGTACGGCGCGAGTTTGTCCTTCACGAAGGTCTTGAGTTCAGCGTCGGTGCTTTGTTTGCCGGGTTTGAGCACGACGTAGGCTTTGGTTTTGGTGAGGCCATCGGCATCGGGCACGCCGATCACGGCGGCCTCCAACACGGCTTCGTGTTGCATGAGCGTGGATTCGACTTCGAAGGGCGAGACGTAGATGCCGCTCACCTTCAACATATCGTCGCTGCGGCCGGAATAGGTGTACGTGCCATCGGCGTTTTTCACGTATTTGTCGCCGCTTTTCGTCCACGCACCTTGGAAGGTTTCGCGCGATTTCTCGCGATTGCCCCAATAGCAAAGCGCGGCGGACTCTCCGCGAATGTAGAGATCGCCGGGTTCGCCGTCTGCTACTCCGCCACCGTTCTCCGCGCGCAATTCAATGTCGTAGCCGGGGACCGGCCAGCCGGTGGTGCCGTAGCGAACTTTGCCGGGCACGTTCGACAAAAAGATGTGCAGCATTTCGGTGGAGCCGATGCCATCAACGATTTCAACGCCGAAATGCTTCGTGAAACGCTCGCCGATGTCGGCGGGCAGCGCTTCGCCCGCTGAGGATGCGAGCCGCAGCGCGACTTCGCTTTTTGCGGGCAAGTTCGGTGACGCGAGCATGCCTGCGTAACCCGTGGGTGCGCCGAAGAAGATCGTTGGCTTTGTGCTTGCAATCTCACCGCGCCAACGTTTGAATACCGCGTCTGGCGTGGGCCGCTCGGCTATCAAGAGCGTGGTTGCGCCGACTGACATCGGGAAGCTAAGCCCGTTGCCCAAGCCGTAGGCGAAGAAGAGTTTCGCGGCGGAAAAGCAGACGTCGTTTTCGCGAAGCTGCAAGATGCCTTTACCGTAAAGCTCCGCTGTCCAATAGGGGTTCGCGTGCGTGTGCACGGTGCCTTTCGGTTTTCCAGTAGAGCCGGAGGAGTAAAGCCAGAAGCCGGGATCGTTGGCAGCGGTGTTTGCCGCTTGCGCAAGCGGGGACGCGCTCGCGAGGGCTTCATCGAAAGGCTTTGCATTGCTGGGGAGCGTTGCGCTCGCGGCTTGCGCGTTTGATACGAAGATCGTTTTCACTTCGCAGCCGTGTTGCTTGCTCGCCATTTCGATGGCCGATTGCAAGGTGGGCAGCAAGGCGGCGGAGACGATCGCGGCCTGCGCGCGCGAATGCTGCAGCATATAGGCGTAATCTTCCGCCGTGAGGAGCGTATTCACAGCGACCGGCACCACGCCCGCATACATCGCGCCCAAGAAAGCGACGGGCCAATCGTTGCAATCGTGCATCAAGAGCAATACGCGTTCTTCGCGCTTCACGCCTGCACTCGCGAGCGCGCCAGCGAAGCGGCGAATGCGCTCGGCGAGCTCGCCGAAGGTCAGCGTACCTTGGTCGTCGATGAAGGCGGCTTTTGTGCTGCGGGCCGCATTCAACGAAATCAGGTGTTGCGCGAAGTTGAATCGCTCGGGCGGCGGCGCAACGGGGCTCTCTGGGCTCATCTCAATTCCTCCTCTGGGGCGACGATTGCGTCGCGCCTATTTGTAACTATCGAGCAACGTTGTACTCGCTTGGATCGCGCTGCGTCGATGGTAGAAATTCAACGCGCGGATACCACCCAATTCCTCGCCGCCGCCCGCACGACCGGGGCCTCCGTGAAGCGAATGCGGCATTACATTGCCGTGGCCTGAGTGAATCGCGCCGACGTCGGGCGTGATCGCGTGCACTCGACCGTGACTGTCGGCAAGTTCGATGGCTGCGTTGGCTAATTCGCTTGCGTCGTTACCATAAATGGAGGCGACCAACGAGCCCTGTCCGCGACGGATCAGCGCATACGCATGATCGAGATTGCGATAGGGAATCAGCGTTGCCACCGGGCCGAACACTTCGATGTCGTGAATGAGATTCGCGCTATCGGCGTGCGCTGCACTTTTCGCGCCGAGTAAGGTCGGGCCGATGCAGCATGCAACGTTCGGATCGGCATCGATCAACGCTGCGTTCTCGCCGTTGTGCAAGGTCTCGGTCTGCGTTTTGAGTTGTTGCCAGCCATCGCGCACCGATTGCAATTGCGCACGATTGACGAGCGCGCCCATGCGCACTTGTTCGTTGCGCGGATTGCCGACGCTCGTTTTTGCGAGCCGCGCGGAAATTGCCTCTGCGGCTTTCGCATAGAGCGCTTCGGGGACGAACGCGCGGCGAATCGCGGTGCATTTTTGTCCGCTCTTCACCGTCATTTCGCGCGCAACTTCTTTCGCGAAGAGATCGAGCGATGCATCGTCGCTTGAAACGAGCAAGGCCGAATTGATGCTGTCAGCTTCGATGTTTACACGCGTCGAGCGATGCCCGATGGCGGGATGCGAGCGAATCGTTTGCGCGGTTTCTGCGGAGCCCGTGAACGAAATCACATCGAACGGTTGCAATTGATCCATGAGCCCGGCCGACGAGCCGCACACGATGGAGAGCGCGCCCGCCGGAAAGATGCCCGCGTCGATCACGTCTTTCACCATCTGCTGCGTGAGCCACGCGGTGGCTGTCGCGGGCTTAACAATCACCGGCACGCCGGATAACAAAGCGGGCGCGGCCTTTTCCCACAAACCCCAGCTTGGGAAATTGAACGCATTGATGAAGAGCGCTACGCCGCGCGTCGGCGTGAGCACGTGTTGCGATTGAAACAGCGGGTCTTTGCCGAGTCGCGCGGATTCGCCGTCGAGCAGGAAGCGCCGCGCGCCGAGTGATTCGCCGAGCTTTGCGTAGTAACCCAGCGTGTAAATGCCGCCATCGATATCGACGGCGGAATCGTTCTTCACGGTGCCGCTGTTGGCGGTGGCGATTTCGTAGTAGCGATCACGATGTTGATTAAGTACCGCGACCGCTTTGGCGAGCATCGCAGCGCGCTCGGCGTAGGTGAGCGCGCGAAGCGCTGCGCCGCCGTGCTCGCGTGCGTGCGCGAACCCGGCGGCGAGATCGAGCCCCGTGGCGTCCACGCGAACGAGCTCGTTGCCGAGTACGGGATCGATCAGCGCGACGCCGTCACCACGACCGGTTTGCCAGCGTCCGCCAAAATAGTTTGCGAGAAGTTCGCTCATGAAAGTTACCGGGTGAATTCGAAGGTTGGTGAGCGCATATAAACGGAGCAGTTGATCTGGATCAAAAAATGAACGGCGATTACCGTTGCCGAACCGCACAACATGCAATATGATGCAGGCGCGCAGTCTATGCCTGCGATTTTGGTTCGTCAAGCACTATATTGCATCTAATGAAATCTAACGGCGCGAGCCTGATCGTTGAACAAGAAGCGGATTTGACCAGTGAGCCCCGACAAAATGGGGACAAGCATCCATTTTTACTCGCCTTGGGTGAGCGCTTAAAGAAGCTGCGTGCGCAAAGAGGCTTGACAAGAAAGGCGCTCGCCAAAGAGGCCGATGTCTCCGAGCGCTATCTCGCGAACCTGGAGTACGGGATCGGCAATGCGTCGGTCATGGTGCTGCTGCAAATCGCGAATGCGCTGCGCATGAGCCTTGCCGAACTGCTCGGTGATTTCACGACGACGACGCCCGAATGGCTGATGCTGCGCGCGGAGCTGGAGCGCTGCGATGAGGCGGCGCTCAAAAGTGTGCGCCAACATTTGCGCGGTTTGCATGGCTCAGGCATCCATGCGAGCAGCAAAGATCGGCGCATCGCGCTGGTCGGGTTGCGCGGTGCAGGTAAGTCCTCACTTGGACGAATGCTCTCGCAGGAATTGGGTTTCCCCTTCATCGAGTTGGGGCGTGAGATCGAAATGCTCGCCGGTTGCCCGGTGCATGAAATCCAGGGGTTGTACGGGATGAATGCCTATCGCCGCTACGAGCGCCGCGCGCTGGAGCAAGCGATTGCGTCGCATGAAGAAGCCGTGATCGCGACGCCGGGCGGGTTGGTGTCCGACACGCAGACATTCAATCTGCTGCTCTCTCGTTGCACGACGATCTGGCTGCAAGCGACGCCCGAGGATCACATGCGTCGCGTGCGCGAGCAGGGCGACCTGCGGCCGATGGCTGCCAGCAAAGAAGCCATGGAAGACTTGAAGAGCATTCTTGAGGGAAGAGCGGCGTTTTACTCGAAAGCTGATTTCACAGTGAACACGAGCGATCGCCCAATTGAATCTGCGTTTAAGGAATTGAGTAGTACGGCAAGGAATGCGCTTTTATTGCACTAACGCAAATCCGAAACAAAGTGCTTGACACAAATCAAACATGCATTATTATTCATGTGAATTGTTTCCGTTAAGCGCACTTTAATTCCGAACGCAAGTTACCGGCGAAGTGCTCACCCCAGAGGAGAACCGCCATGTCCGTCCCCGAACGCGTCGAATACCAAACGAACCCGAGCCAATACAAACATTGGTCGCTCTCGTTCGACGGCCCCATCGCTACGCTCGCCGCGAACTTCGATGAGAACGCGGGCTTGCGCCCCGGCTACAAACTCAAGCTCAACAGCTACGACCTGGGCGTCGATATCGAATTGAACGACGCGATCAATCGCATTCGCTTCGAGCATCCCGAAGTGCGAACCGTCGTGCTCACGTCGCTTAAAGACAAAGTGTTCTGCTCGGGCGCGAACATCTTCATGTTGGGCGTTTCTTCGCACGCGTGGAAAGTGAATTTCTGCAAATTCACGAACGAAACGCGCAACGGCTTTGAAGACTCGTCGAAACACAGCGGGCTCAAATTTTTGGCTGCGGTGAACGGCGCATGCGCAGGCGGCGGTTACGAGCTGGCATTGGCGTGTGACGAAATTCTTTTGATCGATGATCGCTCGAGCGCGGTGAGTTTGCCCGAAGTGCCTCTGCTCGGTGTGTTGCCCGGAACCGGCGGCCTCACGCGCGTGACCGATAAACGCAAAGTGCGCCACGATCTCGCCGATATTTTTTGCACCGTCACCGAAGGCGTGCGCGGCAAAAAAGCCAAAGAGTGGCGCTTGGTCGATGACGTGATCAAGCCGACCGAATGGAATGCGAAAGTGAAAGAGCGCGCGCTCGCGCTTGCTGAGAAGAGTGATCGGCCTGCGAGTGGAAAAGGTGTCGCACTCACGCCGCTTACGCGCACGATTGAAGCGAATGCGATTCGCTATTCGTACGTCGCCGCTGAAATCGATCGCGCGAAACGTATCGCAACTTTCATCGTGAAAGCGCCGAGCGGCACTCAACCAAACAGCATCGCAGGCATCGAAGCCGCGGGATCGGATTGGTATCCGTTGCAACTCGCGCGCGAACTTGAAGATGCGATTCTTTCGATGCGCACGAACGAACTCGACGTCGGTTTGTGGCTCATCAAAACACAGGGGAATGCCGCTGACGTGCTCGCGATGGACGCGACCTTGATGGCGAACAAAGACCATTGGCTTGTTCGCGAAACGATTGGACTCTTACGTCGCACGTTCTCGCGCCTCGATGTCTCGTCACGCAGCTTGTTTGCATTGATTGAAGAAGGCTCATGCTTCGCAGGCACTTTCCTCGAACTCGCGCTCGCGTGCGATCGCAGCTATCACCTCGCATTGCCGGACGATGGCGACGCGGCACCGAAGATTACTGTGTCGGACACGAACTTCGGTCTCTATCCGATGGTCACGAATCAAAGCCGCTTAGAGCGTCGCTTCTATAGCGAAGTCGTTCCGATGGAAGCGATTCGCGCGAAGGCCGGGCAAGCGCTCGACGCTGATGCCGCGTTCGAATTAGGACTTGTTACGAGCAACCCCGACGACATCGATTGGCCGGATGAAACGCGCATCGCGATTGAAGAGCGTGTCGCGATGTCGCCCGATGCGCTCACCGGCATGGAAGCGAACTTGCGCTTCAACGGCGTTGAAAACATGTTCACACGCGTGTTCGGGCGACTGACCGCGTGGCAGAACTGGATCTTTCAACGACCGAATGCGGTGGGAGAAAAGGGCGCGCTCAAAGTCTACGGAAAAGGCGATAAGGCTGCCTTTGACTGGAATCGGGTGTAGGCGTGGCTGCGCGGGCGCATCGCTTTGTCAGCGGCTCGCTCGTGTACGTTCAGTACACGTCGCGATCCGTTTTCGCGCGCTGCATCCCGCTCGCTCACGCCTGAGAAGTTTTCGTTTCATCGCAACACAAAAGTCGAGTGGTGCGCACAAATAGTCTTGGAGTTCAGTATGTCGAGTATCAACTACAGCGAAAAAATCCCCAACAACGTGAACCTTGCCGAAGATCGTACGCTACAACGCGCGCTCGAAGGTTGGCAGCCGAATTTCATCGACTGGTGGGATGAGATTGGCCCCGAAGGCTCAACGAACACTGACGTGTATTTGCGCACCGCCGTGAGTGTCGATCCACAAGGGTGGGCGCAGTTCGGGCACGTGAAGATGCGAGACTATCGTTGGGGCATCTTCTTGAATCCGGGCGAGAGCGAACGCAAGATTCATTTCGGCGATCACAAAGGCGAAGCCGCGTGGAATGATGTTCCGGGCGAGTACCGAGCGAATTTGCGTCGCATCATCGTCACGCAAGGCGACACTGAGCCAGCATCGGTGGAGCAGCAACGTCATCTTGGACTCACCGCGCCATCAATGTACGACTTGCGCAATCTCTACCAAATCAACGTCGAAGAGGGTCGTCACCTCTGGGCGATGGTGTATTTGCTGCACAAACATTTCGGGCGCGATGGTCGCGAGGAAGCGGAAGCCTTGCTTGAGCGACGCAGTGGCGACGACAACAATCCGCGCATCTTGGGCGCGTTCAATGAAGCAACGCCCGATTGGCTTGCATTCTTCATGTTCACTTACTTTACCGATCGTGACGGAAAGTTTCAGCTTTGCGCACTCGCGGAAAGCGCCTTCGATCCGCTCGCGCGCACGACGAAATTCATGTTGACCGAAGAAGCGCATCACATGTTCGTCGGTGAATCGGGCGTGAGCCGCGTGATTCAACGCACGTGCCAAATGATGAATGAATTGAAGACGGACGATCCCGCGAAGCTTCGTGCGGCGGGCGTGATCGATCTGCCGACGATTCAGCGCTATTTGAATTTCCATTTCTCGGTGACGATTGATCTCTTCGGCGCGGATGAATCGTCGAACGCAGCGACGTTCTATTCGAGCGGACTCAAAGGTCGCTACGAAGAAGGCAAGCGCACGGACGATCATCAACTGCGCGGCCAGACCTACACCGTGCTCGAAAACAAAGGCGGTCAGCTTGTTGAAAAGCAAGTGCCGATGTTGAACGCGCTGAACGAAGTGCTACGTGATGACTACATCAAAGATTCGATCGCTGGTGTGGAGCGTTGGAACAAAGTGATCGAAAAGAATGCGATTCCGTTCCGACTCAAAACGCCGCACAAAGCGTTCAATCGCAAGATTGGTTCGCTTGCAGGTTTGAAGGTTTCGCCAGATGGCAAAGTGGTAAATGACGCCGAATGGAACCTCATGAAAGATCAATGGCTCGCCACCGATGAGGATCGCGCGTTCGTTGCGGGTTTGATGGGGCGCGTCGTCGATGCGGGCAAGTTTGCGAATTGGATCGCACCGCCGCCGATGGGGATTAATCGGCAGCCAGTGGATTTTCAGTACGTGCGTTTTAACTGAGCGCTACGTGCTTTTGACATGGTTCCCTCCCCTTCAAGGGGAGGGTTAGGGTGGGGATGGGTCTCCTTGGTGTCCCATTTAACCGAACCCCATCCCCCTCCTAGCCTCCCCCTTGAAGGGGGAGGAACTCAGTGCCCAACGGAGACCTCGGTGGATCATTCAGAAATGCTCGTGATCAAACAACATCTCATCGATCCTGAGATTTGCATTCGTTGCAATACCTGCGAAGCGACCTGTCCGGTCGGCGCGGTGACGCACGACGATCGCAATTACGTGGTCGATGCGGATAAGTGCAATCACTGCATGGCCTGCGTGCCGCCGTGTCCCACCGGGTCCATTGACAACTGGCGGATGATGCCGAAAGTGAAGGCGTATAGCGTTGCCGAACAGTTGACGTGGGATGTGTTGCCAGCAGAGTTGCCGAGCGAAGCGCTAGCAGCGAATGGCGCAGGCAATGCCGACGCGAACTCGCTCACTGAAGCGATGACTGATCCGCAAGCAAGTTCGCTCACCGCAACGCAAACGGATTCCGCGCAGCAACCGACCGCTTCCACATCGAGCTTCAACGCAACGATCCCTCCGTGGTCTGCCGCTCACGCTTACACGAACCTATACGGCCCGAAAGCAAAAGAGAAAACCATTACGGCCACCGTCACCGGCAACGTACGCGTCACTGAAGTCGGTAAGGAGTACGACACGCATCACATCGTGCTCGATTTCGGCGCGATGCCGTTCCCCGTGCTCGAAGGGCAATCGATCGGTATCGTTCCGCCGGGCGTGGACGTGAACGGCAAATCGCATCATGCGCGGCAGTATTCGATCGCGAGTCCGCGTAACGGCGAGCGGGCCGGATACAACAATGTCTCGCTCACGATCAAACGTGTGCTCGAAGATCACGACGGAAAACCGGTTCGCGGCGTTGCGTCGAACTTCATGTGCGATCTGAATGTGGGCGACACGGTGCAAGTGATCGGCCCATTCGGCAGCACGTTTCTGATGCCCAATCATCCGAAGAGTCACATCGTGATGATTTGCACGGGCACGGGCAGTGCACCGATGCGTGCGATGACCGAATGGCGGAGGCGCTTGCACAAGTCCGGCAAGTTCGAAGGCGGCAAGTTGATGCTCTTCTTCGGCGCGCGCAGCAAAGAAGAGTTGCCATACTTCGGCCCGCTCACGAACTTACCGAACGATTTCATCGACATCAACTTCGCGTTCTCGCGCGCGAAGGATCAACCGAAGCGCTACGTGCAAGACCGCATGCGCGAGCGCGCGATTGATCTTGCGCCATTGCTCTCCGATTCAAACGCGTTTTTTTATGTGTGTGGGTTGAAGGTAATGGAAGTTGGCGTGATCGAAGCGCTCGCCGATATTGCGAAGAGTGCGGGATTAGATTGGAATCAAATTGGCGGCGAAATGAAACGTCTCGGGCGATTGCATCTTGAGACGTATTGAAACCACCTGTGGGAGCGCGCTTGCGCGCGAAGGGATGTGGTCGCACAGTATTACGGTAGTTTGCAGAAACGGTCTCTCAAAAATTGGCATCTCACCTCCTTCCACCATTCGCGCGCGAGCGCGCTCCCACAGACACGTACGATGAAATTCGCTGAATTCCACGCAGGCCAAATCATCACCGCTGGCCCATGTTCGATTAGCGAAACTGAGATCATCGAGTTCGCAACGAAGTACGATCCACAGTGGTTTCACACGGATATCGAAGCATCGAACGCGGGTCGTCACCAAGGTTTGATTGCAAGCGGCTGGCAAACCTGTGGCATCGCGATGCGGCTCGCCGTTGATCACGCGCTCTCTGGCAGCGAATCGTTTGCCTCGCCCGGACTGGCATATTTGAAATGGACGCATCCGGTGCGACCCGGCGACATGCTCACGCTCAAAGCGACGGTTCTTGAAACCCGTCGCTCGCAGAAGCAATCGACACTTGGTATTCTTCGTTGGCGCTGGCAACTCTTCAATCAACACAACATCGAAGTGCTCGATCTCGAAGCGACCTCACTGTTCGACCTCAAAGAAAACTCATGACCGAAGCTTTCATTTGCGACGCACAACGAACGCCGTTCGGGCGCTACGGCGGTACGCTCTCGTCCGTTCGCACCGACGACCTCGCTGCGATTCCAATCAAGGCGCTGATGTCGCGCAATACGAATGTCGATTGGAGCGCGATTGACGACGTGATCTACGGTTGCGCAAATCAAGCGGGCGAGGACAATCGTAACGTCGCACGCATGGCAAGCCTGCTAGCGGGTTTGCCGATTGCAGTGCCAGGTGCAACGATCAATCGTTTGTGCGGCTCTGGGATGGACGCAGTCGGCACGGCAGCGCGCGCGATCAAATCGGGCGAGGCGCGACTGATGATCGCAGGCGGCGTGGAGAGCATGAGCCGTGCGCCGTTCGTAATGCCCAAGGCAACGACCGCGTTTGCTCGTGAGAACGCCGTGTACGACACGACCATCGGCTGGCGTTTCGTGAACAAGCTCATGAAAGAGATGTACGGCGTTGATTCGATGCCGGAAACCGCCGAGAACGTCGCCGCCGATTTCAAGATCGAGCGTGAAGCGCAAGACAAGATGGCGCTGCGTTCACAGTTGAACGCGGTGAAAGCGCAGCAAAGCGGTTTCTTCGATGCGGAGATTTGCGCGGTCACGATTCCACAGAAGAAGGGCGATGCGATTGTCGTCACCAAAGATGAGCATCCGCGCGACACGTCGCTCGAAGCGCTTGCGAAGTTGAAGGGTGTGGTGAAACCCGACGGCACAGTGACCGCAGGAAACGCGAGCGGCGTGAACGACGGATCGTGTGCACTGCTCATCGCAAACGAAGCAGCCACGAAGAAACACGGCCTCACGCCGCGCGCGCGCATCGTCGCAATGGCAACCGCAGGCGTCGCGCCACGGGTCATGGGTATCGGCCCTGCACCCGCAACGAAAAAACTCCTCGCGCAAACAGGACTCACGCTCGCGCAAATGGATGTGATCGAGCTCAACGAGGCGTTCGCTGCGCAAGGCATCGCCGTGCTGCGTGAGCTTGGATTGCAAGACGACGATCCGCGTGTGAACCCGAACGGCGGCGCGATTGCGCTCGGTCATCCGCTGGGTGCGAGTGGTGCGCGACTGGTGACGACTGCGGTGAATCAATTGCATCGAGTTAAGGGACGCTACGCGCTTTGCACGATGTGTATCGGCGTCGGGCAGGGGATCGCGCTTATTGTGGAGCGTGTGTAAGCAGTTCGGCGAAGCGTGGTTCGAACATGGCGCAACACTAGAGTCGGTTTTCACTGGACACGCTTACAACGCGCCGATCTGGTCGATACGAGACGAGCCTTACGAATGTAAAGTTAACTTCTTGCTAGTTTACGGAGGCAGCGCACTGCCTTTTGAATTAAGCCCAACAGCAGGCCCGCAGGCCCATCCCCAGGGATCAATTGAAGTTATTGGATTGGGCGCATACCGTTGTAAGTTAATGCCACCACTCAACCCAATCGGATCGGGCGAAATAAACCGTCCGATATCAGGATCATAGAAGCGGAAGGTGTTGTAGTGCAGCTCCGTATCGCGATCAAGATACTGACCTTGGAAGCGTAGGTTTTGTTCTAGTTCGTTGCCTCGTGCATTGGCTTGCGGATTCGCGCCTTGGTTATATGCATGCGCAAGCCCGTTGAGTGATTCGTCATTAAGCGTGGTGACGTGCCGGGTTTCCGAAACGGTAGCGCCCCACGTTTTTTAGCTCACTCGTCAACGGATATGCGTTTGTGGTCGCTTAACTTTTTGGAGAGTCCGAACAATATAGAGTGAACAATATCTCGCAATCCCTAGATCGCTACGTTTAGCCATTTTTTTCTGCTTTGACCAAGTCTCTTTTTTATCGATAAACCATTTATTATTAATAGAAATCAATGTGTATCGATTTAAGTCGCAAATGCTCTGGTCGACTGGATGGGTCCAAGTCGTCTCGATATTGGCGGACTTATCGGACAACTGGACATCGCCAAACACCTCTGCATTCGGATCGAAAGTTGCCGGCCATCCGGCATCAAGCGAAGACAATTTGCCCAGCTTCCGTTCCTTTTTTGTCAAGAATGCATCATAGATTTTTGCTAGTTCACGTGCCGCAGTTTTTTCGTGCTTATCCATACCGTCATCGTTGTAGAGCTGATGAAATTTTGTCTCCCAAGAGAGCATGGCTTGCATAAACGAAGTCAATGTGGATTGCGGTGAATTAAGGCTATCTTTAACCATAAAAATATTGAGTATTAGGGGTTCTTAAACTGAGCTAGCCCGGGTTTCCCGGACATTGATGAAAGTAGACAATACTTCAGGAGATGTCGAATGGGAAAGACGAAGCAACAACCGCCCGTGGTAGTTGAGCACAAGCGGCAGCGGTTTAGCAAAGAGTTCAAGCTCGCGGCGATTGCGCTGCTCAAGCAGGGGCACAAGCCCGGCACGCAGATCGCGCTGGAGTTGGGGATACGTCGCAACCAACTCTACAAGTGGGCTGCTGAGCTCGAAGAGAAGGCCGGTGACGAGCAGACTGTCTTCAATGGCTCGGGTAGAAAGCCGCTGGTGCAGCAAAGTGAAGTCGAGCGGCTTAAGCGCGAGCTAGCCCGAGTGACCGAGGAGCGCGACATCTTAAAAAAGGCAGCCGCGTACTTTGCGCGCGAGTTGCCGTGAAGTACGCCTTTGTGCAACAACACGCCGCTGAGCACAATGTTGCGGCGCTGTGCCGACATCTCAGCGTTTCTCGTAGTGGCTACTACGAATGGCTGGGGCGCGAGCCGAGTGCGCGCAGCTAGCGAGACGTGAGTTTGCTTGCCGCAATCCAGAGCGTGCACCGAACGTATCGCGGCGCCTACGGGGCAGTCAAGACGTGGAAGCAATTGCGTGCACAAGGCGTTGAGATCGGCAAACACCGTGTCGCGCGTCTTCGTGCGCAAGCAGGCATTGAGGCGAAGCGAAAGCAGCGCTTTCGTGTGACGGTCGAGCATCGAAAGACGGCAGCGGCGTCGCCTGACTTGCTCAAT
>JBOFBL010000061.1:0-22695 GCA_051645545.1 Casimicrobium sp. | reverse complement strand
GCCGATTACGACGGCGCAGGGTGAGTTCACGCTTAAAGTGTTCCGTGAAAAATTAACCGATGCAACGCATCTGGCACTCGTGAAAGGCACACCGGTTGCCGACGAGGAAACCGTCGTTCGTGTGCATCAACCGCTCTCCGTGATCGATGTGTTGGACGCGGAGAACAACGTGCATTCTTGGAGTGTGGCAAAAGCACTTGCGCGTTTGCAAAAGGCGGAGGCTGGCGTGCTTGTGCTGTTGCACGACAACGAGTCGCCGGAATCGCTTAAACATCGCGCGCTTAACGCAAAACCGCTTAACGCACACAAGATGGACTTGCGCACGTACGGCGTCGGTGCACAAATTCTGCGCGCGCTCGGTGTGCGCAAAATGAAAGTGCTCGCGAAGCCACGTCGGATGCCGTCGATGACGGGATTCGATTTGGAAGTGACTTCGTATGAGTCACCTTGACGGTGACTCAAGGACGTCGGCCTGCGGCCTAAGACGACGCGCGACGCGCTAGGACGACGCCGCTTTGCGGCTCGGACGGAAACCAAAAAACGAATTTTTCTTCAAACTAAACACTCGTACTACCTTATCAACCTGACATCGCGTCCTAGCACGCAGTGCGTCGTCCTAGCGCGAAGCGCGACGTCCTTGGAACATACTATGACTCTTCAACCCAACATGAAACTTCGCGGCGCTGGTTTGCGCGTCGGTATCGTCACTGCGCGATTCAATGCAGGCATTTGCGAGAAATTGCTCGCAGGTGCGCGAAAGGCCTTGACCGAGTGCGGCGTGGAGGCGGGTGACATCACAGAGCTCACCGTGCCTGGCGCACTGGAAATTCCACTTGCACTGCAAACGCTCGCGGCGACGGAGGCCTTCGATGCGCTGGTCGCGCTCGGATGCGTGATCAAAGGCGACACTTATCACTTCGAAGTCGTGTGCAACGAATCGGCGGCGGGTATTAACCGCGTCGGGCTCGAGATGGATGTCGCCATCGGCAACGGCGTGTTGACGGTCTACACCGAAGAGCAGGCCGAAATGCGCGCCGAGCAAAAAGGTTTCGAAGCGGCACAAGCGGCCGTCGAGATGGCGCTCATGCAAGAGTGGGCGTTGAGCAATTACGGCGAAGAGTAAAGTGGGTAGGAGCGACCCGGGTCGCAATCATTCATCAATCTCAATCAAAACAACAAATCGCGACCGGGGTCGCTCCTACCCAATGATGTAGATGCGGTAGAAAGAAACAAATGACAGAACAAAAACAAACCGCCGATAAACCGCAGAAACCGAAGCCCAAATCATCGCGCCGTTGGTCGCGCGAATTTGCGCTGCAAGGGCTCTACGAGTATTACGTTGCGGGTCACGATCCCGTGACGATTCGTCTGCGAGTCGAGGGCGACGAAGATTTCAAGCGCGCCGACAAGGAGTTTTTCCGCGAAATGTGGCGCGGTCTCTCGGAAGACTGGCAAGCACTGATCGCAATTGTTGAGCCGCATCTTGATCGCAAGTTCGACGATGTGAGTCCGATTGAGCGCGGCGTGATTTTGATCGGTGCGTGGGAGTTGAAGCATCGTTTGGATGTACCGTATCGCGTGGCGATCAACGAATCGGTGGAGCTCGCGAAATTGTTCGGTGGCACCGATGGTCACAAGTGGGTCAACGGCGTGCTCGACAAAATCGCGCCGTCTTTACGTGCTGAAGAGCTCAGTAACAAACGCTAAAAATTGGCTCCAAAATTGTGGCGAACTTTGTTAACAAACGCCCAATTTAATTGGGCGATATTCAAATTAATAGATTTAATCGAGTAAATGCGTAAATAACGTTACCGCCCAATTAAACCTGGATGTTTTCTAAATTGCTGGATTGAAATTTATTAGCAGTTAAATTCCTTTTCGCTGCGCCCCGAATTGACGCTTAACGCCCGCACAATGACCGAATTCGAACTCATCGAAAAGTACTTCACGCGAGCTGCGCCTCACGCGTTGATCGGCAATGGCGACGATGCTGCGGCCATCGCGCCAAGTCCGCAACACGCGTTCGTGGTGACCACTGACACAATGATCGAGGGGCGGCATTTTTTGCCAACGCTCGATCCGTTCAAACTCGGCAGTCGTCTCGTGCAAGTGAACTTAAGCGATCTTGCCGCGATGGGCGCAACGCCGAAATTCGCAATGCTCTCGCTCGCGTTGCCGCGCATCGACGAGGCGTGGATTGCGCGCGTTGCCGAAGGGCTTTGGTCCGCGCTTGATGAATACGATATTGAGCTCATCGGTGGCAACACGACGCGCGGTCATCTCTCGCTCGCGATGACTGCGTTCGGCGAAGTGCCGATCGTCGACGGCAAGGCAGATGCGCTGTTGCGCTCTGGCGCGCGAGTGGGCGATGATGTTTGGGTCAGCGGCACGCTTGGCGACGCGGGCTGGGCGCTCGGTTGCATGACGGGCGAAATCGATGCGTCGGCAACGCGCGAACAAATCGCAAAATATGAAATGCCGACCGCCCGCGTTGCGCTTGGCGTTGCGCTGCGCGGTGTCGCGACGAGTTGTATCGATGTTTCCGACGGGCTCTTAAGCGAGGCGAACCATATCGCATACGCCTCGGGCGTTGCAATCGACGTTGAGTTTGCGCACATTCCAACGATGCTTGGCGAAGCGCTCGCAGATGCGCGTCTGCGCGCCAAGGCGCAACACGCGCTCTTGTCGACGGGGGACGCTTACGAATTGCTGTTCACCGCACCGCAAGAAAAGCATGACGCGATCGCGGCACTCATGAAATCGCTCAAGCTCAGCGGCCGTGCCATCGGCGAAGTGCGCGAGCACGCACCCCTGCGCGACCGCGTGCAAGTGCTCGACAGTACCGGGCGCGCGATCGATCTGGATCGCAAAGGCTGGGATCATTTCGCATGAGCGAGAACATTGCAAACGTCGCGGCGACTGTAGCCAAACGCGAACCCTCGTTTCGCATGTTGCTGTCGCATCCAGCACATTTTTTCTCGTTTGGATTCGGTAGCGGTCTTGTGCCGTTTGCGCCAGGCACCTTCGGCACGCTCGCAGGATGGGCCATTGCGCGATGGTTACATCCGCTCATGGGCGATATGTGGTTTTTCACGGCGCTCGCGCTTGCGCTCGCGTTCGGCCTTTGGGCTGCACAGGTGACGACCGACGCATTGGGCGTCGCCGATCACGGCGCGATTGTGTCGGATGAGTTGATTGCGATCGCGTTCATCGTTGGCATGCTTCCGGGGAGTTTCTGGCAACAACTTCTGGCGTTTATCGTGTTTCGTATCCTCGATATTCGAAAACCCGGCCCGATCGGTTGGGCAGATCGCAATTTGAGAGGTGCATACGGTGTGATGCTCGACGACGTGATTGCTGCGTTCATTACCGTGCTGCTCTTCGCAGTGTGCGTCAAAGTGTTTGCATGAACGAGGTTTTCGAATCACTCGCGAAGCAATTGGGTGAAGCCTGTCTCGCACGCGGCGTCGTGCTTGCGGGGGCTGAGAGTTGTACCGGCGGATTGATTGCTGGCGCAATTACGAGTGTGAGCGGATCCTCGGCGTGGTTTGATCGCGGATTCGTCACCTACAGCAACGAGGCAAAGCAGGAGCTCCTGAGCGTCAGCGCGGAAACGCTCGACAATTTTGGCGCAGTCAGCGAAGAAACTGCGAGCGAGATGGCGCAAGGCGCGCTTAAACACAGCCGCGCAACGCATACGTTTTCGGTAACCGGCGTCGCCGGGCCTTCGGGCGGCACCGCAACGAAACCTGTCGGTATGGTGTGCTTCGGGTTTGCTGAGGCTAAAGCGACACCGAAGGTGCGAACCATGACGCGGCATTTCGCGGGCGACCGCGCTCAGGTGCGCGCGCAAAGCGTCGAATTCGTGCTAACGGAACTGCTGCGTATTGTTTCCGATGCCACGACGCGCGCCACTCGCTAAACTCCGTTTCTTGCTCTACGAAATTCGCTTTCGAACATGAAATGCCCCTTCTGCGGCTCTCTCGACACGCAAGTGATCGATTCGCGCGTCTCTGAGACGGGTGACGCAATTCGTCGTCGTCGCAAATGCCTCGCATGCGATAAACGCTTTACAACCTTTGAAACGGTTGAGATGCGTATGCCGCAAGTAGTGAAAAGTAATGGCACTCGACTCGACTTCAATGTCGAAAAAATTCGCACCGGATTCAACAAGGCGTTACACAAACGGTTCGTACCCACCGAATTCGTCGATCAAGCCATTGCGCGAATCGTGGCCAATATTCACAGTCTTGGCGAGCGAGAAATTCCTTCGCGCTCGATTGGCGAGATGGTGATGACCGAGCTCTACAAACTCGATAAAGTTGCTTATATCCGTTTCGCCTCGGTGTATCGATCGTTTCAAGACGTTGACGATTTCCGCTCGATGTTGCACGAGGTCGATCGTCCGGGCGTGGCTAAAACCGCAAAGAAAGCGCCGAAAAAAACTGTGAGCAAAGATAGCTCCGATGTTTAGCACGATCGACGAAAAATTCATGCGTCGCGCATTGGAGCTCGCCGCGCTTGCGATGAATCATGCAACGCCGAATCCGCGTGTAGGTTGTGTGATCGTGCGTGATGGTCAAGTATTGTCGGAAGGATTTACGCAGCGACCCGGCGAGCCGCATGCGGAGGCGCATGCGATCAAGCAAGCGCGTAGCAAGCAACTCGAATTGAGCGGTGCGACAGCCTACGTCACGCTTGAGCCATGCAATCATTTTGGTCGCACGCCGCCTTGTACGGAAGCGCTCGTTGAGGCCGGTATCAAACGCGTCGTTGCCGCTGTGCAAGATCCGAACCCGATCGTCAGCGGTCGTGGGCTCGCGCGCTTGCGCGACGCGGGAATCGAAGTGCGTGCAGGTTTGCTCGAACATGATGCGCGAGAAATGAACATCGGCTTCATCAAACGCATGCAAACTGGATTGCCGTGGTTGCGCTGTAAAGTCGCGGCGAGTTTAGATGGGCGCACCGGGCTATCGAATGGCGCGTCGCAATGGATTACGGGTGAAGCGGCGCGGCTCGACGGTCATCGCTATCGCGCGCGTGCCTGTGCGGTAGCAACCGGCAGCGGCACCGTGCGTCACGATGATCCGCGAATGACGGTGCGCGGCGTGGAAACCGTGTTGCCGTTGCGCCAGCCGCTTCGCATCGTGTTCGATCATCTTGGCGAATTGAAAGCGGATGCAAAAGTGTTGCAAGGCGGCGCGCTCGTGGTGTGTGGTGACCGCGTCGCGTCTGGCTTGGGCGATGATGTTGAGGTAGTACGGTTTCCCGACGGGCGCGGCAAAATCGATTTGCCGCGCGCGCTTGCCGAAATCGGCTCGCGCGGCGTGAATGAATTGCATCTCGAAGCGGGTGCACGACTCATGGGACCGATGATTCAAGCGGGGCTCGTTGACGAGTTGCTTGTCTATCAGGCGCCGAAATTACTTGGACGGGACGCGCGCGAGATGTTTAGTTTGCCGGAACCTGCGGCACTTTCCGATGCGCTCCGATTCGAATTTCACGATGTCGCCCGAGTGGGAGACGATGTGCGAATGATCTTGCGGGTGGCGCGATAAGACGCAATAAAGCGAAATCGCAAATGATGAATCGCTGGTTTCATCATTCGCAATTTGTCTTTCACGGTTAAAGATTATGTTTACAGGCATCATTACGGGCTTAGGCCGCGTTACACATCACGAACCCATTGGCGATGGGCAAAGAATTTCAGTCGCTTGCGGCGATTGGGATTTGACCGATGTCGCCATTGGCGATTCGATTGCGCATTCTGGTTGTTGCTTAACGATCGTAGAGAAGAACGAAGGTCTCTTGAAAAGCGATGTATCGGCCCATTCGCTGTCGATCGTGACCGGTCTCACCGTGGGTAGTTTGGTTAATCTCGAAAAATCGATGACGCTCGCAGACAAACTCGGCGGTCACTTGGTGACCGGGCATGTCGATGCGACAGGCGTCGTCACACAATGGAAAAACATTGCCGAGAGCTGGCTACTTGAAATCGAAGCACCTCAGTCACTAGCGAAGTACATCGCACAAAAGGGATCAGTCACAGTTAACGGTGTGAGTTTGACCGTTAACAAAGTCGATGACACTGCAAGCGGCGTGCGTTTTCAAATCAATGTGATTCCGCACACTTTTCAGGTCACCAATTTCTGCGAATTGAAACAGGACGATCGGGTGAATCTGGAAATCGATACGATCGCACGCTACGTGGAGCGCATGACGCAGTTTGCGCGCTAGTGCAGCACGACTTGCTGCCCACCAGTTGGCAGCGCGCTTTGCACTGGGGAGGCGACATGGCTGAGCATTCGCCAACCGAGCGGAGAGCGCAAAAACACGTTGGTGACGAACACTGAACCGCGCGGCTTCGGTTCGTCGCCTGCGTAGATCCATTCGATGGCATGCTGCACGGCCATGCCGATCGTATGGTTCCAGTGCTCGTCGCTAAGCTCAATGCGCATCGCCGAATTGTTTCGAAAAATGGCATCCCATGCAGCGCGAACCGCGGCGAATCCATAAAGAGGCGCCGCGCCTGGATGCGCGCAGCAAATGTCTTCGTCCTCGGCACAAGTAGCCATGACGGCCTCGACCTCGGCGCGAGCGATGGCTTGATAAAAAGCGCGCGCACAATCGTCGGGGGTAGGAAAAGATACTTGTGAACTCATGATGACAGGGGTTATGCAGTCGTTGCGATTCTACGATTGCGACGGTTTGCGAGCGTCTTATTCGCGACGCTTCTACAATCGATGTAGCAATTCGCACAATAACAACGCGCTATCCTTTTGCCGATTACTGATTTGATCTTTCGTCGCGATTTTTGGCAGGTGCCGAACCCGTCACTCACAAATGTTGCGGGGTGGTTGCTCGTCGCGATGTCTGCGGCGGTGCCGCTTGGCAGTGCAACAATGCTCGTCCTCGGCGCGTTGCTGTTGATCGCACTATTTGCTGCGGGTGGTTTTCACGAGCGATGGCAGCGGGTGCGAGGCAACCCTTTTGCCTTGATGTCGATTGCGCTTTTTCTGTTGATCGCGCTGGGGGCGACGTGGTCAACTGGATCGGACGAAGAAATTCTGCGCGTCATCGAGAAGCATGCGCGCGTGCTATTTGCGACGATTGCCATCGCGCTACTGATCGATGCGCGTTGGCGACGACGTGCATTGGTCGCGTGGATGGTTGCAATGCTTGCGACACTGTTGCTGTCGTATTTACATTCCGTGTGGGCATTTCCGCTCGCTCGCGCAACGCGCGAAGCCGTTGCCGGTGATCACTACATTTTTAAACATCACATTACGCAAAATGTGATGATGTCGGTGTTTGCTGCGGCTGCGCTAGTTGAGGGGCTGCGGGCGTGGCGCGCAGGCTCGCATCGGATCGCGGGTATCTGGCTGTTTGTGTGTGTCGCTGCGGCAGTTAACGTACTTTTTTTTGTCATTGGGCGAACGGGCTACATCACACTCGTAGTCTCGCTCATCGTCGTAAGCCTCATGCTGGGTGGACGCAAGCAGCGCTGGGCGCTTGTCACCGCCGTCACGATCGCCTTAGCCGTGTTGGTTGTCAGCAGTCAGAACGTGCAACAACGGCTCGAAACGGTCATCGCAGAAGTCGAGACGCATTCTGTCGACGGCGTTGTTACCTCAACTGGCATGCGTATGGAATTCGCGCGGCGTTCACTCGAATTGATCGCTGTGCGCCCCTTGGCGGGCTGGGGCACCGGAAGCTACTCCCGCGAGTTTTGTCGCGTGGCCAATTCTGTTGAGTGGTGTCGCGCGGGGCATTACAACCCGCACAATCAATTTCTTTTTTTCGGCGTGCAGCTCGGGTTACTTGGCATTGTTGCCTATCTCGTGTGGATTGCAAGTGCCGCTTACGCGTTACGCCGGGCGGCACCCACTGAGCGGGCGCTCGGCATTGCGCTGTTGGCCACGCTTGTGATTCACTCGCTGCTCGATTCACCGCTTTATATTGTGACCGAGAGCACCTGGTATCCATTGATGCTCGCGATTCTTGCAGCTGGGTACGCGGATCGATCGCAAACTCAAACGCTTAGATGAACCTGCGCGCTGCGTCGAGGACGGCATCTACCGAAGGCCACTCAGGATAGCTTTGGACGACGCGAACGTGCTCACCCAATGCGCCCCATTGCTCTATTTTGGTCGGGCCAAGCACGCTTAACAATTTCCCACCGACGGAGGCTGCCATATGCCCTGGCCCGGTGTCGTTGGACACGGTGAGTGCCGCCTGCTGCAGCACCGCTGCGTAGGGTCCGAGCGGGAGCGATGTGAGTAGCTTTGCGCGCGGGAACAACTGTTTCGACAAGTCAATTTCGTCAGGGCCTGGAGCGAGTACGACATCGCGTCCGGTGTCGTCGATTAAGCGACCAACGAATGCTGCGAAATGCGGCCATTTTTTATCGAGTTTCTCGAAAGTACCGCCCGCAAACGGCACAGCAACGATGTAGCCTTCGCGCACACCCGCGCTCGCGAGCGCTTGTGTAGCAGCCACTCGCGCGGTATCGCTTACGCGCAGGGTCACCTGAGCGGGCGGCGGCGCATCGTCTCGCAACAGCGCACCGGCAAGACGCCAGTACGAACGCATCGCGTGCTCGCCGTAGACGATGTTCGCGCTGCGTTTCAGGAAAATACCGCGCGCCTCAACCGCATAACCGAAAGGCTTAAGTCCGGCGAAGCGCATATCCATCGCGCTCGAAAACGAGGTGGCGAAGGTGATTGCGTTGATGCCTGAGTCGTCCCTCGCGACGCGTTGACGGATCGAACTCAACACGCGTACGCGCTCGCGAAATGTTTTCGGATAGCTTGCAACGCTCCAGCCATGGCCCTCCAAGAGCGAATTGGCCCAACCTTTACCCACGCAATGCAGCTCGTAGCCTGCCGCTTCGAGTCGCTCTAGCGCGGGAATCATCAACACCACGTCGCCAATGAAATTTCGAAGGCGAACGACAAGCGGTTTTCGGGGCGATGTAGTCAAGACGAATAGGAGCGCACTCGGGTGGTGCGCTGGTTGCGAAGCAAGTTATGATGCTAGCAATTCAATGTGCAGATTCACATTTTTCAGCGATGACTTTCGATTTTTCACAAAAACCAGCAGGCGACAGCGTTGTTGCTTTTCATCATTACTGTTTTTCGCACGGCGATTGGCCGCGTACAGCAATTGCCTCGCGCGAAGACAGCGTGTGGCACTGGATCGCGCAAAACCATCGCAACAATTGCCTGCTTTGGGACGAAGAAGATCTCGCGCGGCGCACCAAGGCGAGTGATGCCGACATCACAGCCAACAAGCGCGCGATCGACAAATACAACCAGGCGCGAAACGATGCCACCGAGCGGGTCGACGAATATTTGTTGCTCGATTTAGGGCTGATCGACCCAGCGACGATCGGCACCGACCAGCCGCAAAACAAAGTCGCACCCGGCTCGCGACTCAATAGCGAGACGGCGGGCAGCATGATTGATCGAATGTCGATCATGGCGCTCAAAATCAAAGCGATGACGGCGCAGACGCTGCGGACGGACGTCGATCAGGCGCATCGCGATAGTTCGAAGGCAAAGCTCGCGCGTCTGGACGAGCAGCGGCGCGATTTGGCCGGTTGCCTCGACGGCCTGCTTGCCGACGCGCGCGCCGGGCGGGCTTATTTCAAGGTGTACCGTCAGTTCAAGATGTACAACGACCCGCGCTTCAATCCGGTGTTGGTCGCTGAACAAAAGCTAGCAAAATAGCTAAGGTTTGCGAGAAAATAGCATGATTGCGCGAAGAAGCGACCACCGCACACGCGCAATGCGATGCAGTCGTACCGAGGGGCAGTTCTGAAACTTTTACTTGTTAAAACTTCATCGATGGGCGACATCGTCCATACGATGCCTGCCGTTTCCGATATCGCGAAACATCGGCCTGACGTCGAGATCGATTGGCTGATCGAGGCGCCTTTTTCTTCGCTGCCAGCGATGCATCCGGCCGTGAGCAAAGTGCATTCGATTTCCTGGCGCAAATGGCGCAAGAAACTCTTCGATGGCGACACGCGCGAGACGATCAAGCGGTCGCGCGCCGAGCTGCGATCCACGTATTACGATCTGATCGTCGATGCTCAAGGGCTCATAAAGAGCGCGTTTTTCGCAGGACAGGCGCGCGGCTTACGTGCTGGCTATGACTGGAAGAGCGCACGCGAGGGCTTCGCTTCGGTGTGGTACCAGCGCGTTGCAACCGTGGACAAATCGTTGCATGCGGTGCAACGCACGCGCCTTTTGATGGCGGCGCATTTAGGCTATCGCGCCGAAGGCGCTGCCGATTTTTCGCTGCGCATGCCAGATCCGACGTGGTTGCCGCCGACGACAAAGCCCTATGCAAAACCGTACGTTGTGTTGATTCCCGGTGCGAGTCGCGAAGAAAAACTCTGGCCCGAGGAGCGGTGGGTGGCGCTTGCGAAACACATCGCGTCGCGCGGCGTTGAAATTGTTTGGCTTTGGGGCAGCAAAGAAGAGGGTTCGCGCTGCGTCAAACTTGCGGCACAGTCCGACGGCGAAATTCCGCCGTTTCTGTCGGTGCAGGATGCAAGCGCATTGCTCGCGCGCGCGAAGGCGGTGGTGGGGCTCGACACCGGCTTCTCGCACATCGCAGCGGCTTTTGGTGTGCCTACGGTCGGTATCTACTGCGATCATGAGCCTGGCCTCGTCGGTATCGTCGGCGCGGGCTTCGTCGCGAGCGTGGGTGGACGCGGCCAAGTGCCCGACGTCGAGCGCATCAAACGGCTCGCTGATGAGGCGCTGACACACAGCACCGTTCGCTCTGTAGTGAAGTAATAAATATTTTGATGATCGCCCAATTTAATTGGGCCGTCATTCTTTTTTTGTTTATTTTCAATAAACCAAGAAATAAGGTCTACGGCCTGAAAATATTGGGCTATAAGCGTTAGTGCTGGGATCATCTTTCTTGTCCTCAAATCATGCTACGAGACGCCCTTGTTGCGAAACACTTTGCTGCATGGCAGTATTGAGCAAAACGCTCGCACGGTCTATGCTCAACAAGTTCGATGTGTAGTCAGCAATTAACAAGGAGGCACGTGAGATGAAGCTAAACGTCAATGGGAAATCGGTCAACTTCGACGGCGATCCCGAAACACCGATTTTGTGGGTGCTACGCGATCACCTCGATGTCACGTCACCGAAGTTCGGCTGCGGCATGGCGCTCTGCGGCGCGTGCACTGTGCATCTCGACGGTGCAGCGATTCGCTCTTGCTCAACGCCTGTAAGCGCAGCGGCTGGCAAAAAAATCACCACGGTCGAAGGACTGCCCGCAAAGCTCGGCAAAGCATTGCAAGATGCATGGATCGCCGAAGAAGTGCCACAGTGTGGCTACTGCCAAACCGGACAAATGATGAGCGCCGCAGCGCTCCTCACAACAAATAAAAATCCGTCGAACGAGCAAATCGTTGCTGCGATGGATGGCAACGTGTGTCGTTGCGGCACCTATTCCCGCATTCAAAAAGCCGTTTCGCGCGCAGCGAAAGCGGCAGCGTAAGGAGGATGCCATCATGAAACAACAACGCTTACTCGACAAAGCTGCCAACGAATCTCGTCGCGGCTTCATGAAAGCCACGGGTGCGCTCTCGGGCGCGCTGGTGATCGGTTTCAATTTGCCTACGCGCGATGCCGAAGCGAAAACGTCCCCGCAAGTTGCCAACGCGTGGGTC
The DNA here is from genome assembly GCA_051645545.1 of Casimicrobium sp. Classification (GTDB taxonomy): domain Bacteria; phylum Pseudomonadota; class Gammaproteobacteria; order Burkholderiales; family Casimicrobiaceae; genus Casimicrobium. Next base: position 10,997 of record JBOFBL010000061.1, on the reverse strand, counting down.
AAGGTCGATAACAAGGGCGGTGTCACGCTCATTTGTCATCGTTCTGAAATGGGCCAAGGCGTGTACACCTCGATGCCGATGCTCGTTGCTGAAGAGCTGGGTGTTCCCCTCTCTGCCGTGAAAATCGAAATGGCACCGTCGGCACCTGTCTACATCAACGCGATGCTCGGTGGACAAATCACCGGTGGCTCGACCTCGATTCGCGACGCTTGGATGAAGCTTCGCGAAGCGGGTGCGTCGGCGCGTACGGTACTCGTGGCGGCAGCGGCAGATAACTGGAAGGTCTCACCGAGCGAATGCACGGTGGCCAACGGTGTCGTGATGCACAAGAGCGGCAAGAAAGCGACCTACGGCTCGCTCGTCGCCAAAGCATCGACCATGAAAATGCCTGAGAAAGTCGCGCTCAAAGATCCAAAAGATTGGACGATCATCGGCAAGCAAAAAGCCCGTATCGATACGCCGGCGAAGGTGTACGGCAAAGCGCAATACGGCATCGATGTGAAATTGCCTGGGATGTTGATTGCATCGCTCGCGCAAGCGCCAGTGATCGGCGGCAAGGCGGTGAAGGTCAACGACGCGAAAGCCAAAGCGGTCAAAGGCGTTGTGCAAGTCGTGCAGATCCCCGACGGTGTCGCGGTGCTCGCGAAAGATTTCTACACCGCGAAGAAAGGCCGCGATGCGCTCGAAATCGAATGGGATAACGGTCCGAACGAACGACTCGACATGTTGCGCATCGAACAGGATTTGCGCACGGCCTCCGTTGGAAGCGGCGCGATCATGCGCAAAGACGGCGCAGGTGCGGACTCGATGGATAAAGCGGCGTCGAAAATCGAAGCGGAATATTTGCTGCCGTTCCTCGCGCACGCAACGCTCGAACCCGTGAACTGCACCGCCGAAATCAAAAACGGTGAATGCCATATCACGGGTCCGATTCAGTTCCAACAGGGTGCGCAATTCGGCGTCGCAGCGGCAATCAAAATGCCGCCGGAGAAAGTGTTCATTCACACGACGTTCCTGGGCGGCGGCTACGGTCGCAAGCTTGAACTCGATTTCCAGATTCAGGCAGCGCAGCTCGCGCAGGCCACCGGCAAGCCGGTGAAGCTCATCTGGACGCGCGAAGACGACATGAAGCACGACTTCTACCGTCCGATGTCGTTGCATCAAATGACCGCAGGCTTGGACGACAAAGGCAACGTACAGTCGTTCCACTTCAAGATGACCTCGCCCTCCGTGACCGCGCGCGCGTTCCCGCCGGTCGTGCAAAACGGCAAAGACCCGTTCATGGCGGAAGGCTCGGAAAACTTAACTTACAAAGTACCGAATCTCTCCATTGAAAACGTGATCCACGACACCGGCGTTCGCGTTGGCTATTGGCGCAGCGTGTCGAACGCCTTGAATGCGTTCGCGGTCGAGAGTTTCATCGACGAAGTTGCGCTCGCAACGAAGAAGGACCCGGTCGCGATGCGCATGAGCATGCTCGCACATGACAAACGCTCGCAAAACGTGCTCAAGATGGCGGCAGACAAAGCAGGTTGGGGTAAGGCACCCGCAGGTCGCGGGCTCGGCGTTGCGCAGATGGAATGCTACGGCACACATTCTGCGGTCATCGCCGAAGTCTCGATGACCAAGGACGGCCCGAAAGTGCACAAAATCACCTGCGTGGTCGATTGCGGCATCATTGTGCATCCCGATCAAGCGCTCGCGCAGATGGAGTCCGGCATCCTGCTCGGCTTCTCAAGCGGTATGAAAAATGAAATCACGTTTAAAGACGGCGCGGTCGAGCAAAGCAATTTCCACGACTACCCGATGCTGCGCATGAGTGAAGTGCCGCAAATCGATGTGACCTTCGTGCAAAGCAGTGCTTCACCTGGTGGACTCGGCGAAGTGGGTGTTCCGCTCGTGATGCCAGCGATTGCCAACGCAGTCGCCGCGCTCTCGGGCAAACGCATTCGCAAAATGCCGCTGATGCAAAACGCTTAACGATCGCTCGTTTCGCAAGAGGAAACGCCAGCGAAAGCTGGCGTTTTTTATGGGTCTCGCAACAACAAATCGGTGTCTAAAAAAGCTACTTGAGCAACTTAAAGGCATGCGTCCACTGACCACGGTTAAATCCCGGTGCGCACCAGAGGATACAAAGCGCCTCGATCGGTCGTGCCGATTCGGCCTTTCCCATGTCCTCGCTCTCCCAACCAAACTGGATGAGGATTTGCGCAACCTGCGCTTTCGCTACGTCGCTATTGCCGCAGATAAACATGGTGGGCGGTCCACCTGCGAATTGCGGATTCACCATGAATGGATTGCCAACAGAGTTGAAGGCCTTTACGAAATTCGCGGCAGGAACCGCGCGCTGCAATTGCTCCATCAATGAGTCGTTGGCGCCAGTGAAGTAATTGATGACGCCGTTGGTCGGCGGTGTGTCGCCAATCGGATTGGTGGTATCGATCACCGTTTTTCCGGCAAGCGCCGTTGCATTGACGAGTTTGAGCGCATCGAGCGCGCCTGAGCCCTTTACCGCGAGCACTACGACATCGGCGAACGCCGCGGCTTGATCGAAGCTACCAATCGTCGCCGTCGCGTTCTTCGTTTTCCATTCGGCGAGCTTCGTCGTGTCGCGTGTGCCCATCATCACTTGATGACCATGCTTCAAAAATCCACCGGCGAGTGTCTTTGCAACATCGCCCGAACCTAAGATTCCGATTTTCATTGTTAACTCCATGTTTGTAACCAAAAATTAAACGTATGCGCTGCACTTACACAGATGCATGCGCTCAATCACCATCTCTAACGTAGCTTGGCACATTTCAATGCGCTCGAAGACTTGTCAGAATTGCTCCGAGAAACGCGCGCCAACAGTTTGCAGTTTCGTTGGGCGCCCTTCGGGTTTGCACATATCGGACGTTCTGAATCCCGGTGTCGCCATACCGTCTTTGATTTTCACGATGTCGTAATCGACACCGCATGCAGCCACGGGTTTCATGAAAAGGCAGCTCGCATTCGAAATGTCGCGCTGTATTCCTATTTCGAATTTCCCGTCTGCGCATGCCTTCGCCGCTTTCTCGCCGCGCGGGCTGTCTAGTGTGAAGAGAATCCGTTTGAACGTTACCTTCGCTTCAACGGCATCTGCGATGCCTTTCACCGCAGCGCCCATCTCAACACTGCCGATGAACACGAAACTGTAGAGCGGTTTGGTGCATTGCGCATCTGCGAAAAATTTGTACTGCGTTGTATGACCTGCGCTCCCCAGCAAATAGATGCGCTGCAAATGCGAAATCTCTTCCGTGGGGCCAAGCGCTAGAGAGGTGCAAGGTGCACTCGTCCACTCGCTGGGGCCGCTAGGCGCCGATGGCGGCGGGGTTGCTGTTTGTGCCACCGCCTGCGCGGCCCAAAGCAACAGAGCAATGCAAAGAGAATGTAGATTTTGTTTGAACATGTGTCACTCCTAAATTGATTACCAAGCCATCGCGCCGTCTTCGTTGAAGAAACCGCCCGTTACGCCATCGGCGGGCAAGGTGGCAAGCCGCAATGCAACAACCGCCGCTTGCTCGGGGCTGTTGGGCGCGCCTTCGCCACCCATGTCGGTTTTCGTCCAGCCTGGGCACATCGAATTGACTTTGATGCCATCCGCGCGCAAGGCTTTGGCCAAAACGGCAGTCACACCGTTGAGCATCACTTTGGAGAGACGGTAGGGTGCGCCTTCCGTTGCGCCGTAGATGGAGTCGGGGTTGGTGATCTCTGCCAACGAACCCGCTGCGCTAGACACATTTACGACGCGCGCCGCATCGGCCGCCCTGAGCAGCGGCGCGAGTGCCTGCGTGAGTAGCAACGGCCCCATCGCATTTACTTGGATCGATTGTTCAATATCGCTCGCTTTTGCGGTCAAGGCGGTGTCGTTGTAGCCTAAAAAAATACCCGCGTTGTTCACCAGGGCGTCGATCTTTTTGTGTTTGGCAGCAACCGTTTGCGCGGCACGAGCGATGGACGCCGCGCTGCTCACATCCAGCGCGAGGCTTTCTGCGCTGCCACCAGCAGATTCGATTGCCGACACCACCTCCGAGAGTTTTGCGGTATCACGCGCGCTCACGATCACGTGAAAGCCCGCTTGCGCGAAACGCAGTGCGGTGGCGCGACCAATGCCACGGTTAGCACCGGTAATGAGCGCGGTTTTTTTCGATGGTGTATTCATGTTGCATGCTTTCGAAGAGATAAGACTTGAAATATTCGGCACGCTTGGATGAACGCTTGATTTCGCTATCGCCCGCAGCGCCGATAGGTAGAACTGTAGAGGTTTAATTGATCGTTGATAAGATAGCAATTTGGTGACTGACTGTCATAAAAATGAAGACAATTGAAAACGTGAACCTGCGTAGTTTGCAAGTGCTGCAAAGCGTTGCGCAAAGCGGGGGTTTTGCCGAAGCCGGACGGCAGCTTGGTTTACCTCGCGCTGTCGTGAGCCAACTGGTGGCGCAGCTCGAAGCGCAGTTGGATGCCAAGCTCTTCAAGCGCACCACGCGCAAGGTGGCGCTCACCGAGGATGGCGAAGCACTCGTTGCGCGTATCGCGCAACCTTTGGCCGACATACGCGACAGCCTGCGAAGCACGCGCGCACAAAGCGCGAGCGTGGCCGGCACGGTGCGTTTGTCGGTGAGCCATGCGCTGGGGCGGCATTGGGTCTTACCTGCGCTTGCTGCATTCGCGGGTAAGCATCCTGACGTACAGGTAGAAGTGTTGCTTGCCGATCGACTTGACGATTTGATCGTGCAGAACTTAGATCTCACGATTCGTATGGGTGAACTTCCCGACAGCAGCATGATCGCGCGCAAACTCGGTGCACTGGACGTATGTTTGGTCGCCGCCAGCAGTCTGCTCGCCCAAACCGGCACGCCGCGCAATTTGAATCAACTGGCTGCGATACCCGCCATCGGTTTTCGCGTTCCCGGCAGTGGTGCACTGTACGGCTGGCAGCTTGAGCTCAAAGGCGAGCGCTACACGGCGCAGCACAAACGCATCGCTTTTGTGTGTAACTCTATCGAGGGTGTAGTCGATCTCGTGCGTCTAGGCGCGGGCGCGGCAGCAGTGCCACGTTATCTAGTGCAAGCGGAAATCGAAGCGGGCACGCTTAAGCCTCTGCTAGAGCGCTATCGCCTGCCCAGCATTCCCGTGCACCTGTATTTCACCAGTCGCGCCCTTATGCCGAAGCGTGTACGTTTGCTTGCCGATCATTTGGCTAACACCATGGGCGTGCCCGCAGTGAAAACCGCGCGATAGCGTTAGTTGCGGCGAGATCGAAAAGCGCGCCTGCGAAATCCAGAATTAGCAATACCAGAGCATGCAAGAATGCCATATGGCGCTACGTTCCACTATTTTCAAAATCGCTCTCGATATTTCAGACATCGATCGCGGCTATTACCAATCGCATGCGCTTACGGTCGCGCGGCATCCGTCGGAGACCGACGAGCGGATGATGGTTCGCGTACTTGCTTACGCGCTCAACGCAAACGAGTTACTAGAGTTCGGCAAAGGTCTTTCTAGCGACGATGAACCGGCGCTGTGGGAGCGCGATTTAACGGGCAACATTTCGCATTGGATCGAAGTGGGTTTGCCCGACGAGCGCGTGTTGCGCCGTGCGTGCGGGCGCGCGGATCGCGTAACGCTCTACGCATATGGCAACGGTCGCACGATCGAAATGTGGTGGCAGCAACACGGTGCCTTGCTTGCGAAGCAAACGAAGCTTAGTGTGCTCGCGGTGTCGTCGCTCAGCAGCAAAGCGCTCGCCGCGATGGCAGAGCGCACACTTGATTTGCAATGCATGATTCAAGAGGGCGTTGTGTGGATGTCGGATGCGAGCGATCGCATTGAAGTGTCGATTGAGCCGTTGCAAGTGCATTCGGCGTAGCGACGTGATCGGTTGCGGCAGATAAACGACGATTCATCATCGTTTGCAGCGCGACTGATTTTTGACTGCAATATCAAAAAAAGGTCTTATAGCTTTATTGTGTATCGCCCAATTTAATTGGGCGAATATCAATATAAGTTTGTTTATCGAAAACAACAAATAATGAGATTTTTGCCCGTAATTATTGGGCGATCACTCGATCTGTTGGGATGGGTTCTGGTGCAGCGCTCGACTTAATTCGCGCGAATTCGCGTGGCGCGAAACGAGCCGCGTTTCACATGCGCATCTGCGGCGTGTCCGTCGAACCCAGATCCCAGCCACTGTGTGCTGCCGGTGCGATGCGTTGTCACGTTTCCGCGTAACAACCATTTCTCATTGCCATGCGTCCACGCAACGAGGAGCTCCGTGCCACGCAATTGCGCCCACTGAACCGAGCCGCGCGAGACAGTCGCGGTGACTTGTTGAAAACGCTGTTCGAATGAAATGTCTAACGGTTCAACCGTTTTGTCCGAGGTGTTGAATTCGATTCGCCACGTGCCTGCGACATTCGTCGGCACGATCCAGAGAAACACTTTGTGTTCTTTTTGTGTTCCGTGCGGCTTCGCTTGCGATGGATAGACGAGCGTTTCGTCGGGCAACCAATCGCCCATGTTCCATTCGTGCGAGACGACACGCGAGCCGGGTTTCAATTGCGAGAGTAAGAGCGGTCGTAATTTCAAATTGAATTCGGGCAGCAGGTAAAGCGTCACCACACTCGGAGCCGAAAAATCGAGCGTGAAAATATCGCGCTCGACGAAACTCGTTCGCGACGCAACCCTTGCGCGTTTCGTGTTCGCTTTGCTTTCTTCAATCAAACGAGGATCGATTTCGAATCCGGTGGCAAGTGCGCCGCGTTTCGCCGCAGCAATCACAATGCGCCCGTCGCCAGAGCCTAAATCCCAGAGCACGTCCTTTTTCGTAACGTCCGCAAGTTGCAGCATGCGATGCACCACGTGCATCGGCGTTTGCACGTACGGCACTTCTTCAGCCGGTGGCGAAACGCTTTCGACGAGTACCGCTTTCGGCTCGCTTGTTTGAGCAAATGTGCGAGGCGACAACGAAAACAAAAACGCCACGCAAAAGAGCGTGGCGTATCGCAGGAAAAGTAAGTGCACGAGCTTCAATGACCTTTTGGCGCTGGCCCATCGAGCACGTAATGCGTTCCGCAATAAGGGCACGTAGCTTCGCCCGTTTTCGTCATGTCGAGATAGACCTTTGGATGGCTCGACCACAGTGGCATTTTCGGATTCGGGCAAAACACCACGCCGTGACCTTGCAAGTCCTTTGCCGTCACGTGCACGGTGGCTTTTGGATCGTGTTTTTCTTTGGGTTTAGCACTCACGGCTTTGCACTCACTTTGTGTCATCCCAGCGAAGGCCGGGATTCATGGTTGTTAAGCAGTTATGTTTCGGATGATCTTTTGCAGGTCGAGATATCACATCAAACGTGAGCAAGCCATTTTGCGTATTTCGGATTGCGCCCGTTCACAATGTCGAAGAACGCAGCTTGAATTTTCGTCGTAATCGGCCCGCGCTCGCCCGCGCCGATTTGGATGCGATCGTACTCGCGGATCGGTGTGACTTCGGCTGCGGTGCCGGTGAAGAAAAGTTCGTCGGCGATGTAGAGCTCGTCGCGCGTCAAACGCTTTTGAATCACTTCAATGCCAAGATCGGCGGCGATGTGAAAAATCGTGTTGCGCGTGATGCCGTTCAAGGCACCTGCCGATAAGTCCGGCGTGTAAATTTTTCCGTCTTTGATGACGAACACGTTCTCGCCCGCGCCTTCGGAAATGAAGCCTGCGCTATCGAGCAACATCGCCTCGTCGTAGCCTTCGTCGGTGACTTCCATGTTGGCGAGGATCGAGTTCGTGTAGTTCGACACGGCTTTCGCTTGCGTCATCGTGATGTTCACGTGATGACGCGTGTAGCTCGATGTTTTTACGCGAATGCCTTTGCGCAAGCCTTCTTCGCCAAGGTACGCGCCCCACGTCCACGCAGCAACCATCAAATGAATCTTGTTGCCTTTCGGCGATACGCCTAATTTCTCGGAGCCGATCCAGGTGAGCGGGCGCAGATAACCGGACTCAAGTTTGTTTTCGCGCACGACCGCTTTTTGCGCGTCCATCACTTCTTGCATCGTGAATGGAATGTTCATGCGCAGAATTTTTGCGCTGTTGAACAGGCGTTGCGTGTGCTCTTCGAGACGGAAAATCGCCGTGCCTTTATCGGTTTTGTAGGCACGTACGCCCTCGAACGCGCCGCAACCATAGTGCAGCGTGTGGCTCAAGACGTGAATCTTGGCGTCGCGCCATTCCACCATCTTGCCGTCCATCCAAATTTTTCCGTCGCGATCGTCCATTGACATGTTGATTTCTCCAAAAAAGTTGACGTGCCTTGTGAGCCCGCTTAGCCCCTACAGGCGCGCTTGTCGGATCGCGCCTTTTGTTTGCGTGCGTAGAAGCGCATCGGTAATGCGTTAAGCGGGAATTGTAGGCGACGGATCGACGACGCCTCGACGCGAGCACCGGTGGGTGCTGGGAGTGAATTGAGCTGAATAGGTCAATCACGTTGACCTATTGTTAGCTATGTCAAAATAAATGTCAAGTGACTTGACCTATGCCGCGCAAACCCATTGAAAAATCTAGTGTTTCTGTAGTCAAGCGCGATCGTTTGATCGAGGCTTGGCGAGTGATGCATTACGCTTTGCGAGCAGTGATTGCCGAGCCTGATCGCATGCTCGCCAAGCGCGGGCTCACGCGCGTGCATCATCGCATTTTGTTTTTCGTGGCGCGGCATCCGGGAATGAGTGTCGGCGAATTGCAAACGACGCTCGATGTCACCAAGCAGGCGCTCAACACACCGCTCAAGCAATTGCAAACGCAAGGGTTGATCGAGCTTACAAAAGCCGATCACGATGCTCGCGTGCGCCGGATCGAATTGACGGGCGAGGGCGTTGCGCTCGAAGGCAAGCTCACTGGCGAGCAGCTTCGCATGTTCAGCGATGCATTTGCCGAGGCGGGAGAGAGCGCCTCGGCGGGTTGGTTCGAAGTAACGAGTGTGCTCGCGCGCGCCCTTGCGAAGCGCTGATCAGCGAACGTGGGCGACTATCGCGCGCTATCGACCCACGCAGCCGGCTTGATCGACGAATTCGTCATCGATGTCGCACCCTCTTTGTAGAGAATGTAATCGGCCTGATATTTCACAACTTCACGCTTGCCTTTGCTCGCCATGTCGCAGGTCATCGCAGGCGCAACGCCGCCTTTGGTGGCAACGCGTTGAATGTAGGTCACGCCCATCATGGCGCCTGTACCCGTGGCAGGATTTGCTTTCACGAGTTGAAGCGGAATGTTGCCCGGACTCGCAGGTGACACCGCGACTTGCGTTGCTGTGACTGTCGAGCCGTCGTTGCTGCGCCACGTCGCAGGCGGTCCGTAATACGCACCGATGGCTTTGCCGCTGCGATCATTGAGCACGGCGCTTGGGCCGACGAATGCCCATTCGTATTGACCCGGTGTTGCGTTATTCGCGTCTTTCTTGTCGCGGCATTCGTAAGTGATGTCGCCGACACCGACGGTCTCCATGGCGACGCGATGACCGGCCGGTACTTTCACCGCGTCGGGTAGCGACGATTGATCGAAGGTTTTACCGTGATGCATCGCAGAGACGTGCGATGCGAACGCGGCACAGAGTGCGAGCGTGAATGTGGATTTGCGAAACATGATGAATCTCCTCACCGAAAAAAAGTGATCGAAAAAACTGAAGGAACGTTGATTAGGTCGGCGAGCTGCGTGTGCCGATGAATGCGATACGACGCAAGCGATGTTCTGGATGCGTTTGCGCAAGCAGCATTTTTCTCGTTTTTAGATATACCAACAATGCAAACAATAGCCAAATTTAATTGGGCGATAACGCAATTTATTGAACTAACTGAAAATAAACAAAATAACGTTTATAGCCCAATTAAATTGGGCTGATAAGAAAATAGTTAACCGATCAAATTTCGTTCATCGCACGGTCGTAAAACGCCGTGATTGCTTTGGCAATTGCGTCTGCTTCGATGATTGGCACGCGCGCTTTCTCTGCGCCGCGCAGGCGCACCGAATGCTGCAATCGTCGCAGTTCGCGATATGCGTTCGCTGCATTGTTGGCGATGGCTTCGCCGTTTTTGCCGAGCAATCCTAAACTCCCTGCGCGTTTTGCAAGTGCGATGTTGCCGTGATCGGGTCGCATCGTTTCATGCGTTGCGCCGTAGCGAAGCACGAGTGCTTGCACCGCAAATTCCATATCGACCAACCCGCCGCGATCATGTTTCAAATCGAATTGCGTTTCGCGTTCCCGATTGGGATGCTCTTTCGCGATGCGTTCGCGCATTTCGAGAATTTCGCTGCGCAGTGTTAGCCATTCGCGCGGCAACGCGAGAATGTCGTCGCGCACGCGCTCGAACGCGCGACCGAGCGCACGGTTGCCCGCTGCGAAGCGCGCGCGCGTGATCGCCTGATGCTCCCATGTCCACGCTTTTTCGCGTTGATATTTCACGAATGCGCTCATCGTTGAGAGCAGCAAGCCCGAAACACCGTCGGGCCGTAGTCGCACATCGATTTCGTAGGCGCGACCGGCTGCGGTGAGTGTGGTCAACCAGTTCTGCAACTTCTGCGCAACGCGAGTGAGCGGGTCGCGAAATTCGACAGCATCGTCGGGCATTAAAAAAATCAAATCGAGATCGCTTGAGTAACCCAGTTCTTTGCTGCCCCATTTGCCGTAAGCGATCACGGTGAGCGTGGCTTGCTCCGGCAAATTCGCGGTGCGAAGCAAGTGACGCAAAGTGACATCGACGCACGCATCGGCAAGCGCCGAGAGATGATCGGAGAGCGTTTCAACGCTGAAGCGTCCGGCGATGTCCTTGAGCACCAATCGGAACGTCTCTCCTTGCTGAAAATGCCTGAGCGCGTCCATCGCGGCCTCGGTGTCGTTGCCGTGTGCAGCGATCTGGCGCGTGAGTTCGCGATGCCAGGCTTCGTAGTCCACTGCGTCGGAGAGTGATCGCGCATCGATCAGCTCGTCGAGTA
>JBOFBL010000060.1:0-23791 GCA_051645545.1 Casimicrobium sp. | reverse complement strand
AGTGCGCGCGAAACATTCGCGCGACACAACAACACTCCCCCGTTGCTGCAGGCAAGTTTCGCGTTCGCTTCATCGTTTTGGCGTCACACCGAAAGTGCGATGCTGCGTCCCGTCGATTGCGAAATTCACATGCAACTCGAAGTATGACATCGTCATCGCACGGGAGTTTCTCTTAGAGCAAAATTTGTTCAAAAACCCGTCGTTGACGAGCGACACACAGAGGGAAAACGACTTAACCTGCGATATATAAAAATTTGACTATTGGCCATGTTTAAGTGGGCAACCAACGAAATTAATGTGTTTATTGTGTTTAAGCAAAAATGCAACTGTCGCCCAATTTAATATTGGATACTCTTAATTAGTTGGATTGTAAAAAAATAGCGATAATTTTCGTTTTCCCAGCGCTTTTTTAGATACTTTTGTTTTACAGAACAGGTTCTTCGCGACAAGAAGACGGAGCCAGTTGCGCATCTCCAGGTCTATCGTCGCGTTGCATAAAACCGCCTTCGCAATGCGCTCACTTCGACGAAATAAAACCAATGCTGGCTCGCGCATACACTTCGCACACGTATGAGCCTATCGACTGTCCTCTCTTTGCTTAGCTTCGCGTATCGGCAAGTCATTCGTTTGGCTGCTGCGTCCCTACTCGTCGCCGTCGCGGGCATCGCACACGCGACAAACTTGCCAAAGGACTTGCGTGTTCCAGGTGGCGTTGCAGTCATTGAAGTGGCGCCCGTCGAATCACCGCGTCCAAGTGCGACGCGCGACGGTGCGCGCGTGTGGGTTGCCAAAGGCACAACGCATTGGATGGCGATAGTTGGTTTACCGCTTGCCACAGCGCCGGGTGATCACAGCATCGACGTGACGCGCGACGGCAAATCCGATTCGATCGCCTTTCGAGTCAAACCGAAAAAGTATGCGGTGCAAACGCTTAGGCTCAACAAAGCAATGGTCGATCCGCCGCCAGAGGTAATGGCCCGCATCGAGCGCGAGTCAGCACATCTTAAAACTGTGCGTAATCGCTGGCGCGATAGCGACACAACGAACGCACGATTTATCTTGCCTGCGAATGGACGACTGTCGAGCCGCTTCGGCGTCGCGCGGGTGCTCAATGGCAAACCGCGAGCGCCGCACGCGGGGCTCGATGTCGCAGTCGGCACCGGTACGCCGATTGTCGCGTCCGGCGATGGCATCGTGATCGATGCCGACGATTACTACTATTGCGGCAAAACGATGTTCGTCGACCATGGTAATGGCCTCATCACGATGCACTGCCACTTGAGCGAATTCGTTGCTAAAGTGGGCGATCACGTGAAACAAGGCGAACGCATCGCGCTCTCCGGCGGCACCGGTCGCGCCACGGGTCCTCACCTGCATTGGTCGGTGTACTTAAATGGCGTGAGCGTCGAACCGGAGCTTTTCATCGCGACAAAGTAACGGCGCGAAATCGACTACGCACGAATCGTTTGCTGCGCAAGAAACCGCCGAATGCCGGAACGAATAGCGCGGGCGAGTTTCAGTTGATGATCGGCGCTCGCTAGTTTTTTTTCTTCTTCGGGATTCGAGATGAAGGCGGTTTCGATCAGGATCGAGGGCACGTCGGGGGCTCGTAGCACAGCAAAATTCGCGAGTTCTAGCCGCTCTTTGTGCATGCGATTGACGCTTTTCACTTCGGCCAATATGCCGTTGCCGAGCTTCGCGGATTCGGCGTTGGTGATCGATTGGCTGATCTCGAAAATCATTTTTGCGAGCGCGGGGTCGCGCCCCTTTAAATTCGCGCCGCCGATTTGATCGGATTGATTTTCTTTGTCTGCAATCCAGCGCGCGGCTGCGCTTGTCGCGCCACGCTCTGAGAGTGCATACACCGACGAACCGCGCGCGTCGGGGCGCGTAAAGGCATCGGCGTGAATCGAGACGAATACGTCGGCGTTCACGCTGCGCGCTTTGCGCACGCGATCGGCGAGCGGGATGAACACGTCTTCGTCGCGCGTCATGAACACGATGATGCGCTTGTCTTGTTCGAGCAGGGCTTTGGTTTTTTGCGCGATGGCAAGTACGACATTTTTTTCGTACGTGCCGGCAGGGCCGATAGCACCGGGATCTTCACCGCCGTGACCAGGATCGAGCACCACCACGAAAGGCTTGGTGGTGCGTGGCGGTGCTTTACCACTTGCGCTCGCGGTTGCTGGCGCAGGGGCGGGTGACGGTGTGGGCGATGGGGCTTTCGCAACCGCTGGCGGCGCGCTTGGTGGCGGTGCACTGCCTTTTGCGGCCTCTTGCTGCATCTTCTCCAGTTGCGATTCACGCTCTGCGAGTTTGGCGAGAAATTCTGCAATAGGGTCTTCGGCATCGACAGGCGTGAGATCGATCACCAGACGATGCTTGTATTGCCCCACAGGTGGTAAGGCGAACGCGGCTGTTTCAGCGCGGCCTTTGAGTTCGAGCACCAAGCGCGCGGTGTCGGGGCGAAATTGGCCGATGCGCGCGCGCGCGATCACGCCGGTATCGGTTTTCAATGCTTCGAGCGCTTGCTGAAACGCGGCGTCGGCGCGCACGTCGCTTAGATCGAGCACGGCGCGATCAGGGCTTGCAAGCGTGGTGAGCAAGAAGCGCAGTTCGCTGTCGGATTCGATCGTCACCCGCGTATACGCCTTCGCGGGCCAAGCGCGTACGGCGAGTACGCGGGGTGCGGCGAGCGCGAGGCTAGCCGCACCGCCCGCCACGAAGCTTGCCAAGAGGTGCAGCGCTTCACGGCGCGTGAGTCGTTTGGTTTCGTTCATGCGCCCCCTCGCGACACCGTTACGCGGCGCCCCTCGCCTTCGAATTCAAAACGCACGTGAATATCAAACGACACAAAGCCACCAATTCGCTCGGGCCATTCGACGAATCGAATCGAAGGCTCACTGAAATACTCCATGCCACCGCGCGCTACGAAATCGTCTTGGCTTTCGATGCGATAGGCGTCGAGATGATGTACTTCGCCGAGCGGCGTATCGTAGGTTTCAACGAGCGCGTAGGTCGGGCTTTTGATCGGGCCATCGACGCCGAGCGCGCGCAATACGCCGCGCACGAAGGTGGTTTTTCCTGCGCCGAGTTCGCCGTGCAGCGCGATCGAACATGGTGAGGTTAAACCCCGTGCAAAGACAGTTGCGAAATCGAGCGTTGCGGACTCGCCGTCCAAATACGTTTGAGTTTCTACAATCGAGCTCATGTCAGCAACAATTCCCCTTCAGACAAGCGCGCACGATGTGTCTCGTCGTGCGGTTGCACTCGCTGACGGCATAGTGGCGCTCGGTCGCGAGATGGGGTTCGCCGACGTCGGCATTGCCGACATTGATTTGTCGAGTGAAGCGGAGGGTTTTCAGGCGTGGATCGATGCGGGTCAGCATGGCGAAATGGAGTATATGGCGCGCCATGGCGAAAAACGATGGCGGCCCGATGAACTGGAGCCCGGAACCCAGTCGGTCATTTGCGTCGTGTTGGATTATTGGCCACAAGGCGCTAACGAGGCTGAGACCGTTCTCGCTGACGCATCGAAAGGTTATGTGTCGCGCTACGCGGTGGGGCGCGACTATCACAAGGTAATTCGCAACAAGCTACAAGCGTTTGCGGAGGCAATCGATACGAAGATTGCGAAACACAGGTATCGCGTGTTCACCGATTCGGCGCCGGTGCTTGAGATTCCGCTTGCGGCAAAAAGCGGGCTCGGTTGGCGGGGGAAACACACGCTGCTACTTAATCGCGAACGCGGGTCGCTATTCTTCTTGGGCGAGATTTACACCTCGCTGCGACTGGCTACGAACGAAGAGAAGCAAACCGATCATTGCGGCAGTTGCAGCGCGTGCATCGATGTGTGCCCCACCAAGGCGATTACCGCGCCGCATCGGCTTGATGCGCGGCGTTGCGTGAGCTATCTCACGATTGAGCTCAAAAGCGCGATTCCGATTGAGTTTCGTAAGGCTATCGGCAATCGTATTTACGGATGCGACGATTGTCAGCTCGTCTGCCCGTGGAACAAATTCGCGAAGCGAGCGACAACGCCAGACTTTGAAGCGCGACATGCACTTGACGATTCAACGCTCGTAGAATTCTTCTCTTGGAGCGAGGAAGAATTTTTGAAAAAAACGGAAGGCAGCGCGATTCGTCGTATCGGGCACGAACGTTGGCTCCGTAACGTTGCGGTGGCATTGGGTAACGCGCCAACTTCAAACGACGTGATCGATGCGCTTCGCGCGCGCGCTACGCACACGAGTGCGCTCGTGCGCGAGCATGTTGCGTGGGCGCTCGCGCAGCACACATAGGAGCGGCTCTGACCGCGATCCGGAAAATCGGAATTCTTGATCGCGATCAGGGGCGCTCCTACCCAATTAACGAGTGCAACGTACAATCGAAAACTGTTCTCTGAATGCTGTTTTCTGAATCTCAATATGCCCCGCGCCCCCTTTCGCCGCAAGAGCGGCACCCGTGAAACCAACCAGCTCGTTCGTCTTGCCGAAGGACTCGCCACTTCGCGCTCGGCCGCTGAGGATGTGTACTGGCAGCGTGAACTCGAAGCGGCAGTCACGGCTTATCTCGATAACAACGACGAAGAGGCAATCAATCGCGCCCTCGACAAAGCACACGATTCGGAAGACGAGACGTTCGATGCACTTGCCGACGTCGTTGAATCGCTCACCGAATCGATGGTGATCGAATCGGAATTGGGTAAACAACGGGTGACGTTGTTTTGCGCACCGATTCTCGTCTGGGGTCGCGCGAAAATCCCGGCAAAAACGATGTCGAAGCAAACGCTCACCAATCTTTCGGTGCAGCTTGGCGCACATGTGTTTTCTTCAAAAGCAAAGATCGCACTGGCCGATTACCTCTTCGCGCCGGATCAATTGCCGCACAGCTATAGCGAGTCGCGCGAAATGCTCACCTCGCTCGTCGGTGCAATTCGCGAACGCACGAATCTCAGTGTTGATGTATCAACCCTCGAAGAAGCACCGGATGTGGTGTGCGACATGCGCATGATCATCGGCGCGGTTCAGGTCGCCGATGGCGAGCCGATGTTTGCATGGGAAGAGATGACAACGCCCGTTGAAGAGGCGCGGCAATCGTGTTTGAGCGCATGGCGTGGACAAGGCGGTGCGGCGGTGCAGCCAATGCTCGTCGGATTTCCATTTGAGCTTACGCTGCCGCGTACGTTCTTCGCTGCGTGTCGCGAGGCGGATCTCGCATCACGTGCTTATTCGATTGGTGCGTCGGTGTCGTATCTCGAAGCGGTAACTGCAACGCCTGCGTCGAAACTCACCGCGATCATCGGTGGCTGTTGGGGCAACGGCATCGAGGAATATCGCATTGGTTTTTCGCTGGGCGATGAAGACGATGTGGTGCACGGCACCATTTGGCCGCTTGTTTCCGACGAGGCGGAGGACACGCCGGTTGTCGAAGAGATCGAGACTTTACTTCGCGCGGCAGGTGTGGGCAATGTGGTGATCCTCGAAGATCGTTTACCACTTGAGTTTTGCGACGATTGCGGCGCGCCACATTTTCCGAACAAGGATGGCGAGATGTTGCATGCGCATTTGCCGGAAGATGCCGATACGCATGGCGTGCAATTGCATTGACGCGCGCCATTCGTAGGGCAACGTGGAAGTGCAATATAGCCATCGTCGGCCGTTAATACATCTACCCAATTTAATTGGGCAAATACGCGCTTTTTTACTATTTCCGAAAACTACATTATTTTAATCAATCGCCCAATTAAATTGGGCAATAGTGGAAAAAGCTGATAGGCCTTTTCGGATCTCACGAAAGCACTTCTTGCTCCCTCGTCGCGAACTCTTTCTTTTTATCGCCGTTGTTCTGCTCTGGGGACTGAACTGGCCGATGATGAAGATGGCGCTCAACGAACTCGATCTCTGGGTGTTTCGCAGCTGGTGTATCTGCGCAGGCATCGCGTGGTTCTTCGGCTATCACGTCAAAACGAAAACCTCGTTCGCGATCCCGCGCGAGCATTGGCCGCGTTTGATCGTCTGCGCGCTGTGCAACGTTGCAGGCTGGAATTTGCTATCCGCGTCGGGGCTTTCGATGTTGCCTTCGGGTCGCGCGGGCATCCTCGCGTACACGATGCCGCTGTGGGTTGTGTTGCTCTCGCGCTTTCTGTTGAACGACGTACTCACCAAATCGCGCGTCGCTGCGATCGCCATCGGCATGCTCGGTATCGCGCTCTTGCTGATCGACGAAGTCAACGCACTCAAAGCTGCGCCGATTGGCGCGATGCTGATGGTCGCTTCGGGCTTCATTTGGGCGTTCGGCATCATCCTGACCAAAGGGTTTCCAAAAGAAATTCCAACGACGACGATTACGTTTTGGAGCTTCATCGTCGGCGGTTGGCCGATTCTCCTGGGCGCGCTCGTGCTCCCGCATAACGCATGGACGCCTACGTCCACGAGCGCGTGGGCGGGCTTGCTCTTCAACGTAATCATCGTGTTTGGTTTCTGCTGGTTCGCATGGAATGAACTCGTGCGCAACCTTCCCGCGCAAGTGACCGGCATCAGCTCGCTCGCGGTGCCGATGGTCGGGTTCGTGAGCGGAATGCTGTTACTTGGCGAGAAACCGAGGCCGTTCGATTACGTTGCGCTGCTTGCGCTCGCTGTTGCAGTGATGGTGGTCGTATGGCCTAAGCGCACCGAATGACGATCGGCGTATCGCTAATTCATTCGTTGAAACCGCATCACCCAATTCGTCTCCCAGTTCGCCCCACCATCAACCGAAAACGCTTGCTCCCAAATCGGGCATTCGCGATCCTCTTTTCGCCAGAGAAAACGCACTTTAATCGGCGTGCCGTTGAGCGCGTCATCAGCGTAAAACTCACCGAGACCATTGGCAAAACGGCCGACCATCGGCGCGTCGAGGTTCGCGGGGTAGCGGCCATCGAGCCACCAGATCTGCCAATTACCTGTCGCGCTATCGAAGCTGCGCAGCGTCGCGGCGCGATAGTGCCCACCCGGAAGTTCGAGCAGGTTATCGTCGACGTTGCCGAAACCACCCATCAGTTTGCGCACTTCGCTCGTGCCACCGAATTCGGACCATTCCGTGCAATTCGCGAGTCGCGCGTTTAGGCGGCGATGCGAGACGCGCCAGCGTCCGATGATGAAATCGAAATCGTTGACGCTCGATCGCGTGTTTGTTTGAGTCATTGACGGGCTCCTTTGTCGTTGAAGAGTGAATTCGCATCGACGACACGCGCTTAGAAAAGTACAAGCCGGGCTCAATGCGTACAACGAGCGGAATGCTATGACTCAAAATATGACAAAACGTGTCATATATTTTTGGAATGATTCCAGTTACGCGCTCACGCTTTTGACGAACATTCGCTTATGCATGAGCGGCTCCTGTCACAGATTGATAGTTGGGTACATCGAGTTCGCGCACCGGGCGCACTTCGATGCTGCCGTATTTCGCAGGCGGGATCTTTGCTGCGATATTGACTGCATCGTTTAAGTCTTTCGCATCGATCAAATAGAAACCTGCAAGATGTTCTTTCGTCTCCGCAAACGGCCCGTCGGTCATTGACATTTGGCCGTTCCTCACGCGAACTGTGGTCGCCATGTCGATCGCATGCAATGGTTCGGCAGCGAGCATCTTGCCGCTTTCGGCCACTTGCTTCGCGTATTCGAAGCACTCGCCGTCAGTGCACGAATTCCAGTGTTCTTTACTGAGATAGACAAGACACAGATATTTCACGATTTACTCTCCGCAAGTGCTTTCAGTTTTGCAAGCGCGTTCGGCCACATTTCCTGAAACATGGTTTCGTATTCGGCGACCATGTCTTGCTCGATACGAACGGTGGTGACGCCGCTTTTCTCCGAAAAGTGATAATCCTCGCGTGCGCCGTTCCACACGGATTCGGGACCTTCTTCAACGCCAGCGTTGATGCCGCTCAAGTGTTCGATGCCAATGAATTCAAGCGGTCGGTTTGCGACAATGCGACTCGATAGACCACAGAGCTTGCCGTTCTCGTCTTGTCCAACGAAGCGAATGCGGCTGCCTTCGCTCCAATCTCCTTCGAAGTACGAGCCTGGCGAAAACGCGCTCGTCCATTCGCGATAGCTTCGATCGTGGAACATCACGTCCCAGACGCGTTGGCGTGGTGCATTGACATCGACTGTGAAATTGAATTTGACCAGACTCATGATGAACTACCTTTGCGTGGATTTTTCCGATTAAGCTGCGATAACTTCGCGTCAGGCGTTTAATTCGGAATATCAGGCTCGACCAGACTCGCAAGATTCAAGAGCGATTCCTGCCATCCGAGATAACACGCGTCCGGCGGAATCACTTCCGGAACACCCGCTTGAACAATGGATAGCTCAACACCGACCGACACTTTTTTGATGTCGATCGTCACTTGCATTTCGCCCGGCAAATTCGGATCGTCGAAGCGATCGGTGTAGCGAATTCGCTCTTGCGAAAGTTCGAGATAGTCGCCGCGAAACGAATGACTGTGCCCCGTCGTCATGTTGGTAAACGATGCGCGATGACCGCCGCCAACACGTGCATCCATTGAATGCACCGTGCAATAGAAGCCATTCGGTGGCAGCCATTTCGCGAGCGCGCCCGCTTCCGTGAATGCGCGATAGATTTTCTCGGGCGTGCTGCGAAGCACGCGATGCAGTTTGATCGTATTGCCGCTCATGATGCTCTCCCAATTTGGTTACACAGGAATTTCTTCGCCATTGATGCCCCAGCTCACGCCGAAACGATCCGTCACCATGCCGAAGGTTTTCGCCCAGAAGGTTGGTGAGAGCGGCATCGTAATCTTGCCGCTTTCGGCGAGTGCGTTGAAGACCGATGTCGCTTCACTGACCGTCGGATAGGTGAGCGTCAGCATGATGCCCTTTATGCCCTCGTACGGCATTCCGGGCGGACTGTCTGTATCTTCATAGCATGGCGCTTCGGCGTGCACGGCGGCAATCGCCGCTTGAATCGCGTAAGAACCGAAACCTGGCATCGACAGCGCGGTTTCCGCGAGCCGAACCCCTTCATCGATCATCGCGCGATCCCAACGCGAGCGGTCTTGGTCTTCGAGCAACACCAAATCGCCCTGTTCATCGATACGCGTTGTCGCCCGAGATTCCTGTAATAGCATCAACGCTAGAAGCCGAACTATATTGGGCGATTGAATCAATTCGTTTAATAATCGAACTAGGTATATAGATTCACTGATGAGACCATTTCGCTGCGCAATGAGTCCTGTGGTTGGGAGGTATCCTTTGTTGTACACAAGGTAAACCACGCGCAGCACGCTTTCCAGCCGTTCGCGCAACGCGTTGCCTTCTGGAACCTCGTACGGAATCTTTGCGTCGCGAATTTTTGCCTTCGCGCGCACGATGCGCTGCGCAATGGTTGGCGCGGTTGTCAGATAGGCACGTGCGATTTGTTCGGTCGTTAAACCGCAGACTTCGCGTAAGGTGAGTGCAATCTGCGCATCGACCGCAAGCGCGGGATGACAGCAGGTGAAGATGAGTCGCAAGCGATCGTCGACGATTTGCGTTTGCTCATCCCACGCAACGCCCTCGTGAGCAACGTTTTCGAAATGCCGTTCGCTTTCCTCGGATGCGTTCACGCTATCGAAGCGTGCATCGCGGCGAATCTGATCGATCGCTTTGAAGCGCCCCGCAGAAACAAGCCACGCGACGGGGTTTTCGGGAACGCCAGACTGCGGCCACTGTTCGACCGCTGCGCGAAACGCCTCGTGCAACGCTTCTTCGGCGAGATCGAAACTACCTAACAGTCGAATCAGTGTTGCGAATACGCGGCGAGAATCGCGGCGATAGATCTCATCGATCGTCGAGGGTACTGCGCGATGCGGGGTCGCGACCAGTTTGACTACCCCTGCGCCGCAGCTTCCTCTTCATCAGGCCAATTCTTGATGTAGCTCTTGAGCATCTTGTTTTCGAAACTCTGCTCTTCGTACACGGCTTTCGCCACATCGTGAAATGAAAGCACGCCGAGCAAAGTACCCGCCTCCATCACCGGGATGTAGCGCGCGTGGCGATCAAGCATCGATTTGCGCAGCGTTTGAATATCCATGTGTGGATCGGAGGTGAGCGGATCTTTTTCCATGACTGCCGCAACGGTGAGCGATTTCATCTCGTTACCGCGTTCGTTGAGCACCTTGATCAATTCGCGGAAAGTGAGCATACCGACCAGCTTGCCCTTCTCCATCACGACAAGCGAGCCAATGTCGTTCTCCGCCATCGCTCGCACCGCATCGGCCATCACCATGTCAGGCGTGGCGGTGAATAGCGTGGATCCCTTGATCCGAAGAATTTCGCTGACGAGCATGAAGCCTCCTTAACGATTCGCGTGCAGCCGCATTGAGCGGCGTTGTCAGCATATAAGCGTACACCCAATTGCACAAACTTAGAATGCGTGAATGGCCGACACCCCGATTGACCCGCTACCCGTACGCCGCGCGTCAAACACAACGCGCGATTGGTATGTGCAGGAATGGTTGCTGCTGCTTTTTGCGGCAGGAATGCTGCTATTCATTTATTTCGTCGCTCGCCATGAAGCAGAGCTCGAAAAAAGTGAAATCATCCGCGATGCTGCCTTGATCGAGCAATCCATATCGCGCAAATTGGAGGCCGATCAGGCCTTTCTCGATCGCTTCGCGCTCGATATGGGCGACGAGCGGTTCTCGTCCGAGGAATTCGATCGCATCGCGAGCAAGCGTGCGATCGAATCGGGCTACATCACGGACATTCTGCGCGTCAAGCCGAATCTTGACGTCGTGCGCCACGCGCCGGCGCTTAATTCGCTCGATGCAGTGCAGACGGGTCGCGCGCCGTTTAGCGATCAGATTCGTATGTCCTCGTTTACCGAGAAAACGGCGCGCAGCACTTATTCTCAGCCTTATCGCAACGCAAGCGGTCGCTACTTCATTGAGTATGCGGCACCGGTGATCGCGCAAACGCGTTTTGACGGAACGATTAACGCAGTCATTTCATTCGACAAACTGATGCAGCGCTCGGCACCTGAATGGGCGCCAAACAAATATCGCATCGTGATCAGCGACACTGAGGGCACGGGGATCACCAACGCCGAGGCTGTGCAACTCGAAGCAAGCACGCATCAACACACGATTCCATTGTCGCTACCGTGGCGCAATTTGTCGCTCACTTTGGTCGGCGCGAAGCCGTCGTCGTTACTGCCTAATCTCACGCTGTCAACAGCAGTAATCGCGCTGACCGGGCTCATGGTGTGGACGCTCATGAGCCTGCGCAAGCAACAGCGCATGCGCATGTCGGCGGAATCGGAGCGCGATCGCGTGTATCTGCAATCGATTTCGAGCTTGAAAGAAACCAACGATCGTTTCGAAACCGTGCTGGATTCGCTCGACGTGTCGGTATACGTGACCGATTTGCAGAGCAACGATCTGCTGTTTGCGAACGCGCGCTTGCGCGAAACCTTTCCTGGAATCGCTGTCGGACAAAAGGCGAACGCCTTCGAGGAAGGCTTCGTCGAGAGTCCGCCCACACGTTACCCAAGCTCGCGCATTATCCGCAACGATGGCGAACCCGGCGAAGTGTTTATCGACGAGCTCGAACATCGTGCGAGCAATCGCTTTTTTCTGACGCGCACTCGCGCGGTGCGCTGGGTCGATGGACGAATCGCACGACTCACTACGCTCGGTGACGTTACGGATCGTGTGTTCGCCGAACGGATTCGACAAACGCAGCAAGACAAACTCACCCGCACCTCGCGCTTAATGACGGTTGGCGAAATTGCTTCGACACTCGCACACGAAATCAATCAGCCGCTCGCAGCGATTGCGAATTACGTCAACGGCTGCATTCGCCGCCTGCGCGGAAACGGTAATCCTGACACGACCGTCATTGCGGCGATGGAGAAAGCCGACGCGCAGGTTGCCCGCGCTGGAGCGATCATCTCGCGGGTGCGCGAGTTCGTGCGCACCCGCGAGCCGAATCGCCGTGCGCTCAACATCAACAATCTGGTCAGTGAAACCGCAAAACTCGTGGAGAGTGATGACGAGGTGCGAGCGTTACGCTGCGTGTACGAGTTAGACGCTAGCTTGCCGAACGTGTTCGCCGACAACATCATGATCGAGCAGGTGCTGCTCAATTTGCTGCGCAACGCGCGCGAAGCCATGCAGCATTTGCCGCCGAACGAGCGCATCGCGCACGTGCGCACGCGACGCATTGATGCCGAAATGGCAGCCGTCGAAGTGCTCGATCGCGGCACGGGAATTTCGCCGGAAGCCGCACAGCAGCTCTTTTCGCCGTTTTTTAGTACCAAGAGCGACGGCATGGGCATGGGGCTCAATATCTGCCGTTCGCTCATTGAATATCACGAAGGCCGCCTCACATTCGAAGACAATACGGGTGGTGGTACGATTTTTAGATTTACTTTACCGTTCGACGAGGGTCAACCATGAGCATGCATCCGGGAATTGTGTACGTCGTAGACGATGATGAGGCGTTTCGCGATTCTGTGGCCTGGCTTCTGCAAACCAACGGCTATCAAGCGCGTTTGTTTTCCGATGCCGAATCGTTATTGAAAGACATCAAGCCCGGCAGCGGCGGCCCGCCGCGCTGCGTCGTACTCGACGTGCGCATGCCAGGGATGAGCGGACCCGAAGCGCAGGAAGCGCTTGTGTCTCGCGGTGTTGAAGTGCCGATTATTTTTGTAACGGCGCATGCGGATGTGCCGATCGCTGTGACTGCGATCAAGCGCGGCGCGTTCGATTTCATCGAGAAGCCGTTTGCCGAGAGCGAGTTGCTCAAACGGATCGAAGAAGCGCTTTCGTTCGCCACTGAAACCGCCGCGCAGCAAACGCAAGTGACAGCGATTAAGGCGCGCTTGGAAAGCCTCTCCGATCGCGAGAAACAGGTGCTTGAAGCCGTTGTGAATGGCAAGATGAACAAAACGATTGCGTACGATCTCGATATCTCAATCAAGACGGTGGAAGCGCATCGTGCGCGCGTGATGGAAAAAATGGAAGCGAATTCGCTGGCGCATTTGATTCGGATGATTGCTATGACGGGCGGCTAGCCGCCCGTCAGGACGTCGCTCGTTGCACTTGCTAGGACGACGCGCTCTCGCGCTGCGACGACGCTCCCGATGGTCGCTAGGACGCAAAGCTTTGCAAACTTTTTCGCCCATTCAACGTTGGCCAATAGTTTGTAGGATGGGTGGAGCGAAGCGATACCCATCATCAACAACGCTTCTCTCTGATTGTTTTGCGTAACCGATACAACGAACGAACCGAACTCACGAAACACATTTATGACAAAGAAACACGCAAAACTCTTGATCCTTGGTTCGGGCCCTGCGGGCTACACAGCAGCCGTTTACGCTGCTCGCGCGAACTTGCAACCCGTGCTCATTACCGGCTTGCAACAAGGTGGGCAACTCACAATTACGACCGATGTAGACAACTGGCCCGCCGACGCCGACGGCGTGCAAGGCCCGGAGCTTATGGAACGCTTCTTGAAGCATGCGGAGCGCTTCGGCACGGAGATCATCTTCGATCACATTCACACAACGTATTTGAATGAGACGCCGAAGCGTTTGGTCGGTGACTCGGGCGAGTACACAGCGGACGCGCTCATCATTGCCACAGGTGCATCGGCGAAGTATCTTGGTCTTCCCAGCGAAGAAAAATTTCACGGCAAAGGTGTTTCGGCATGCGCAACCTGCGACGGTTTCTTCTACAAAAACCAAGATGTGGTCGTAGTTGGTGGCGGCAACACTGCCGTCGAAGAAGCGCTTTATCTTTCGAATATCGCGAAGAGCGTAACGGTTGTTCATCGTCGCAACAAATTCAAAGCGGAAGCAATCTTGGTCGATCGCTTGATGGCGAAGACCAAAGAAGGCGGCAATATGCGTGTCATCTGGGATCACTTCGTCGATGAGGTGCTTGGCGATAATTCCGGCGTGACCGGCGTGCGCATCAAGAGCATGAAAGATAGCTCGACGCAGGAAGTCAAAGCACCTGGCGTGTTCATCGCGATTGGACACACGCCGAACAGCGGCATCTTCGAAGGCCAGCTCGATATGGCCGGTGGTTTCATCAAAGTGAAAACTGGCACCGAAGGCGGCGCAACGTCGACCAATATTCCGGGCGTATTCGCTGCGGGCGATGTCGCCGATCACGTGTACCGACAGGCGGTCACGAGTGCGGGCACTGGATGTATGGCTGCACTTGACGCACAAGCGTTTCTTGAGGCTTTGAGCGCGTAGCACTCAAAGCAGGACGTCGCTCACCTCGCTCGCTAAGACGACGCGACGGAGCGCTATGACGACGCTCCCGCTGGTCGCTAGGACGCAAGGGTTGTTGAGTTAGGTGTGTTTGCAATAATTTCATGCAAAACGAACGCTGGGTTATCTCTGCGTCATACAAGTAGGCTGATGATGAAATTGCTTTGCGTCCTAGCGCCCAACGGGAGCGTCGTCCTAGCGCAGCGACGTCATTTCGTCCTTGTCCGAAGGACATAGATGGCTGTAGGAAAAGACATCGCCGATCTCGCGCAGTTACTCAAAACGGAGCGCAAGGCGCTGCGCAAAGCGAAGAAAAATGCCGACATTGATTCGCTAGCGAGCACTAAGGTTAGCGAGACGCAACACGAAGATGACAACGTTCGCTTCGCCGATCTCTTCCGCCCGTGGACGGAGCTTGCGCCGCCCTCAGACGAAGACCGCGCGCTCTTCCTGAAAGCCGTTGCAGACGCTGCCCCACTCGCTACGCCCACTCGCGCAACGCGTACGAAGGTGCTACCCTCTGCGTATCCGCGACACTCGAAAGCCGATGAAGCGGCTGCGCTCGAAGCGAGTCAGCTCGCGATCCATCCTTCGCCGATGAGCTGGGACATCGGTGCCGATATCGAAGACGAACAGAGTTTTCTTCGCGCGGGTGTGAACCCCGATCTCTTGCGCAAATTACGCCGCGGACAATGGACGATTCAGGCGGAGCTTGATCTGCATCATCACACGCAAGACGAGGCGCACGAAGCGATGGCCGAATTCATCCGTGCTGCGCGCGTAGCCGAATGGCGCTGCGTTCGGATCATTCATGGCAAAGGCTTGTCGAGCCACATGAAGATTCCAGTGTTGCGCAACAAAGTGCGTCGCTGGTTACAGCAAAAAGACGAAGTGCTTGCTTACTGCGAACCGCGCCCGAACGGTGGTGGCAGCGGCGCCGTACTCGTGCTTCTACGCGGTACAAAATGACGTTTTGTTTATCGTCAACATCGAACTTTATCGCCAGAAAATATTAGGGCTTAAAGAATTTTAATTCTTTAATCGAAAAGCACTATTTTTAACTTACTGACCCAATTAAATAGAGCTACATTGCATTTAGTTGATTTACATTTTTGTATAGGGAAATAACGTTCGAGCGGAACCAACAATCCAGTGGAAACTGTGTTCACCGTCCGATCCAGCAGCGTTGTTTTTCCGCATGGCTCGGGCGGGAAAGCCCTAGAGCAATCTCACCAGTCCCCGCGCGTTTGGCGTCAACCGAGTGAATCAACGGCACGTTTTTGCTGCAACGTGGTCATAGGATCACAGCCACATTGCCCAAGCGCCGTCGCGACTTGGCGACACGAAAGGAATACTCCATGTTGAAGCCGATTTCTGCCGCTGTTTTCTCATTGATTGCTGCCGTTGGCGCCTCTGCGCAGGCGTACAGCGATGTCGCGCAGGTCGTCTCCGCGCAGCCCATTTATGAGCGCGTGAACACACCGCGTCAGAACTGCTGGAACGAGACCGTTTCTTACGATCGCCGCACACCTTCGGCTTATCAGCCGGCGCAATACAACGCACCAGCGCCTTCGTCTGAGCGTACGGTGGGTGCAGGCACGATCCTGGGCGCAGTGATTGGCGGCGTTGTGGGTCACCAATTCGGCAATTCGTCGCGCGGTCGCGATCACGGCACCGTCGCTGGCGCAGTGGTCGGTGGCATCGTTGGCAATTCGATTGAAAACTCACAGCCGCGCACGTACAGCGCCAATAACTACGATCCGCAACCGGCGCGTGTCGACTACGCACCCGAAACGCGTAGCGTGCAGCGCTGCGAAACGGTTAACGAAAGCCGCGAAGAAATCAGCGGCTACAACGTAACGTATCGCTATAACGGTCGCGACTACACAACGCGCATGCCGTATGACCCCGGCCAAACGATAAACGTGCGCGTGAACCTCGCACCGGAAGTTCGCACCTATCGATAACCGAAATAACCATAACGCCACCGCTGCACTGACCACCTCCTCGATGCGCCTTGAGCGCAACCACGGTCGGTGACACAGAGCGCTACGATTCAACCGTCGTCCCCCGGTTCGTAGCGCTCAAATGTCGAAGCAGCGAGTGATGCGACACCTCGTGCGTCGCCGTCGTTTGAACGTCGTCCCCCGATTCAACCGACGCTACTGCGACGACAACTTGACGGCTGTGCTCGATCGATGAGCCAGCCGTTTTTGTTTGGGTTCGCATCGCGTAGCGATGCCAGGACGTCGCGCTGTGCGCTATGACGACGGCTTCGCGTAGGACGACGCTCCCGCTGGTCGCTAGGACGCAAAGCTTTGCAAAGGCAGGTGCTTGTAGGAGCGCGCTTGCGCGCGAATGTAGGATTATCTAGATGCTCGGCTATGTCGCTTCGGTGACGCACCTAGTCGCGCGCAAGCGCGCTCCCACAAATGGCGAGACAGCTTACCCATTTTGCTGCACCGCACTTTACAATCGATACACTGTTTAACGTTTTTCTTTGGAGAACAACAATGATTCGTCGTCACGGCGTTGGTAAGCGTCTTTCCGAAATGGTCACTTATCACGGCTTTCTGTTCCTCGCGGGACAGGTTGCCAAAGATCCGAGTAAAGATGTGAAAGGTCAAACCGAAGAAATCCTCGCGCAAATCGACGAGCTTCTCGAAGAAGGTGGCGCGACCAAAAAGAGCATCATGTCGGCAACGATTTATCTCGCCGATATCAACACTTTCGCAGAAATGAATGCCGCGTGGGACGCGTGGGTGCCCGAAGGTCACACGCCTGCGCGCGCAACGGTTGAAGCAAAACTCGCGAAGCCTGAGTACAAAGTCGAAATTCAAATCATCGCTTGTAATGGCATGAGCCAGCACGGGCATGGTCACGATCACTAACCACTTCTCTTATTGACTCCCATGTTCGACCCCATCAGAAACCACAGCAACATCGCACCACCCGCTCACGTTCGCGAAGCCGAATCGCTGCGCGTTACACGAGCCACTGCGGATCAGGTGTTGTTTCGCGTTTATGGCTGGGCAGACTTCGTGCCCGCACGTGCGCAGGGGTCGAAAATTTGGGACACGGAAGGCAAAGACTACATCGATTTCGCAGGTGGCGTGGCCGTGCTCTCGCTCGGACATTGCCATCCCGCGCTCGTCGCCGCGCTCAAAGCGCAAAGCGAGAAGATGTGGCACATCAGCAATTACATGGTGAACGAGCCAGCGATGCGGCTCGCGAAAAAATTAGTCGACGCGACCTTCGCCGATCGCGTATTTCTCTGCAATAGCGGCACCGAAGCAAACGAAGGCGCGCTCAAAACCGCGCGCAAATACGCGAGCACTAAATTCGGCGAGAAAAAATTTCGCATCATTTCGACGACCAATTCGTTTCACGGCAGAACCTGGCTCGCCGTTTCAACAGGTGGCTCACCGAAGTACACCAAGGGCATGGGGCCAGTGCCAGAAGGCATCACCCACATTCCGTACAACGATGTCGATGCGTTACGCGCCGTGATGGATGACGACGTCGCCTGCGTGATCGTCGAGCCGATGCAAGGCGAAGGTGGCATGCAACCCGGCACGCCCGCGTTCTTAGGCGCTGCGCGTGAGCTGTGCAATAAACACAATGCGCTTCTGATCTTCGACGAAATTCAAAGCGGTGTCGGACGCACTGGCGCGCTCTACAGCTACATGCAAAAAGGTGTCACGCCCGACATTCTCACGAGCGCGAAAGGTATCGGCGGCGGCTTCCCGATTGGCTGCTTCATGGCCACCGAAGAAATCGCGAGCGTCATGGTGCCCGGTACGCACGGCACAACCTACGGCGGCAATCCTCTCGGCGCAGCAGTCGCGGAAACCGTGCTCGATATCGTGAACAACAAATCGTTTTTGGATCGCGTGCTCGTCGCAGAGAAACGTTTGCGCGACGGCTTCGCGACGATCAATAAAAAACACAACGTATTCGCCGACGTGCGCGGCGAAGGCCTATGGCTCGGTTGCGAACTCGTCGCAAAATACGACAACCGCGCCAGCGAATTCATGAAGGCGGGTCACCGAAACAACGTTGTGTTCTTGACTGCGGGCAACAACAACATTTTGCGTTTCGCCCCCGCACTCAACATCACGGATGCGGAAATCGACGACGGACTCGCGCGCGTGGAGCGCGCGATTGCGGAGATGGTTGCGATATAGAGCGCGACAACGGACGAGTCAACGCTTAGCGTCGATTTCAGTTGTGAGCGCTTGACGAAGCGAGTGTTCTCGAGGCATGTGTGACTTGACCAAATCGACAGGCCAGCTCGGATCGCAGCCACACCACATCATTCGTTATTCGGTCGAGGATTCGTCCCAATGCACCACTATTCTTTTTCGCTCTATCTAGGTTCGCAGTGACACGATTGCTTTGCGAAAACGTTCAATGCCAGTTTCGAGCCGTGTAGTTTCGCTTGCGAAACACCATCGAACAAAGCCTTCGCCTTCGTCGCCAAACGCTGCGCCGGGAGCGAGTCCGAGTCCATGCTCGATAACCATTCGTTTGCACAATTGAAGCGAATCGGTTAATCGAGCCACTTTGAAAAACGCATACATCGCACCCGGCGCAGGGGGCGCTGCGATGCCATCGATCGCACTCAACGCAGCGCAGAGATAGTCACGTGCCGCACGGAAACGCTTTTGTGTGCGCGCAATGACGGCTTCGCCTTCACGCACTGCAACGACACCAGCGCGCTGAATAAACACCGGCGAACACGAGGTGTTGTACTCGATGATTTTGCCGAGTTGTTCGATGAAAGGCGCAGGTGCTGCGAGCCACCCCAAACGCCAGCCAGTCATCAGCCACGATTTCGAAAAGGTGTTGGCACTGATGAGTCGATCACTTGCCTCTGCAATGTCAAAGAATGAGGGAGCGCAACGTACACCCTCTTCGTACACCAGTCGCTCGTAAGCGTCGTCGGCCAGGATCCAGATGCCGTGTTTGCGGCAATGCGTGAGGATCGCACGCTGCTCATCGCGTGTGATCGTCCAACCAGTCGGATTATTTGGCGAATTGATCATCACGAGTTTGGTCGTTGGCGTGAGCGCTGCGAGTAATCGTTCAAGATCGAGATACCAGCCGCGCGCAGCATCGAATTTGAGCGCAACGCATTCGACGTTCGCCGAGAGAATCTTCGGAATCTCAACGAGATTCGGCCAGAGCGGTGTGAGGCACACGACGCGATCGCCCGGATCGAGTAGCGCTTGTGCCGCGAGTGAGAGCGCATTTACACCAGAGCTTGTGACGGCAATATTCTCGCTCGAGATAGCGAGCGACGGATTCGGATGCAGCGCTGCAATGTAGCTCGCGACCGTTTCGCGCAGTTCGAGCAGGCCAAGATTGTGCGAATAGAACGTTTCACCGCGCACAATGCTCTCGCTCGCAGCATCGCGAACGAATTGCGGCGTCACCTCGTCGGGCTCGCCAAACCAGAACGCAAGTACGTCGTTGCGCCCCATACCCGCGTTCGCGACCTCGCGAATTTTCGATTGACGGAGTGCGCGAATCGCTTCGCGAGGTTGCAAATACAAGGATGGGCTGGCGTTAGCATGCATCACCTTATTATGATGCGATGGGTGAAACGGAAGCTAGAACTTGTCAACACGCCTTAGGGAAACACTGAACAAGTCCCGCGCGCATCGCATCCTTGCTTTGGGCGCATCGCTTCGTCAAAAATGCTCGTCATAGCTACGGCTATGACTGTGCTTTTCTCCTCGCGCTGTATCCCAAACCAAGGCGCGCTGCATCGCGGAGCCTTATTCAGCGTTTCCCTAGCTAAAAACCAGCGCCGCACTGCTCGATTTGTTGTCTGGAATCAATCTTAATGGGTATGCAGTCCCAGAGCCTTTCATTTTTGCCAGATGGAGGGATAAAAATCATACGCGCAGTGCCGCGCGTTGTAGCGCCAAGCGAAAGCGCAAATTTCCCCTTTGGCGCCAACGTCAGCTCATAGTCGCGCAGAATTCGCGCCATGTCTGCTGTTTGACCATTAAATTGAGCGAGTAATTGATCGCGTTCTGCGGGTTCCGGCCAACGTTCGTTGCGGTTGTGGTACTGGCGAAGCGTGACCTGCATCGCAAGGCTCGCAGCATAGGCGACCTGCACCTCACGCTTTCCGGGCGTCAAGCGATCGGCATCGTACTTCTCCGGGCTTAATGCGCCCATTTCCGAAATGACTCTGCGCTCCACATTGCTCATTAACTTTGTAGAGACCGCATTGAGAAGAAACGACACGACCAAGACGCTTGTAATGCCTTTAAGAATCCAAT
Organism: Casimicrobium sp.; assembly: GCA_051645545.1. GTDB lineage: Bacteria > Pseudomonadota > Gammaproteobacteria > Burkholderiales > Casimicrobiaceae > Casimicrobium. Next base: position 3,221 of record JBOFBL010000060.1, on the reverse strand, counting down.
AGCTGGGCGGATCCTCCGCTTGATACACCACAGTGTCACTCGCAAGATCATGCAAGGCCTGTTTACGTTCTGTAAAAAAAGCGATGATGTAGCCGAGATAGAGTGGAACCGCGCTTATCACACGCAGAAAAAAGCGTGCTAGGCCGCGCAAGATTCCCACCGGTGTCTCGCCGTCGCTACGATAAACGCGTAGCCCTAGCCACCGCTTACCCCAAGTCGAACGGTATTTGCCGCTTTCGCACAGTGGGTAGTAAGCGAGCGGACCGCAAATCAACACCGCTTTAACGACGAAAAACCATAAGGCCGACTCATCATTTGGCGCAATTGCCACTATAACGAATAGAACCGCGGCGAGAAGTGCATAAAGAATCAAACTGTCAATCAGCATCGCAACAAAACGCACGCCCAAACGCGCCGGTTCATAAAGCGTTGTGCGCTCCTGCGATGTGACGACTTCACCCTCGTTAGTACGCTGCTGCATGGAGCTGCGCAGATCGACAGCTTCGTATTTGGACTTAGCGGCGGCCGACGACGGTGAATTTGTCGCGCCGCCCGGTTTTGCGGTGCTCGTCATTGCGGCTGCAGAGGGCTTTGTGACCACGCCCGGATTGCTCGACATGCTCGACGCAGCAACCGCAGCGCCCGTCGCGGTCATTCCGCTTACCGCGCTCGCATCGGCGCGCGCACGCGCTTCGTCAGAAGTTTTGGCGGTGAGCGATACGTTGTACTGTCGGCGACGCTCTGGATCCTTGAGCGTCATATACGCGTGCATGATTGGTCGCTTCTTTGCAGCGATCTCGGCCGCAACACCCGGATCGTTGGCGTTGGCACCCAACCCCTCTACGCGACGTATCGCGCTTTCCACTGCACGATGAATATCGTCGACGGACGCATAGAACGAAACACCGAGCATTTCGTAATAGTTTTTTTCTTTTTGTTCGGACACGATAACCTCTGATTGATGTGCATCGATTCTGTATCGTGTGGTGTACTTTCTCGCGGTCACCGCAGCGCAATTTTCGACTCACTTTGGTGATCGTGACATTCTTCCAACATCATTGTCAATCACCATAATTTATTGGGCGATAGTAGGTTTTTCTGTTGTTTCCGAAAAATTCATAAATATCCTTTACCGCCCAATAAATACGGGTTTAATTGAATATTGCCAATAATTCAGTTTACGTATTACTCGCGAAACATTCCTCGTTCGCGCCCACGCAACCCGCATGTGCGCGAGAGGCGAGCGAGCAACGTTTGCACTTCCTAAAATGGCTTGATGTCCGCGCCAAGTTTCGTCCATCTCCGTCTGCACTCCGAGTATTCGATCGTCGATTCGACACTTCGAGTAGATGACGCAATCAAACTCGCAGCGAAAGACGGGCAGTGCGCACTCGCGATCACAGACCTTGGCAACCTGTTCGGTTTCGTCAAATTTTTTAAAGCCGCGAAGGGCAAAGGTATCAAGCCGATTTGCGGTGTCGATGCATGGATCGATTCGCGCATTGCGGGCGATGCGAGCTCGACCGATGCGGAACCGTTTCGCGTGCTGTTGCTTGCCGAATCGCACGCCGGCTATTTGAAAATTTGCGATTGGCTTACCCGCGCGTTTCGCGACAATCAGCTGCGCGGCAAAGCGCTCATCAAACCGGAATGGCTTGATAGCGACGACGGAAGCGCCACCGACGGTGTGTTCTGTTTATCAGGCGGTTGGTTCGGCGATGTCGGGCTTTCGCTTCGATACGGACAAGCTTCGAATGCGGAGCGCGCCGCGATGGCTTGGCAGAAACGATTCCCGGATCGCTACGCAATGGAGATTCATCGCGCGGGATTCAAAGACGAGCATCATTTCGTTTCGGCAAGCGTCGCACTTGCCAATAAATTAAGTGTCCCAGTCGTTGCGACACATCCGATTCAATTCGCAACAGTCGACGATTTTTACGCGCACGACGCGCGGGTTTGTATCGCCGAAGGCTACGCGCTAGGCGATCCGCGCCGTCAACAACAGTTCACCTCGAAACAGCACTTCCTCACGCAAGCCGAGATGTGCGAAAAGTTCAGCGATTATCCGCAGGCAGTCGCAAACACCGTCGCCATCGCGCTACGTTGTACGCTCAATCTCAAACTCGGGAAAAATTATTTGCCGGACTTCCCGTTGCCGGAAGGTGTGACGATCGAAGAGCACATGAAGAACGAAGTGCTCGCCGGTTTGGAGAAGCGTCTCGAGGTGTTGTATCCAGATGTCGCGCAGCGCGATCGTGAACGCCCGCGCTACGTAGATCGCTGCGAATTCGAAATCGCAACGATCGTGAAAATGGGTTTTCCGGGCTACTTCTTGATCGTTGCCGACTTCATCGGCTGGGCGAAGAACAATGGCGTACCGGTGGGGCCGGGTCGCGGTTCGGGTGCGGGTTCGCTCGTTGCGTACTCCTTAGGCATCACCGATCTCGATCCACTCAAGTACAACCTGCTCTTCGAACGTTTCTTGAATCCCGAGCGTGTGTCGATGCCGGACTTCGATATCGATTTCTGCCAAGACGGTCGCGATCGTGTGATCGATTACGTGCGCAATAAATACGGTGCGGAAAGCGTCGGACAAATCGCAACGTTCGGCACGATGGCGGCGAAAGCAGCGGTACGTGACTGTGGTCGCGTGCTTGATATGCCCTACACCTTCGTCGACGGCGTAGCGAAGTTGATCCCATTTCAGCCGGGTAAATGGACGACGCTAACTCCCATGCCACCCGATCCGAAAGATCGCGCGGCAAATACGATCTACGCGAAAGAAGCCGAACCACTACTCGTTGAACGCGAGAAAAACGAAGAGGAAGTGGCATCACTACTCGCACTGGCCGAGCAGCTTGAAGGCTTGCCGCGCAACGTTGGCATGCATGCGGGTGGTGTGCTGATCGCGCCGGGAAAGTTGACCGATTTTTGTCCGCTTTACTCGCAGGACGAACACGCTGCGATGGTGAGCCAATTCGACAAAGACGATGTCGAAGCCGTCGGGCTCGTGAAGTTCGATTTCTTAGGCCTCACCACGCTCACCATTCTCGATTGGACGATTCGTTTTTGTAAGCGACTCGATCCGACGTTTGAGATCGATTTGCAAACGCTACCGCTTGATGATGCAAGCGTGTATCAACTCATTCGCGAAAGAAAACCGGTCGCCATCTTCCAGTTTGAATCGAGCGGCATGCAAGATTTGATTTTGAAGACGCGAC
>JBOFBL010000059.1:0-9189 GCA_051645545.1 Casimicrobium sp. | reverse complement strand
CACTTTGCTGCACCAGCGGCTTTCTACCCGAGCCATTGAAGACAGTCTGCTCGTCACCGGCCTTCTCTTCGAGCTCAGCGGCCCACTTGTAGAGCTGATTGCGACGTATCCCCAACTCCAGCGCGATCTGCGTGCCGGGTTTCTGCCCCTGCTTGAGCAGCGCAATCGCTGCGAGCTTGAATTCCTTGCTAAACCGTTGGCGCGTGCGCTTAACTTCCACCGCCGTCTGCTTCGTCTTTCCCATTCGACATCTCCTGAAGTATTGTCTACTTTCATCAATGTCCGGGAAACCCGGGCTAGCTCACTTTTGTCTCAGCAAATTACATAAGCGAGCGGTCTAGACTGGGTAACACCTGCTGAGCACGCTCGCCTCTTGGTGAACGCGTGTAGGAGTCACTAGCGTTTTTATTGGAGGCGCAGAGCCGATATCCGATGCGCAAATATTGGGAAAGGCTGTCATGAAATTTTTTTGTGACGATATGAGCAAAAAAGACTTGCGCTACCGCCGCGCATCGTGTAGCTTAAAGCTATAAAAATCAGACACAGGGGTGTTATGAATATCTACAAAACGGTTGGTGTGATGCGCCGACTCGTCGTCGCTGCGTTGGCATTGACCAGTTCAGCCACTCTTACAGCGCAGATACACGGCGTTTTTCCCGACCGTATCGTGATTGCACACATCGGCCCGCTCGATAAAGCAGTACTCGCCGCATCGAATCGCGAAACGCTTGATGCGGCGGATCTCTATCTGAAAAAAGTCAACGAGGCCGGCGGCATCAATGGTCGCAAAGTCATGATCGAGCGCTTCGACGACGACCAAGACGCAAAGAAAACGGCAGAGATCGCTCAGCAAATCATCGACAAAAAGTCGGCGATTGCATTCACAATGCCGCGCACCTCGCCTTCGACCGAAGCGCTTTATCCATTGGTGGAGGCTTCGGAGCTTTCGCTGATCGCGCCGCAGCCCGGCACGGGGAGTGTGACGGAACCGATGAAACGTAGAGTGTTCGCGATCCGTGCAAGCTACAACGCGGAAGTTGCACGCGCACTCGAACTGCAGTATTCGCTCGGTCGTCGTAAGTTTGCGTTTCTGATCGCCAATGATGCGTTTGGCAACGACATCATCAAGGGCCTCGACGCGCCGATGACAAAGCTCAGCATGAAACCGGTCGGTGTAGAGCGCGTCGACAACCGTAACCCTGACGTCACACAAGCGGTAAAAAAATTCGCAGAGCTCAAGCCGGAAGCCGTATTCTTCATCTGCGCCGCGAAGTGTGGTGCGGACTTCGCAAAAGCCTACCTTGCGACTGGAAACAGTGCCCAATTTGTCGCAATTTCGAATGCTTCCAACAGTGGATTCTTAAAGGAACTCGGCGACAAGAAACAAGGCGTCGTCGTGATGCAGGTCATGCCTTCGCCGTTTTCGCCGAAGTTCGCCGTATCGCGCGAATACCGGAAAGTGGCCGAAGCCAACAAACTCCCGGTGACATACAACGGCTTGCAGGGTTACTTAAGCGCACGACTCACGGTCGAAGCGCTGCGTCGCGCCGGAAAGACGCCAACGCCCGCGTCGCTCGCGGCGGCGCTTGAGGGGCTGCGAAATCTCGACATGGGCGGCTTCATCGTGAACTACGGTCCGAGCGAACGCATGGGTTCGAAGTTCGTCGAGGCCACAATGATTTCGAAAGACGGGCGGTTCATCTACTGACGATGCCGTGTATAGATCGGCGAAGTATTTACCTTACTCACGGGACTGATCTCTTTATCGCTCCCCTTTGACCATTTCTGAGAGATCCCTGTGAATAAAGCGCATTTTTGCTATCAGATCAGCCTTCCTATCTTGCGATAAAGACGAATTAGGAGCCGATCGAGAACGTATGGCAACATTCAGTGCTGCCGGACTAGGCCTGATTCGAACGTCGAAACCGTACTCAAAATTTGTGCGTTCAGCAGACATTGGAGCTATTCAATAGAGATTTTTGCGGCCGTGATGAGTCGGCCGAAATATGCATGTTCCTGGCGCACCATTTCTCCAAACGCTGCAGAGCTCAAGGTCGTTGATGTTGATCCCATCTGAGATAGTCGTTCGGTCAAGTCGCTCGACTTTAAAGCTTCAGCAAAAACGCCGTGAATCTGTGTAAGCGTTGAGTTGGGTGTTTTCGTAGGCGCAAAAATACCGAACCAGGTCGTAATTTGGAAATCAGAAATGATTTCACTTACCGAGGGCACGTCCGGCAAAAGTTTCACTCTCTCTTTCGTAGTAACACCTAGCGCAGTAAACTTTCCTGACTTGACATGTGTCACCGCCGCCGCAAGATTGTCAAATAGCAAGTCGCATTCGCCGCTCATTAGCGCAGTCTGTGCTGGTGACGCTCCGTTGAACGGCACGTGAAGCATGTCGACGCCTGCACTACGCTTAAACAGCTCACCAGCAATGTGCCCCGCGCTCCCATTGCCACCCGAGGCAAAATTCAGTTTACCGGGGTTCACCTTGGCGTAAGCAATTAGATCGCTTACTGAAGTTATCTTTAGTCGTTTCGCTGTCATGGTGTTCATTACTAGAACATTTGGGACACGGGCCACAAGCGTGACTGGAGCGAAATCACTGATTGGGTCATAAGGCATTTTGCGATAGAGCCACGGGTTGATCGCGTGCGTCGCAACCGCCCCCATCAGTAGCGTAGTTCCGTCAGGAGTCGCTTTTGCAACGCTCGCGGCGCCAATACTACCCCCAGCGCCTGGTTTGTTTTCTACGATAACGTTTGTTGCAAGCGCTAGGCGAGCCTTGTCAGCAAGCAATCGCGCCGCAGTATCGAGCGGACCGCCCGCCGCATAGGGCACAACTATCGTTATCGTCTTGTTTGAGGGAACCTGTGCAACAGAACCGGCACTAATCAGCGCCGCTAAAAGAGCCACAATGTATCTTTGCAAATGAAATTGCATGTTCATACTTTTAGTTCCGCTGGTAAGTCAATTTTCGATGATGAGCCGACGCAAGAGCAAAACGTCTACTAAGCGCATGCGTATCCGCGTCAATGAGAGATCGCCTAAAACCATCAAGCGTTTTTGTGAACGCGTCAAGAGACTTAAGGATCGAGTGCCGGTTACTCATACAAATATCCGTCCACAATTCCGGCTGCGCAGCAGCATTCCTCGAGAAGTCGGCGAATCCTTTCCCAGATAACAGCGCGATGGGATCTTTCGGATGCACTTCGGCAACAGAGCTTGCAAAGGCGAAAGCGAGCAAATGCGGTAAATGACTAACGCTTGCATAAATTTGATCGTGCTGAGACGCAGCTAGCCGATACGTGGTCGCGCCAACGGCATGCCAGAGTTGCGCTACAAGCTCGACGTTCATGTTGATTGCGCTCTCTAAAGGGCAAATCACGACCGCTTTCGAAACAAACAGATCAGCCGATGCAGCTTCCGGCCCATTGGTGGAGCCGCCGGCAATAGGATGCGCTGGCACAAAGCGAAAGCGCTGCGATGTTGGTAGGTTGTAAGCGTAGTCGCATACGGTTTGCTTAACGCTGCAAACATCGGTCACTATGCTGTTAACCGGGGCATAGAGAAAGGTGTCTGCAATCGTCTGTTGTATTGAGTGTGGTGGTACGGCAAGTAACACTACATCCGCCGCCTTCACGCAATCATCGAGACTGTTCGCAACACGCGCAGCAGGAAAGTTACAGCGAAACCAAATTGCTACGCGGGGGTCTCGATCCCATATCGTCAAGCTTCGGCTGCCGATGCGCTTTGCGCAAGCGAGCGCAAACGACGCTCCTAAAAGCCCTCCTCCGACCACCGCAATTCGCTTCCGCTTGATTTGTTGATCGTCAATCATTTCATTTCCGACAAGGTACAGCTATAGTCGCGGTCGCAGCTCTGACTACAACCTACCTAGTGGTTTCAAACACCAATATCACTTAGGTTACTGTTTTACAGTGGCTATGCCGCGCTCACGATAGTACCGAGCAGCACCTTCATGAAATGGGATCACGCGATTAGTAGTCGCACTCTGCGCACGCGTTGCCTTTGCCGAGGGATGAATCGATACTTCTGGATCGGCAACTTCCAAAATTGTTTTTGTAATCCAATAAGCATCTGCTTCAGACATCTTTGCGTGGACCATAAGGTAGTTCCACGCCGCGACGCTGAGAATAGCCTCTCCCTGACCGCGATAGCTTTTCGCAGCAACAGTGGTAGGCGAGAGAATCGGAAAGCGATCTATCATCGCTTTTTGCGCGGCTGGACTCAATCCAAATACGACCGCGTCACCATTCTCCGCGACCTGGCGAATCGACGGAATCGGCACGATCGCACCTTGCCAAAGTGCATCGATCTTGTTGGCTAACAAGTCGTTCGCCAATGCATTCGGAGCGCCTGTAACTATCTGCGGTGTAATGCCGGACATCTCGGCAAGCGCTTTGAAGTAAAGCTCGCCGGGGCCACCCGCAGGGCCAACACCAACTTTTCGAGCATTGAGTTGCTCAAGTGAGGAAATGCCAGAGAGCCTCATCGCAACGAATTGAAACGAAGTCTCATACATAGGAACCAGCGCTCTGATGTTGGAAAACACTTTGCCTTGGGTCCAAGTCGCCCCACCCGTAAACCCCTCGTTCGCGGTCGCGATAAAAACGGTGGCTAGAGCATTCGGCGAGTCATTGAGTTTGCGTATATTATCGATTGATCCAGTTGACTCGAGCGCTGTCGCGCTTAACCCATTATTAGACAGATGCTTTGCAATGCCTTGGGCGTAAGGCAAAAACGCGCTGCCTTGCCCTGCGGAATGGATTTCGACGCTCCTCAAACTCGGAGCTACAGGAGGGCTGGTACAACCGGCTGTAAACACGCCAACCAGAACACCCACGATTAAAAAATAACTACGGCGAATCATTAACATTGGACGCCCCTTGATCCTTGCGTTTTTTGATGATCCGTACTTGTAGCCGATCGACGACGCGGAGTACAACGAAATTGCATCATCAGATCATTCCAAATTCTCAACATCAATGTGTTTTTGGAGGAACGGCTAGCGCGACGATCTGACGGTCCACGCCAAGAAGTATCGGCAACGATAATGGTTACCTGGTTGTAGGATCCACGATGAAGACGTCAGCTGCCGTGCGAGCAATCAAGTATCGGTTCATCGAGAGGGACAAATCGACGCAAAACATCCAAATGAATAAGAGCCTCAATGGTCGCTTTCGCGACTGTTGCTTGCCCCACTCCTGGATCCCAAGCCTCTGTCAGATGCCGCTACATGATCGATAGCTGGCGCGTGTCTTGCGTCAGTGACTACAACGAACATCGGCGGCACAACAGCCACGCTATCTAACGCCAGCAAAGTCCGCCGCGAACCCAATCAACTCCAAGCACCATCGGATCGTTTAACCCTGGGCCTTCAATCCCTAACGTTGCAAACTAAGGATTGGTACATGCAAATTCCGTAGTGAAATGCTTCGACCCGTTGCGGCAAGATAAACATCACTTGCCTTTCTCGTCATCCCACTTGTCGAAAGTCGTTGAATCAAATTGCTCTGTGGAAAGTGGCTCACCAAGTTCTTGCAGCCAATTCGTTACATTCCAATCGCCTTTGAAGGCAGGGTTTAGTGACAAAACACTCGTTTTACTGAACGCGTTTTGGGTACCACCCACAACGCCTCGTCCGAAAGATTGATCCAGAAACGGTGCGCCTTTTTTTACGAGACTCGGATCTGTTGTGACTTCGCCAACCACATCAAATGGCCCGATGATTCTTGGATCAATCGCCTTGAGTGGACCAACGGTAACTCCACTGATCTGCGTAGACTGGCCGACTCCCTTCGACATGAGCGCGCCAATACTCAACGCAAGATTGTCATCGGTTCGCGCAATATTTGCCTTAGCCGGATTCCCGCCAAAACTAAAAGGTGTCCACGAGTATTGCGTCGTGAAGTTAAGGTTTGGGCCACCTACTGTGGCGCCGAAGCCGATTTCGCCGGTCCTGACTAGCGATGTGGCCATCACACGCGTAAGTTTGCCGTCTGCGGTGGTGTCCAGCCGAGGTAACCCCTTGCCTTCTAAATCCTGTCCAGGTAACCACGCTATTCTCGCAACAACGTTGGGATCCCCATACACCGAAAATCCGATCGGTAAATGCTTGGCCGAAAATTGAACTACGGCAGCGCTATCCTTTAAGTTGTAAAGACTCTTCGAGTACTTGCTGTTGGGCGTTACGTTGACACCGTAGAGCGAAACGTCGATGATTCCAGGAGCTGCAAGCGCAAGCGTAACCTTTGATCCAACGTTAACTATTTGCGCGCCAACTTTATTTGCGTTAGCACCGACTTCAGCAACCTTCTTCAAGCTAGCCGATGCAGCCCGCCCGCCCACCGTGTCGGTGAAAACGTTAAAGTCAGCCGGACGCTCAAAATAACCGGGCAATCCCTCGATTTGATAAGAAGTACTTTTGGGCGCAAGAGGGTTGTTCGGAAGTAGATTAGGCACCTTGATTTCAAATTTAGGATTGATCAATTCATTTGAACTCGGCGGAAAGGCAGCTGGGCTGCCAGTACTTGCGAAGAGTTCACGTGACTGATCTTGAAACAAAGAGGTTTGCGTGCCCGCCTTACCAATAGACTGCTCCGTTTGCGGCGTCACGGGCGCGTCAAATTGAAAAGCGCTTGCGTCAGCTGCGGACTCACCTTTCCATATCTCAAAAGGCGCAGCAACATTTTCAAGCCATTTTTGCTGTGCCTGATTCTTTGTGGATTCAAAGAAATTAGGCGATGTATCTTGTTTGCTTATTTCAGGAAAAATTTCGCTAAAAGTTGTTGATTGGCCCGCTGTGTCAAATACAGGCACACCGTTAAATTGCGCGTTGGGCCGAATGGATACCTCGGACACTGATCGATTAATTTCGAGCGGCACCGTTACCGAATCGAACCATTGCTTACCGACTTGTTTGGCAAAGTTGTGCGCGCCCGTGGAAACCGTATCGAACGCGAGTGTGCGCGTCAAAGTGCTATCACTAATCATGCCATCTTTAAGCTCACTGAACTGGGGAGACGAGACTGTAGGGTATTCAACCGACCTGCCGATCTCAGGTATAACCGTTTCTGGCGTGTTAGTTTGCAGCATACCTACCGAGGATGGCTGCGACAAACTTCGCGTGTCGTTGTAGGGCTGTTCAGTGATCGGCGAAGACGGTAGACCACTACCTATGTTTTTTTGTAACAATAATTCGTCGATCAACGCTTGATTCTCAGGCGTCGTTGCAAGCGCACGCAATTGCAACGAGTCCTGCGCGGATAACTTAGGCAGTGGTTTCGGCAATTCAATCACCGACGGTTGCTGCGGAGCGTTCGACTCATTAAGGAACCCGTTTCTCGCTGCGCCCACACTGCCCGATGCATGTTGCCCAGTGCCGAATCGGAAGTAATATGAGACAGCGCCTTCAGGCAAGTTAAAAAATATTGCCGGGTTCGATTTCGCGAGCGCTTCCAATTGGTGCTCAGGTTCTGTCCCGTGTTCTATGATCTGCTTTATTGAAGGATCAATTGTCGCTGCAACCGCTGGATCATTCACCAACGATTCGCGGATCTTTTCGTAGCGCGGCACCACCGATTCAATTTGTGCGCCGAGCTTGATGTAAAGATCACGCGCTTGCGGTCCGGTCGTGTAACCCACGAGATCCTGACGTAGCGATTTCGCAGTTTCGATCGCTTTTACGGTCGCCATCTCTCCGGCGCCCGGCAACTGGGTGTACACATTGCTTAAGTACGCAACGCCGTCTTGTTTCGCGCTGCCGTTGAAATTAGGGGTGACCACCGCAGCGGCTGTCTCTCTTAGTGGTGCGCCGTGGGGCGCATCAACACCCTTTTGCGTGATGCGCACGACATGCCCGCCTTTGAAAATCTCCGTGAGTCGTTTAAGATCTTCCGCGCTGTACGAGCGAGGGTTGGCCGCGATATTGTCGGATGCAAGCTGCTTTGCCTGTCCATCCGTAAGTTGTCCAGGAACCCACTGGTCGACATTCCTTGTGTTGACGGGGCGAAGATCGCCGTTTGATCCAGGCTTAGGGCTAGTTACAACAACATTCGAATTGCCAGAGCCTTCCAATAAGGGCTGCCGTCCGAACCGAAAATGGTACGAAGCACACTCGTCTGGTAGATCGAAAAAAGGTTCCGGATTCGTTCTTGCTAGCTCAGTTAGTTGACCCTGAGGATTGACTCCGCTTCGGAGGATATCTCTTATTCTCGGGTCAATTTTTGTCGTGAGCGATGGATCCTCGGTAACGGCAGCGCGGATCTTTTTGTAGTGCGGCTCGACTGATTCGATTCTTGCGCCGAGATCAATGTAGAGATCGCGCGCTTTCACCCCAGTGGTGTATCCAACGAGTTCCTGGTTTAGCGTCTTTGAAATTTCTAGCGCCCTCTTGGTTGCCATCTCGCCACCGCCGGGCAACTGTGTATAGACGTTGCTTAGGTAGGCAACGCCACTTTCCTTCGTCTTGCCGTTGAAATTGGGAGTAACCACTGCAGCGGCTGTCTCTTTGTGCATTGCGTGTGGTGCGCTACTATCTTGTTGCATGACACGCACCACATATCCACCTTTAAAAATATGCGTAAGCCTACTCAGATCTGCTGCGCTGTATGTACGCTGGTTCGCCGCGATATTGTCCAGTGCAAGTTTTTGCGCCTGTCCAATAGTTACTTGACGTGGTCCCCAATCATCGACATTCCTTGTATTGCCAGGTCGAGGTTTACCACTTCGAGTAACTCCGGGCGGAGTGTCCACAACATCCAAGTTATGCGACCCCTCCAACAGAGGTTGTGAGTTTCCCTCGCTGCTCATTACCAATCCGGCGCGCTCAGCCGCATCAAGCGTCGAGCGTTCAGTCGAACGAGGGATGCCCGCGCGCTCGGCAAAGTCTGTAGCGCTCTCGTTGTTTCTTGGGGTGACGGCGTCGGACTTAGTCGTTGTGCCTGATGTTTCGGCGCGTGGATTAGAGGTCGTAGTTTTCGTGGGCGGCGTTGATGTTTGCGTCGTCCCTTTAATTGCTGCATGAGTGTTTTTAGCGCTATGGATGGAGGAGCCGGTGGCGAGGGTGCCAAAGAAGCCGATCTGAGCGGCCATTGCCACACGCTCGCCCGGCGTCATCTTCTCGTACTGCTGCGCGAACTGCCGAGCCGAATCGCCAGTCTGCAC
>JBOFBL010000058.1:0-1114 GCA_051645545.1 Casimicrobium sp. | reverse complement strand
CTGCGAACCCTTGGATGGCTCCGCGCGTGATTATTGCGGCTTCGTTTGCGAAGTAGGGCGGCAACGCACCTAGAGCGTTTACGGCTGTCGTCAGCGAATCGGTTGATGCTTGCAGGGCTTCGATTTCGCTTTTTGCGGCAGCGAAATTGTCTCGCACGGAGGCGGTTGTAGGGTTGCCCGTGATTGGTTTGGTTGGGTCGATTGCGGATGGCATGATGCGAGTCTCCTAGTGGTTGTTTAAGTGCCAGCGGACATAAAGATGGTATGCCGAGAGGCGGTCAGGATTGGGCAGCGTGAGCGCGAATGCGCGAGCGGCTGCACGATCAGCGGCGAATGCGTTTTGGGCGTTGCGCATGCGCTGCTTTGTTGCTTCGTAAGCGGGTGTGGGTGGGGTGGTGTGTTGGCGGTAGCGGTAGGCAACCAAGCGAGCGCCGGAGGCGCTGCGTAGGTTGTGCTCGCCGCGCGATGCGCGACGCACGATCCATCGCGCGATCTTGCGTTCGGTGATTGCGTCGAAAACGCAATCTCCGTTGTCCCAAGGCGATATTCCACCATCCCAAGGCTTGCGGTCGTAGTAGTCCCAGACCGCTCCGATTGCATCCCAACGCGAGAGGTTGCCGTCCCATCGGCTCTGGGCGTCGATGTCCCAGCGCTCTCGAAGATAGCGATTGTTCGATAGCGGCCACTGGAGGGCGATGCGCCAGATCGTGGAGCCGTTGTCCCATTGGCAAGCGCCGCGCATGTCGCTTGCCAAGAGTCCGCCAGTGACGAGCGCGCTCGTTGCTGCGAGATAGCGAATTTCAGGTGGCAACATTCCAGAGGCTTTCGAAGTATTGCGATACGTCGGCGACGATGGAAGGGCTGTTTGTGACGATTCCGGCTTCTCGATTTGCGGTGGTTGCGTGGACAGTGAGATTGTGGGAGCCGACGTACGCCCACCGGTTTCCGATGTTCCAGATTTTGGCGTGCAAGATCGGATCGGCAGCGAAGCGCCGAACGATCCACCCAGCGGCGGCGAGTTCGTTCGCTGCGGCGTCGTTCCACGGGTTCGTAGGTGTGCCGAGAAACGTTGTACTGAGGATGATGCGGCACGTGCCGCGTAGCGTCGGCTGCG
>JBOFBL010000057.1:0-4507 GCA_051645545.1 Casimicrobium sp. | reverse complement strand
GTGATGCATTCGCAGGGTTGGCCGCTCGATTCGAAAACCGGCGGCGGCTCGTTTCTCTATCACTTGACCAATGAGAACAACGATCCGCTCGTCGCCGTCGGCTTTGTGATTCATTTGAATTATGAAAATCCGTGGCTCTCGCCTTACGACGAATTCCAGCGCTTCAAAACGCATCCACATATCAAGCCACTCTTCGAAGGCGGCAAGAGACTCGCGTATGGCGCACGTGCGATCAATGAAGGCGGTCTGCAAAGCGTGCCGAAACTCTCCTTCCCAGGTGGCGCGTTAATCGGCTGCAGCGCGGGCTTCGTGAATCTTCCGCGAATCAAGGGAACGCATAATGCAATGAAGACCGGCATGCTCGCGGCGGAGGCAGCGTTCGATGCACTCAAAGCCGATCGACAGCATGATGAACTCCATGCCTACAACGACGGTTGGAAAAAATCCTGGGTCTATGAAGACCTCTACAAAGTGCGCAATGTGAAACCCGGCCTCAAATGGGGCATGACGCTCGGCACGATGCACGGCGGCTTCCATATGTGGATGAACGATTTGGGTTTAGGCAAGTTGGTCGGCTGGACCTTGCGTCACGGCAAAGCAGACAACGAAACGCTAATGCCTGCTGATCAAATGCCGAAGATCAACTATCCGAAACCCGACGGCGTGATCACCTTCGACAAGCTCTCGTCCGTGTTCCTCTCGAACACGAATCACGAAGAGAATCAGCCGTCACACCTGCGCCTGCGCGACGTGACGATTCCGGTGAAACACAATCTCGCGCGTTACGCAGGACCTGAAGGTCGGTATTGCCCTGCTGGGGTGTACGAATACATCGACGATGAGTCGCTAGGCGGAAGCGCCGGCGACGGTGCGCCCAGTGGGGCTAAGAAATTACAAATCAACGCGCAAAATTGCGTGCATTGCAAAACCTGCGACATCAAGGATCCGTTGCAAAACATTCATTGGGTGACGCCCGAAGGCGGTGGCGGCCCGGTCTACAGCGTGATGTAGCGTGACGACCATCACCGATTTCGCGATCAATCTCGCCTTTCTGGCCGCGATCGCCTGCGTGATTCTTTTTTTCTGGAAAAAAGAGCCTCGCTACGGTTTCGCTGCCGCGATCCTGTTCATTTCGCTTGCAGTGATTCATTTGCTAATGCTCTTCTTCGCGACGCCGAGCAACAACACCCTGCTCTCTTTCGCGCGAGTGATGAGTGTGCTATTTGATGTGCTCTGCATTATGTGCGGTGCGATCATGTACCGCTTTGCGAAGCGGCGCGAAGATACGATGTAGTCGCATCGGGCAGTAGTCGCTCAAATGAATCGAACTGAATTGCTGGCGCAATACGACGAAAAAATGCGGCACCGCACGCATGTCGCAGGGTACACGCGCGAGAAAATCGAACCGGTCGCGCGCTACACCACACAACGCGGCAGCCTGCGCTACATTCTTTGGTACCGATTCGCCGAGGCCGATATTGCGGACATTGTTGAGCGCGAAGTAAGCGCCGTGCGCGGCAAGGCCGATGGGCTGATGTGGAAGGTGTATGCGCACGACACACCGAGCACCACCCTTGCGACGCATTTGATCTCGCGCGGGTTTATGGAGACCGATCCGTCGACGCTGATGGTTGCACCCGTTGCAACAATCCTCAACAACGCGCAAGTCGCGCAGGATCGCGTCGTAATCCGTCAACTCACAACGCCTGAATCGCTCGACGCTTATCTCGATATCTGGAACGAAGTGTGGCCCGATGGCGAAAACGCGCGCTACGTGGATGACTATCGCCTGCTCGCAAAACAAAACGATCCGCACGTGCTTTTCTTCGCAGCATTTGCCGACGAGCACGCGGTATCGACGGGCTACATGTTTCACGAAGTCGGCTCGCCATTTGCACTGCTCTGCGGCGGCACCACTAAAACTCAATGGCGCGGCAAACGCATTTACACGTCACTCGTCGCCGAACGTGCGCGCCATGCACGCGAGCGTGGCGTCGAATTCCTCTCGGTCGAGGCGAGCCCGGAGAGTTTGCCGATTCTTCGCAGTCTCGGCTTCGAGCCCTTATCGACCCTCGCGTTTTACGAGCTAAACATAACGCCTTCCTGAACCAGCGCATTCACCATTGAACCGCCACACGGTTTCCTTCGACTTAAAGAGCGTGAGTCATTCACATTCTCTTGAAAGGAAACCGAAATGAAAACCGCTTCTCTCCTCACAGTACTCCTCGTCTCGTCGGTTGCGGCCGTCGCAACCGCAGGCCCAACGCCGACTACCGCGACGCTCAACGCTGCGGCGGCACACAAGAAGGCCATTCACGATCTGCACGAATACGGTGGCCCGAAAGCCAACCCCAATCTGCGCGTGGTCGTGGAGGCTAATCAAGCTCGCACGCTGCAAGGCGTCGACGTTCGCGGTGCATTGATTGATGACTACTGCGGTACCGGCCCTAAGCCGATTCCGGGCGTCCGCGGCGGCGGATTTGGCGGCGGCCTCGCGAACGACCTCGAGCGTTGCGGCACCCGCGTACCCGGTCGCATCCCTGGTGGCGTTGGCCCTGTTGGTCCACGTTAATCGTACCCTCGAACCAACACAGCAATTAATCGCCCTATTAACTAAGGTTAGTGGGGCGATTTTATTTGTCATTGAAAATAACAATTTACGCCTCAATCGCCCAATTAAATTGGGCTAGTGTAGTTGTGGCTATAAAAGAAGATGTGAAATCCGTGCGGTAACATTGCGCTCCCTTCTCTTCGAATACGCCCACTTGGACGTTCTGATTATTCTCGGGCTGATTCTCGTGAACGGCCTGTTCGCCATGAGCGAAATTGCTCTGGTCTCCGCAAAAAAAGTTCGACTTGAGCAAGCTGCCGAAGCGGGCGACAAGGGCGCCGAAGTGGCGCTGCAACTGCAGGGCGAATCGACGCGACTTTTGTCAACAGTCCAGGTCGGGATCACCTTCATCACGCTCGCACAGGGCTCGCTCGAAAGCACATTTAGTGAACCGCTTCAGCAATGGTTATCGCGCTTTGCGTGGCTCGAACCGTACACATTTGAGACGGCAAAGATCGCGGTCTTGCTCGCCATTAGCGTCGTCTCCATCATCTTCGGCGAACTGATTCCAAAACGAATCGGCATTCTCTATCCCGAACGTATCGCGCGCTGGGTGTCGCGCCCGATGAAGTTGTTCGAAAAAATCGCTGCCCCGCTCGTCAAGCTGCTCTCGGTGACGACCGACTTCTTGCTTCGCCCGTTTGGTCGAGTAAAAACCGATGATGCTTTGGTCACTGAAGAGGACATCAAAGGCCTCATGCAACAAGGTGCCAATGCTGGCGTGTTCGAGGCGGATGAAACCAAGATTGTGCAGCGCGTTTTTAACTTAGACGATTACACCGTCGATCGCATCATGACGCCACGTGCGGACATGGTCTATATCGATGTCAACGCAGATCCTGAAGCGATTGCCGAATTGCTCAAAGAAAGCACGTACACCGTCTACCCCGTTGTGCGCGACGATGTATCGAATGTTATTGGCGTGATCGATTCGGGCGACTTGCTCGCACATCAGTTGAAAAGTGGCAAGCTCATGCCAGAGCGTGTACGCAAGGAAGCGCTCTTCGTGCCGCAAACAGTGAGCGTGCTTGAAGTCCTCGAGACATTTAAGAAAACGCAAGCATCGATGGGCTTCGTTGTCGACGAACACGGCGAAGTGCTCGGCCTTGTTACGCTCAAAGACATTCTTGAAGCCATCGTCGGCGATTTGGGCGATGAAGACGAACCGGCAGATTCGGACGCCACCCGTCGCGAAGACGGCACCTGGCTCATCGACGGCGCGATGACACTCGATCGTTTCCGCGAAATCTTTCCGGAAGCGCCCGAGTTTCCCGGCGAGAAGGGCGAACAATATCGGACGCTCGGCGGTTTCGTCATGGCGGAGCTCGGTCGCATTTCAAGCGTAGGTGACCGCGTCTCGCTCCTCGAATATCGTTTTGAAGTGCTCGATATGGACGGCAAGCGGGTGGATAAATTGCTCGTCTCACCGCCGCATGAGGAAACAGGCATTTAGACCGTTGTGCTAACGACGCTCCAAGTCATCCTTCCCGCCGCAATCATCGTAATTGCGGGGTTCATTGCCGGGAAAAAGGTGATGGACAGCGCGGGCATCAAAGCGCTCTCTGACTTGGTGTTCTTCCTGTTTTTGCCGTGCCTGTTGTTTCGCGCGATGGCAACATCGAAGTTCGATCTAGCGGATTTTCAGTTGCTTGCGACTTACTTTGCGGCGACGATGGTGTGGTTCGTTGCCATCGTTCTGTTTTCTAAAAACGTATGGAAAGAGGCATTGCCGGGAGCGATTGTGCTTGGCGTTACCGGTGTGTTCTCCAACACCGTGCAGCTCGGCGTGCCAATTCAAAAGCTCGCATTCGGTGAAGCGGGTCTGAAGTTGCAGCTCTCGATCATCGCGATGCATTCGCTGATCATCATCACGACGGCAACCATTTGGATCGAAAT
>JBOFBL010000056.1:0-1578 GCA_051645545.1 Casimicrobium sp. | reverse complement strand
TGCCCCCCTTGTCGCGAATCCCTCCTCTCCTTTCTCTTTGGCTCGCGTTGCTCGCCGGGGTTGGGTGCCGCTATCGCGGCGCGGCGTCGTTCCGGTCTCGCTCCTCCCCCCCGCTGTCGCGCGGGGGGTGGTCGCTTCGCTCCCGATGCCCCGCGCTCCCCCCTCATCGCTTCGCTTCGCTTCGCTTGCCGGGTGGCTAATCGCTCGCTATCGCTCGCAAATGGGCAAACAAATCCGCGCTATCGCGCGGGGCTATCGCCCCGCGCTTCGCGCGGCAAAATAGCTCAGCACAAAACCTGCGCACGCGCCGCGACGGTGCGGCGGTCTTCGCCGCACTGACTACTAAAGCCGCTATCGCGGCGCGCGCCTATGGCGCTGAAATGCGTCACGCGTCGCTGAACTAAGGTTTCTCTTCCGCATCGATTTCCCTGCATTTGTCTTCAAGGAACAATAGAATGCGTCGTCTCCACTGCTAAAACGACCCCCGAGGGAATCCACCTATGAACGAAAACGCAAAGCGCGCAACACCAGCAATCATCGTTACGATTGGCTTCGCCGTCCTCGGCTGGTCGCTGAACCGCAACGCCAACATGGTCGACAATCAAATCATCGAGCTCAAATCGCAGATCAATCAATTGAGCACAACGGTTCAAACGCTCACGATCCAAGTCGCACTATCGCGGCCTGTGAATAACCCGGATCGGCAATACGATCGCTAATACTTACACTCACAGCTAAACCCCCCCTACTTATCCACAGGCTGACACGCAAAACCTGTGGACAACTGAAAATGAAAAAGCCGGGAAGTCCTGCAAGACGACCCGGCTTGGATGCTGGAAACTTTGAAAACCAACAGCAGCGATGATTCTACACATCGCGCACCGTGCGCGCCGCGCGCACGCTGCGGAATGTGGCGAACGTGCGAAACCTGCAATCGCACAAGACAAGCCAAGTTCGCCGACCGTGCCGAACGCGCGGCTGCAATCATGATCGCACCATCACTCTGGGTCTTCGTCCCATTAGACGGATCGCCTCAAAAGCTCGCCTACGTGCGCGAGTGGTTCCGAAAAACGTACGAACCACGCGCCGCCGTGTGGTCTATCGAGTACGGATCGCGCTCGACTGGCTACCACTTAAACATCATCGCCGATCACGCGATAGCGTCCGCGCCTCCCGGAATTCGCGTCTACTGCGAACGCCTCCAAGCGCCCGTGCGCGCGGTTGCTGCGTACATAACCAAATCAAGTCAGCTTCCACCCGAACACGCCTCTATAGGTCGCACAACCGGCGACCTAGGCAACTGGATGAAACTCGCCGATCCGCTTCGCAGATCGACGCCACTAGCCGCCGCCGCATTACTTCAAAAACAAATCGCCCCCGCGTTCCAGCCCGAGCCGCCGAACGGCGAAGAAACATTCGAGCAGCGCGCCGCCCGAAATCTGTCTCATTTGTACAACGTAAACGAACAACTAAAGAGGACAGCATCGGGAGATATTGACGACTAGCCAGAAGAGCCCATAATTGCCCTATGAAAAAAGCAAGCACACTCTACACGCCCACTGCACGCGAATGGGATAT
>JBOFBL010000055.1:0-2210 GCA_051645545.1 Casimicrobium sp. | reverse complement strand
CCGGGGATTACATGGGGGCGCAGCGCGATTTATCGCATCGGCCTAGGCTACCCCACACAGCACACGCGGCAACGCGCCACAGACCCGATTGCGCGCACTCCGCTTGATACCTCTCGACCGCGATGGCATCGGCATTGCTATTGCGCTACGCGCGCAATGCCGCCGCCATCGCTCGGCATGAGGCACGCCACCGCAACTGCGCCAGCAACCGCACGCGACCCGCGCGACCGCTCAGGCATCGGCATTGCGATTGCGCTTCGCGCGCAATGCCGCCGCCATCGCTCGGCACGAGGCACGCCACCGCTACTGCCGCGCGCAACCTTGGTTCGCCCTTCGCGCCGCAGGGCGTCGCTTCGGGGCGCGGCTACGCCGCGCACACTGCTCGCGATCAATGACAAGCATCGGTTTTTTTTGGCCGGGAAGCGAAGCGCAGCGAAGCCCGTGCCTATCTTTTTCGTGAATATTTTTCATACGGCTAGAGTGTGGCGAATCAGCCGCGCCAATAGCATCGTGGCCTGTGCCTCGTAACAATATCCAGTTCCCCGTGGGAGGTCACAAGGCCGCGCAAGCGCGGCGCTGGGGCTCGGTCGTGCCTCCCTCGTAAAGTGGCTCGCTGCGCTCGCTGCCATTGGTGCCCCCCTTGTCGCGAACCGCTCCTCTCCTTTCTCTTTCGCTCGCGCTGCTCGCCGGGTCAGGGTGCCGCTATCGCGGCGTGGCGTCGTTGCGCTCTCGCTCCTCCCCCCCGCTGTCGGGCGGGGGGTGGTCGCTTCGCTCCCGTTACCCCGCCCTCCCCCCTCATCGCTGCGCTTCGCTTCGCTAGCCGGGTGGCTATTCGCTCGCTGTCGCTCGCAGGTTGCCGAAGGATTCCGCGCTATCGCGCGGGGCTATCGCCCCGCGCTTTGCGCGGAAAACACTCGTATGCAATCGATCATCCACGCGCCGCGACGCTGCGGCGGTCTTCGCCGCAGTGACTACGAAAGCCGCTATCGCGGCGCGCGCCTTTGGCGCAAAAATGCGTCACGCGTCGCTAAGCGGGCAATCCTCTTTCACAAACATTTCCCTACCAAGTTTTCTAGAGCACACTAGAATGCGGCGTCTAGACCGCTCAACAACACGCAGAGGGACGCACGCAATGAACGAGAAAGCAACCAAGGCGACGCCAGCAATAATCGTTACGATCGGCTTCGCCGTTCTCGGCTGGTCACTAAACCGCAATGCCAACATGGTCGACAATCAAATAGCGAAACTGGAAACACAGATTCGCGAACTAGGTGCAACGGTTCAAACGCTCACGGTGCAGGTAGCGCTCTCCCGCAGTGTGAATAACTCAGATCGGCGATAGCAATACGAGTACTTACACTCACAGCTAAACCCCCCCACTTTATCCACAGGCTGCACACGAAAACCTGTGGACAACTAACAATAAAAAAGCCGGGAAGTCCTGCAAGACAACCCGGCTTCGATGCTGGAAACTTTGAAAACCAACAGCAACGACGATTCTACACGCGCCAGACCGTGCGCGCCACGCGCACGCTGCGGAATGTGGCGAGTTTGTGAAACCTGCAATCGAACGCGTCAGGCGAAGTTCGCCGACCGCGCAGAACGCGCCGCCGTGATGATGATCGCGCCGTCACTTTGGGTATTCGTACCGCTGGACGGCACACCCGAACGCCTCGCCTACGTGCGCGAATGGTTCCGAAAAACCTACGAACCTAAAGCCGCAGTCTGGTCTATCGAGCACGGATCGCGCTCGACTGGCTACCATCTAAACATCATCGCGGATCACGCCATAGCCGCAGCCCCGCCCGGTGTGCGCGTGTACTGCGAACGACTCCGCGCGCCTGTGCGCGCCGTCGCCGCGTACATAACAAAGTCAAGCCAAATTCCACCCGAGCACGACGCCATAGGGCGAACGACCGGCGACCTCGGTGCATGGATGAAGCTCGCCGATCCGCTTCGCAGATCGTCCCCGCTCGTCGCAGCTACCTTGCTGCAAACAAGCATCGCCCCCGAGTTCAGGCCAGCGCCACCCATCGACGGCGAAACATTCCAAGAGCGCACCGCCCGAAACCTGTCTCATTTGTACAACGTAAACGAACAACTAAAGAGGACAGCATCGGGAGATATTGACGACTAGCCAGAAGAGCCCATAATTGCCCTATGAAAAAAGCAAGCACACTCTACACGCCCACTGCACGCGAATGGGATAT
>JBOFBL010000054.1:0-2700 GCA_051645545.1 Casimicrobium sp. | reverse complement strand
CAATCGATGCGAGCGCGTCCTTCGCATTGGCCGCCCTCGCGTGCCACTGCGACAGCGCAAGCAGTGCTCGCGCCTCCGCCGCACTCATCCCCGCTTCCCGCGCCTGCGCCGCCGAGCGCTTCAAACACTCCACCGCCTCCTCGTCTCGGCCCAACTTCGCCAACACTCGCGCAGCTTGATACTCGACACCCACCGAGAGTTCTACGTATGAATAAATGCCCAAAGCGTCTCGGCATCGCGCGAAGATCGCTAGGGCTGCATCATAATTTTTCATTGCAAACAAAATTTGGGCTTGAGTGTCCCATGCGGTAATGAGCGCACGCTTTGTCGATTGCTCCGCGAACTCGATTGCTCGCTCCACCTCGCGAAGCGCATTTTCAGTATCGCCTGATCGGAGAAATATTTCAGCATGATTATTACGCGCGACAGCAGCAATATGAAACAAGCCATTTTCTTCAGCGATAGAAAATGCAATTTCCCCCTGCAATTTGGCGTAGGAAAACTCGCTCAATCGAATGTACACAGCGGAAATCCCGAGGTGTGCAGATGCGGCAAGAGCGTTTATCTTATGGTCAGATGCACGCTGCAGCACCAATCGTAACTCGCGAAGCACTACAGGTAGGTTGCCCGATTGCCAATGCACGCGCGTTGCAAGTCTTAACAAATTTGCGCACGCTTGCTGCTGCTGATGCTCGAAGGCGAACTTCGCACCCACTTGAGCGTAACGAAAGCTCTGAATTGTTCGACCACTTGCGACACCACCCGAGGCAAGGGTCTGCAGCACGGCAAGATGATCTTCGACACTAAGCGCGGCACCGTACTGAGCGGCACTCACGCGTTGCGCAAAAGCAAAATCATTGGGTGTTACAGTTTCACCACGACTAAGTAGAGTACGCAGACGTGACAATTCTTTATGCACCTGTTCAAGATCGGCGGTCTTTTGTTCGTCCGGATCCGACTTAGCGCGCTGCGATTTCAGAAAAGTAACTTTTTTAGTCATATTCGCACTGATCTCATCTGAGAATGCTCTGCGCTTAGTGACCCGCTCCTCCCACAGCGTGCCTGTAGTTTTCTGAGATATCGGTCAAATCAGAAACGTGACAGAGCGGCGAAGAGCAAGCATATTGAAGAGTAGATTATTGGCGTCATCAAGTCAGCTGACCCGCCGCTGTCAATGGTAAAGCTAAATTTACGCTCAGAAGCCAAATTTGACAACGTGCTATTGACAACGATTCATGAGTGGCCTCAATCGCGTGATCCTGGCCTCAGCACTGCCGCGTTTCGTACCTGGCACGAATGATGCGAACGATCATTACGCACGCCACCGCGGTGCAAATGCCTTTTTCAATTAAGCATCGGATAGTCATCATGCCAAATATTTCTGAGACCCCGAGAAGCGCAACGTTCGGCTACACAAAGGAAGCGCTCGATAAACTCGAAGTTCGACTGCCCGCAACGAACAAGTCGAAAGTTTCTTCGACTGGTGCTGCTTCACCGATTTACACAGGCCCTTACAAAAGCGAACAGTTAAACGCGGCAGGAGCCACAACCGAGCCAAGCGGGATCGCAATCAAAGATGTACCCCTCCCTTTCGATGCGACAGCGAATGCCAAATTCAGCGGCAACAGCGCAGATACGCTAGAGGGTTCTGTAGACGTTAGCAAAGACGATAACTCATTTACGGTATCGCGAAAAGCCGGAGATTTGACCTTAGGATTCCAAACACCGGTCATCGATTCCAAGAAGGTCACAGCAACCGCCGGCTTTGACACCGAATCAAAATTTTCTCTGAAAGCAAACGGTGAAAAATGGCATGCGGACGCCAGTACTGATGGTCAAACCTACGATGTTTCTGGCGAGGTCCAACTTAACGCGGACTTGGCGCTTAATGCTGGAGTATCTGGAGCCTTCGGTGACACACCAACTTTCGAGCAAGGAATAAAGATAGGAGAGCTCGGTATCAATGCGACCCAATCGAAAGACGAAAACTCGGTAACTGTCGAGTATCAAGTGGTTCCCTGATTGACAAGATCAGTTTACGCGCAGGCGATATAGCGCAGACACCCCGCTGAAGAATGAATCTGCGCCAAACGCCGCGCATATTTGAGTTTTTTCTTGCGACAACTCGCTACCTGAGCGCGACGAGAAGATAAGTTGGAGCCACGCGTATCGCGCGATCGAAACAAGCATCACTAAACCCGAGTTTTCGACGACTTTGCTTTAACAAAACCAACTCCACAGTTTCAAAATCTACACAGCGAGTTTTCAAACGAAGCAACGGAACGCTTGACGCAAAGAAAAGTACGTTCAGCGAATGGCAGATTGCCTACACACGCAAACAAGCGAAGCTCCGCAAACGAGTGCTATGCACGGCATAGCTATTGCCTGAACAAGTGCTTTGTCACAGCACTTAGGTGCGTTCTATTCACTTTCCTTCTCTCTAAACATGTCACGCATTCAAAGTAACTCCAATCTATCGCCAGTGAATCAGACGCAACTGAGTCAATTGCAGCGTAGCGGGCGCATGGTGCCCAATGGGGCGGCGGGGGCCGGGGCTAATGGTGGGGTTGGTGCCAGCGGCACGAACAGCGCCGCAGGTTTGAGCGCAGGCGCGAATCGATCGACGCCGAAGGGCGACGCTAAAAGCTATCCGGATCGCGTGAGCTTCGACATCGGCGAGCCGGTGGCACAGAACCGCTT
>JBOFBL010000053.1:0-5473 GCA_051645545.1 Casimicrobium sp. | reverse complement strand
GATAGAAATCTTGCTGCGTTTTGTTGCCGAATGCCATGATCACTGGCGCCACCATGCGCAGACCAAACGGGATCAGTTGCGGTGCGCCTTCGTCGGCGGTCACTTCATCGAAAATATGCTGATAAGTCGCGTCCCAACCCGTACCGCCGAACGCCTTTGGCCAACCGACGCCAATCCAGCCTTTTCTCTGAAGCGCGCGATGCCAGCCGAGATAATCTTCGCGGTCTAGACGCGCGCCTTCAAGCACTTTGCGCGCAACGCATTGATCAAGATTGGCGCGGGTGAACTCGCGCACGTCTTGCGCGAACCCGAGTTGTTCATTCGTATAGCGTAAATCCATCGTCCTCTTCCTTTAGGCGCATTGTCGCAAATATTTCGCGAGGGCTCGACGGCGAATTCGAGTCCGTTGCACTATCGGCGGCAAGAAAGACGAAGGGTCGAGCTAGATCGTTGCGGCGACTACTTCGCGCTGTACTTTTTCACGGTTTGACGCTGCTCGCCGAGCCCCTCGATGCCGAGCGTCATCACATCGCCCGGTTTCAAGAACACCGGATTCGGTTTTTTCCCTAAGCCCACACCCGGCGGCGTCCCCGTCGTGATGATGTCGCCGGGTTCGAGTGTCATCAGTTGCGAGCAATACGCAATTACGGTTGCGACATCGAAGATCATCGTTTTCGTCGAACCGTTTTGCATGCGCACGCCATTCACATCGAGCCACATATCGAGCTTCTGCGGATTCGGAATCTCGTCGGGCGTTACGAGCCACGGACCAATCGGCCCGAAGGTGTCGAAGCCCTTGCCTTTGTCCCAGGTCATGCCGTGTTCCATCTGCCATTCGCGCTCGGACACATCGTTCACCACGCAATAGCCCGCAACGTATTTGAGCGCGTCCTTCTTCGAAACGCTGCGCGCTTGCGTGCCGATCACCACACCGAGTTCGCATTCCCAATCGCTTTTCACTGAGCCCTTCGGCAGCATCACGTCGTCGTTCGGCCCGACAATGCAGCTCGTCCATTTGTTGAACACCACGGGTTCTTTCGGAATCGGTGAACCGGTTTCCGCAGCGTGATCTGCGTAGTTCAAACCGATCGCAACGAACTTCGCCGGTCGCGCAACGCACGGCCCGATGCGCACGCCCTTTTTCACCAGCGGCAATTTGTCTGTCTTGAGCTTCGCGATCTTTGCAAGGGTTTTCGCATTGAGCGTGTCGCCATTCCAATCGGCAACGTATTCGGCGACAGAACGGAACGAACCGTCCTTCGCAACGATGCCAGGTTTTTCTTTTCCAACGGAGCCGTAGCGGATGAGTTTCATGGGTACCTTCGGTAGGACGTCGCGCTTTGCGCTAAGACGTCGCTTCGCTAGGACGACGCGCTTTCAGCGCCAGGACGGGACTATGATGTGAAAGTGTTCAGCGAATGATAGTTAAAAATTACGATTAACTGAGCGAGTACTTCTGTGAAGCTTTGGGTCATAGCGAAGCGACGTCCTAGCGCGAAGCGCGTCGTCCTAGCACCGAAGGTGCGACGTCCTTCACAATCTAGCGAAGCTAGATTGTGATACCCCCGTCAATGCTGTAAGCGTTACCCGTTGCAAATGCAGATTCGTCGCTCGCGAGGAAAACAACCAACGGCGCAATCTCTTGCGGCGTTGCAAGTCGTCCCATCGGCTGCCGCGAGATAAACATTTTGCGTGCTTCGTTGACGTCGCCGAGCGCGGCCATCCGATCCAATAGCGACGGCGTTTCCACCGTGCCTGGGCAAATTGCGTTGCAACGAATGCCGCCTTTCACGTAATCCGCTGCGACGCTTTTGGTGATGCCGATCACGGCCGCTTTGGTCGCGCCGTACACAAAACGATTCGGCAAACCTTTCACACTCGATACAACCGAGGACATATTGATGATCGAGCCGCCGCCATTGGCCGTCATCCCCGGCAACACGGCCTGAATCATTTTGAACATCGAGCGCACGTTCAGCTTAAAGGAGAAATCCCAATCGTCGTCGGTCGTCTCCATGATTGTGCCCTGATGCACGAAGCCCGCGCAGTTAAAGAGCACATTGACTTTCGGAATGGTGCCGACCACGCGCTTGATCTCCGCATCGTCGAGCACGTCGAGCCGCATCGTTTCGATCCCGGCGACGGTCGCTAGCGATTCCAGTTGCTTCGAGTTGATATCGGTTGCGATCACGCGGGCGCCTTCGGCGGCCATCGCCATCGCGCTTGCGCGTCCAATGCCTTGCCCGGCGGCGGTCACCAATGCGGTTTTGCCTTGTAATCGGTTCATGGGGTCTCGCAATCGTTGAGTGAAAGCCATTATAGGAATCGCTGAGCACGGTGGTGCGCACCGGTTTCAGAATGCGCTAGCCGCGTTTGCAACACGATCCAAATTGGTAGCTTCATTGAGTGTCTATTGACGGGAAGAACGGGCACAATTAAGCGCTTGACCGATCATAAAGTGCCGCGCCCGCCCGCATGAAACCGTCCCCCGAGAAGACGTCGCCTCTTTACCGTGCCGAAGCCCTTGCCCATCAACGCGAACGCGGTTGGGGTGAATTGATCGTCACCACGCCCTGGGTTGCGCGCGCGTTGCTGTGGTTGCTTGCGTTGGTAACCGCAGCATTTGTCGTGTTTCTTGCGCAGGCCGAATACACACGCAAAGCGCGCGCGCCGGCGGTGATTGCATACGCGACCGACCCCACCATCATTGCCGCGACCGATGCCGGCGTGCTTACGCAAATCGCGGTGAAAGAGGGCGACGCGGTGAAGCGCGGGCAATTGCTCGCGAACGTATCCACCGAACGAACCATCGGCGGTGAGGCAACCTTTGCCGCGAGTGCGACCGATGCCGCTGCGCGCAAAGAAGCGATCGAGCGCGAGAAACGCGAACTCAACACGCAACTGCAAGCGCAATCGAATCAACTCGCCTCCCGCGCACGCGCGATCGAGGGCGAGCGCGTAGCGCTTGCTAAAGAAGTCGCCGCACAGCAGCAACGCGTTACACAATTGCAATCGCAACTCGATCGTTTTCGCGAGCTTGCGAAAAACAAATTCGTCTCCGACCTGCAAGTACAACAAAAGCAGGACGAATGGTCGGAACAGGCGGTAAAACTCGAAACGCTCAAACGCAGCGATGCATCGCTCGCTCGCGAACTCGCAAGTGCGCAAGCCGAGTTGCCGCTGTTGCAGTCGGGGACACGCGCGCGATTGGCAACACTCGAACGCGATAGCGCCGCGCAGTCGCAAGGCGCACGCGAAGACGCCTCGCGCCGTGGCTACGACATTCGCGCCGCCGCCGATGGTGTTGTCGAACGCGTGATTGCGACTTCAGGACAAACTTTGGGTGCGGGCGCGCCTTTGCTGCGCGTGCAAACCGGATCCGACGCGCTGCAAGCGGATCTTTTCGTGCCGACACGTTCGGCCGGTTTTCTCAAAGAGGGGCAAAGCGTTCGCCTCGCGATCGATGCGTTTCCGTTCGAACGCTTCGGTCATGTCGAAGCACGCGTGGCGCAGATCGGTCGCGTGGTGCTCGTGCCCGGTGAAGCGGGGGTGCCCGCGAGCCTGCGCGAGCCTGCGTTTCGCGTGCGCGCAACACTCGCCGAATCGGCCGTCGTTGCTTATGGCGAGCGCTATCCCTTGCGTAGCGGACTCGCGGCACAGGCGGACATCGCACTTGATCGGCGACCGTTGTATCGCTGGGTCATTGAGCCGATTCTTCGCTTACGGGGCACGCTATGAGCGCCACCTCGTTGCGCAGTTTGCAGTTCTGGCGTCGCAAAACGCCGCTCATCATGCAAACCGAAGCCGCTGAGTGCGGCCTTGCCTGCCTTGCAATGATTGCCGGACATCACGGCTACGACATCGATTTGCAAACACTGCGACAAGAGCATGCGATCACGCAAAAGGGATCGACGCTCAAATCGCTGATTGAGATTGCCGATGTGATGAAGATGGCGGCGCGGCCATTGCGTGTTGAAATTGCTGCACTTGCACAGGTACGTTTGCCCGCGATCGTGCATTACGACTTCAATCATTTCGTGGTGCTCACCGAAGTCGCGCGCGATAGCGTGACCTTGCATGATCCCGGTCGCGGCGCGCGTACGCTCACGTTCACCGAGTTTTCAAAGCACTTCACGGGTGTCGTACTTGAATTGACGCCGACCGCAAGCTTCGAGAAAAAACGTTTTCCGCGAACCTTTTCGGTCTGGTCGCTGTTTAAAGGCGCGACTGGAATCAAGCGTGCGCTGTTTCGCCTATTCGTCGGCGCGATCGCGTTCGAAGTGTTTGCGATCGCGATGCCCTGGCTCACGCAGCTTACCGTCGATGAAGTACTCGTGTCCGCCGATCGCAGCTTGATGACGGTGCTTGCGATTGGGTTCGTGTTGATCGTGCTCATTCAAGCGTGCATATTCGCGTTGCGTGGATGGTTGCTGGTGCATTTGACGACCACGCTATCGCTGCAAGTGCTCACGCAACTTTTCTCGCATTTACTGCGCTTGCCCCTCGCATTTTTCGAGAAGCGCCACGTCGGCGATTTGCTATCGCGTTTCTCGTCGATGGATGCGATTCAGCGCACGCTCACCGCAAGTTCGGTCGAAGTGATGATCGACGGCGTGCTCGCCTTATCGATGCTCGTGGTCATGTTGATCTATTCGCCGAAGTTAACGCTCGTCGTATTGATCTTTGCTGCGATCTACGCCATTTTGCGCTGGATTTTGTATCGACCGATGCGCGAAGCGATGAACGAACATCTGGTGTTCACCGCGCTTCAGCAATCGCATTTCATCGAAAGCTTGCGCGGGGTGCAGGCCATCAAACTGCATCAGGGTGAACCGGATCGGCTCGCGCGCTGGCAAAACGCTTTGGTCGATACGATCAATGCCTCGATTCGTTCGCAAACGCTTACGCTCGTCTACAAAACTGCGAATTTCACGCTCTTCGGCGTGGAATCCGTCATCGTGATTTGGTTTGGCGCGAATGAAGTGATGAACGGCAACTTCAGCGTCGGGATGTTGCTCGCATTTCTTGCGTATAAAGTCGTGTTCGTGACGCGGCTCGCGAATCTGATCGACAAGATCAGCGAATTCGCACTCCTCAATTTGCATGCGGAGCGCGTCGCCGATGTGGCGCTCGCCGAACGCGAAGAAACCGGCCACGCCACCGCGCCCGATTTGTCGCGCGCGACTTGGACTATCGAAAACTTAGGCTATCGCTACGGCCCACAAGACGCGTTTATTTTCCGCAATGTGAACTTCACGATTGAGCCGAGCGAAACCGTCGCACTCACCGGCCCGTCAGGCGTTGGCAAGACGACACTTGCGAAAGTCGTGCTCGGTCTCTTGCCCGCCACCGAAGGTCGTGTGTTGATCGACGGTATCGACATCCGCGAAATCGATCCGACCAGTTTGCGCAGCCAGATTGGTGCCGTGATGCAGGAAGACTACGTGTTCTTTGGCTCAATCGCCGAAAACGT
>JBOFBL010000052.1:0-5596 GCA_051645545.1 Casimicrobium sp. | reverse complement strand
CAATCGATGCGAGCGCGTCCTTCGCATTGGCCGCCCTCGCGTGCCACTGCGACAGCGCAAGCAGTGCTCGCGCCTCCGCCGCACTCATCCCCGCTTCCCGCGCCTGCGCCGCCGAGCGCTTCAAACACTCCACCGCCTCTTCGTCTCGACCTAACTTCGCTAATACTCGCGCGGCTAGATACTCGACACCCACAACAACTGAGCTGAACGGTACATCTAACAAAATTCTCCTGCATCGCTCGATTGCAAACAAAGCTGGCTCATTAGCCTTCATTGCGAACAGTATCTCAGACTCAGTCCAACATGCAACTGCAAGTATTCGCTGCGGCACGTGCTCAACGATCTTGATCGCCCGCTGAATTTCTCGAAGTGCGCTCTCTGCAATACCTTCCTTTAGAAGGCGCGTGGCAATATTAGTACGCACAACAACGAGAAGATGAAAAAGATCGTGTCTTTCAGCAATCGCCAAAGCAGTATCTTGCAATGAGCGTGCTTGATTAAGCTCGTCCAGTCTCATGTAGGTGGTGGCGACACCAATATGAGCGAGCACATGATTCGCATATAAGCAATGCTCTGCAGAAAAATGAAAAAGTATCCGTCCCTCGCGAAGCGCAGCGGGTTCGTTCTCCAACTTCATGTGTACATGCGCCAAAAGTCTTAAGAAGTAGGTTCGCGCTTGATGCAGCTGATGCTCAAAGGCGAACTTCGCACCTACCTGCGCATAACGAAAACTCTCAATAATGTGGCCACGCGCAATAGCGCCCGCAGCGAGTACCTGAAGTACAAGGAGGTGCTCTTCTGCACTTAGCACTGCACCGTATCGAGCAGCACTTACGCGTTTTGCAAACGCGTAGTCATCGGGCGTTTCAGGTTCGCAGCGACTAAGCGCGTTGCGCAAACGCAGCAGTTCTTCACGCACCTGTTCCAGATCGGCGGTCTTTTGGTCGTCTGTATTCGGTTTAGCGCGCGGTGACTTCAAAGAATTTTTGTCGGAGCGTAGACGCGCCAATCCTCATCGATTTCGACTATTTTATAGCTGATGAGACTGAGCCGCCCCGGGAATCTCGGAGGCTATTTGCTTTAAGTTAAGCAGGAGTGAGCTGCTGGTTGGTTTGGGTTTTCGGTTGAGCGAAACAATTGGTCCCGACCTTTGTGACCCTGTCCCAATAAATCGAGCTATTTAGTTACAGAATTTGCGGTGTGAGTTTTCAATCGAAAGAAAGGAACGCATACCATGAAGAGAAGCAAGTTCAGCGAAGAACAGATCGCCTATGCCTTGAAACAAAACGAGCTGGGAAACACGGTTGAAGAGGTTTGCCGCAAGATGGGCATCAGCGAGGCGACGTTTTATCTGTGGAAGAAGAAGTACCAGAATCTGGGTCCATCGGAAGTACGCCGATTGCGCCAGCTGGAGGAAGAGAATCGCAAGTTAAAGCAAATCGTGGCCGATCTGAGTTTGGACAAAGCGATGTTGCAGGCGGTGGTCGCAAAAAAGCTCTGAAGCCTTCGCACAAGCGTGAACTCGTGCCTGAATTGATGCAGCGCTTCGGCAGCTCACAGAGGCAAGCACTGCGCGTGGTGTCGTTGTCGAGTTCGGTGTACTGCTACCGATCGAGGGCACGCGATGCACAAGCGCTAACGATGCGGATCAAAGAGATCGCACACACGCGGGTTCACTACGGGTATCGACGCATCCACGTGATGCTCAGGCGCGAAGGCTACAAAGATAACGTCAAGCGGGTGCATCGGCTCTACCGGGAGTTGGGATTGTCGCTGCGGCACAGGCGACCAAAGCGAAACAAGGCCGCACGATCGCGCCAACCCAAGATCACCGCTGAATACGCCAATCAGATGTGGAGCATGGACTTCGCCGCCGACAATTTGTTCGACGGCAAGAAGCTGCGCATGCTCACGGTGGTGGATTGCTTCACGCGCGAGAGTCTCGCGATTCACGTGGGTCAAAGTCTCAAGGGGGAAGATGTCGTGCGTGTCGTCGACGCGATTGCAACACGTCGAGGCATACCGCAAAGTATCAAGACGGAAAACGAAGTGTCAGTGAAGGCTAACTTGCGAAGCAAGTTAAGCGAAGCGTCCGAAACTACAACGGCAGCGAGTTCATCAGTAAAGCGATGGACAAGTGAGCGTGTGAGCACAAAGTGCTGCTCGATTTCAGTCGACCCAGGAAGCCCACCGATAACGCCATGGTCGAGAGCTTCAATGGGCGGTTACGCGAAGAGTGCCTCAACAAGCACAGGTTCTTGAGTTTCGCCGACGCAGAGCGCATGTGAGGCGTGGCGGCGGCACTATAACGAGAGCAGCCCCCACTCTGCGCAGACTGGACTAACCCCGCCGAGTTCGCGCGCCGGTACTTGGCCTCGGCCAGCATCGGCGCAACCAAAGGAGCCGCAAATCTCTAGTTCTGACCGATTCTGAGTCGAGGGCAGGGTCAATGTCCACCTTTTTGAACCTCGCCAAGTTGATAACAAAACAAAAAGTACTTTTGCGGCAAAATTAAAACTCAACCTACGTTTGTAGCTTTTTCTCGTTAACGAATGCAGCGATAGAACGAAGAACTTCGCTGATCGCTCGCTGCAATTGGAAGAATCCTTCGTTTCGCTCTCGAGTGTATTCGTCCATGTAGAGACTACGATTCACTTCTACCTGAACACTATGTGTATTGCTTTGGGGGTGACCTATCTCGCGGACGATTTCGACTCCTTTGTAGGGATCATTAATTTTTACAGTCAAACCAAACTTCCTAAAACTCGCTGCAATGAGTTCGACAAAGGTCGGATCACAGGTCGAGCCATCTCTGTCACCGAGGACAATGTCAGCGTGCGGCGTGCCTCGCGCTAGGTGGGACGCGTAGGTCGCTCTTGCGGGCATCGAATGACAGTTTAAGTGATAGAGCACACCGAACTTCTGACGTAAGTACGCTGCTTCCTTCCGCAGTGCCCCCCAGTAAGGCGCATGCACGCGATCAATGCGCGAGCGCACCTCGGCGACCGATAGCTTTCGATCGTAGATATCCTCGCCACTATCGAGTTTTCGCCAAATTAGCCCATATCCAAGCCTCGCCTTATCACTCGGCTTAGCTTCAAGTGTCCACGGCTGGTCTAGCATTGCCAAGTCGATGTCGTATGCACTACGATTGCAATCTATATATGCTCGAGGATAATTCGCCGCAAGTAAAATAGCACCTACATCAACTGCGCTAGCGACGAGTTTATCGACATGCGTGTCTTCTGCGGTTCGCAGTAGCGCAAGAGGAACGTTTGCACGAAAGTCCTCTGGATAAAACGTTCCGGAATGGGGTGAATCAAGTAAAAGCGGGATGGGGCGCCCCAAAGGCGTATGCAATTCATACGCGGGAGGTGCAGTAGTACTCACTCGATCGTAATCCCGGCTTTTTGCGCAACCGCACGATAATCGGCAATTTCCTTCGCAATGTGCTGGCTAAATTTAGCGGGCGAGTCGTGGATTGGCTCTGCGCCTACTTTTTCAAATCGCGCACGAACATCGACCTGCTTCATCACATTTTCAATCGCGGAATGCAATCGATCAATGATTGCTCGGGGTGTCGCACTTGGGACGACGATGCCAAACCATGCCGGTTCATTTACAGCGCGGAGATTCATCTCCGCAAAAGTAGGTACGTCTGGTAAGGCAAGACTTCGCTTTTCAGAGGCAATCGCGAGTGGACGTAGCTTGCCAGCCTGTATGTGAGGAAGCGATGTCGGCAAATTGTCGTAGAGCACTTGAACCTGACCGCCAATCGCATCATTAAGTGCAGGCCCAGCGCCCTTGTACGGTACGTGGAGCATATCAACCTGTGCGGCAGACTTGAACAGCTCTCCCATCATGTGTCCAACGCTACCGCTTCCGGGTGACGCAAAAGACAATTTCCCCGGATCCCTGCGAGCTAGAGCAACGAATTCACTAATGGTCTTGGCGGAGACACTCGGATGCACCGTCATCACATTAGGCACCGATGCAATCCGCGAGACTGGTGCGAAATCCTTTATAGCGTCGTAACTAATTTTTTTTTGCACGGCTGGATTTATGCCATGCGTGCTTGCGGTTGCCATTCCAATCGTATGGCCGTCGGCTGCGGATCGGGCTAGCGCTTCGGTGCCAAGCATGCCACCAGCACCGGCTCTGTTTTCGACGACGACTGGCTGTCCGAGCACTGCTGGTAAGCGTTCAGCAAGGATACGAGCGAGCAAATCCGTTGTGCCCCCTGGTGGAAATGGGACGATTAATTTAATCGGTTTGCTAGGGTAGGGCTCTGAACTTGCAGCGATGCACGAAAAGAGCAGCATAGTGACAGCAAGCCAGCGCATTACTTTACGAATATAGAAATCCATGTCGATTAATTGGGTTTGTGCGGTTGATTGAGTAATAATTTTGGTACGGTACCCACCAACAAACAAACGAAATCCAGGAACCTCTGTATGATGTTTTCTCATACTAGATAGAACACATTCGTTTCGACGTGTTTTTGCAGAAAGATAAGAATGACGCTTAGACGTATTTGCCCTTCAATTACTGAGCTTCAGGCTTTTGAGGCGGCAAGCCGACATGGTTCGTTCACACAGGCCGCACGCGAACTCCATTGCACGCAAGGTGCGGTGAGCCGCCAGATTGCGGGGCTCGAGCAGACCGTTGGCGTTGCTCTGTTCGAGCGTATGCGACACGGCTTAGTGCTTACCGAAGCAGGGAAACACTACCTATTGACGGTTAAGCGAGTCTTATCTGACTTGGAAGCTGCCACTGTGCAACTCCTGAGCCACGGGGGGCGCGGCGGAACCGTTCATATCGCAGCTCTGCCTACCATAAGTGCGAAGTGGTTGATTCCCCGATTGCCACGCTTTTACGCCAAACATCCGGAGATTGTTCTTACTTTTTTGCCACATACGCAATCGTATGACTTTTCACGCCCGGACTTGGACGTCGCGATAAGGTTCGGCGAAGGCGTTTGGCAAGGAGCGCATGCTGAATACCTTATTGGACGCGAAGCGATTGTCATCGCGCCACCCGAAAAAGTGAGCAATTTAAAGCGAGGAATCGCGCCCGCTGACTTGTTGCGGCTGGGTCTGCTGCATCACACGACGGTCCCGCACGCTTGGGCGGACTGGTTCTCATCGGTTGGAGTGGACGTGGACAACCCACACATCGGGCAACGCTTCGACCAGTTCTCGCTTCTCATTCAAGCCGTCTCAGCGAATTTGGGTGTCGCAATCGTGCCTAAATTTC
This sequence comes from Casimicrobium sp., assembly GCA_051645545.1. GTDB lineage: Bacteria > Pseudomonadota > Gammaproteobacteria > Burkholderiales > Casimicrobiaceae > Casimicrobium. The sequence continues at coordinate 340 of JBOFBL010000052.1, read as the reverse complement.
TTGTGTTGGACGAGTTGGCTGCAGGTCGTGTGATCGAACCGTTCAAAGAAGGTGTCATTCTTTCGCAAGGTTATTTCGTTTGCGTGCCGGAATCAAAGCACGACTCTCTCCATATCCGGAAAATGACCGATTGGTTGATAAACGAAGCCGAGCTGCCTCTGTGATCTTGGGTCGAGTGAGCTAGCCCGGGTTTCCCGGACAGGTTAATTAAGGGGCGCGATGTTGCGCCTCGAATTGTGCCGGAGTTTGGTAGCCCAACGATTGATGGATACGTTGGCGGTTGTAGAACAGCTCAATGTAGTCAAAGATCGCGAGTTTGGCTTGCTCTCTGGTGGCGTAA
>JBOFBL010000051.1:0-3690 GCA_051645545.1 Casimicrobium sp. | reverse complement strand
AAGATTGAAGGGGAGTAGCTCCCGCGACGGCATCGTCAATACGTGAGATTCGTGCAATGCGAATCGATCCGGTGCCTCGGACAATCAAGCTTTGGTTGTCTTGCAAGACCTTCGCTGGGAATCGCATCGATGGATAGCGACCATGTCCTGCGAAGGCGTTAAACAAACGCTTGTGGGTCATTGTGTTTGTCCTCAATGGGGTAGGTCAACGCGCTGACGTAACTGCTGCGCACGAATAGAAAAAACTTCTCAATGGAAACAATTGGTACTTGGTGGATGTGGGCGGGCTTTGCCGTCTTCGTCTTGGTCGCAATCGCGGTCGATTTATTGGTGATGGAAAAACAGGGGGCGCATAAAGTCACGACGAAAGAAGCCCTCACCTGGAGCATCGTTTGGTTCTCGCTCGCGTTCGTCTTCGTGGCGCTGCTGTGGTGGTACTTAAACGGCTCTCAGGGTCGAGAGGTGGCCAACGAAGTCTCGATGCAATTCATCACGGGCTATCTCGTTGAGAAGAGTTTGTCGGTCGACAATATCTTCGTGTTCTTGATGATCTTTACGTACTTCGCGATTCCAGCGGAGTTTCAAAAGCGCGCACTCATCATCGGCATCATCGGTGCAATCGTCTTGCGCGCGATTTTGATTTTGGTCGGCGCATGGTTGCTCGCGCAGTTTCACTGGATTCTTTATGTGTTCGGCGCGTTCCTCGTGCTCACCGGTGCCAAGATGTGGTTTGCCGCAGGCAAAGAACCGAGCATCGAGAGTAATCCTGCGCTTAAGTTTTTGCGCAAGCACATGAAGATCACGACCGAATTCGATGGTGAAAAGATGACCAAAATGATCAATGGCGTGAAGCATTTCACGCCGATCTTCGTGGTGCTCATTTTGATCGGCGTCACCGATATCATTTTCGCCGTCGATTCGATTCCCGCGATCTTCGCAATCACGAGCGATCCGTTCATCGTGCTCACCGCCAACATCTTCGCGATTCTCGGATTGCGCGCGTTGTACTTCTTACTCGCAGATCTCGCCGATCGTTTCCACTTGCTTGCCTACGGTCTGGCACTTGTACTGGTCTTCATTGGCGTCAAAATGCTTTTGCTTGATGTGTACAAAATTCCTATTGGCATCGCATTGGGTGTCACCGCAGGCATCATCGCAATATCGATGTTTGCTTCGTTGTGGTCGACGCGACAGAAGAAAGCTGCTTAAAGCAAAACACATTGCGTCGCCGCGAATTCGTCGGCGACGCACGCAACTCGTCACAGTGTCGCGCAACTTAGATAGCGTCGCACGGTCTTAATGCAGATAATGCGATTGATATGGCGACGCCCTCTCTCTTGATGAATTTCGGACAACGTCTACGTCGATGGCTGCGTTCGCTTGAGCCCAAAGTGCTGGAGCAATTCGAGCGACCGGGGCTCATCTGGGCGAAGCCCTGGCTCGATGGTCACGATTTGTTTTCATTCAATCGAAATCCGCTTGCCAAAGGCATCGCGATCGGATTGTTTTGCGGGTTGATTCCGGGGCCGCTACAGATTCTCGGGGCGTTGTTTCTATGTTCATTTATACGCGGCAACATCATTGCCGCGGCAGTCGCGACGTTCTATACGAATCCATTGACCATTGTGCCGCTCTATGCGCTGGCGTTCGAGATCGGAACGCTCATCATTCCCGGCAGACAATCGCTGCCGCCTTGGAATCACGACGTGAGCGCATTTGCGGCGCTCGTCGAGTGGGTCAAAGCGATGGGCTGGCCGCTCGTGATCGGTTTACCAGCGATGGGCTTGTTGTTTGCAAGTTGGGGTTACGCGATCACGCAAATCCTTTGGCTACGACCCGTCATCGCTCGCGCGCGACGCATGCGGCGCGGACGCGAGGCGCGTGCGTGAGCGTTCAGGAAGCGCGAATCGAGCGCCGTCTGCTCACGCAAAATCTGTCGCCATTTTTCGAATCGGCGCGAAGCGGCTAAAACTACGGCATGAGATTGCGCCGTTGGTTATCTTCAATTGAACCACGTGTGCTGCGCCAGTTCGATCGGCGCTGGCTCGCGTGGATGAAACCGTGGATCGATTCGCACGAACTGCTTTCGTTTCGGCGGCATCCGCTTGCCATTGGCGTGGCCATTGGTGTCGCGCTGGGTGTGATCCCGACACAGATCGAAGTCTTCCTCGTGTTTTTTCTCTGCGTGCTGTTTCGCGGCAATATCGTCGCGGCGACGGTCGTGGGTTGGTACAACAACGCGTTTACCGTGGTGCCGCTTTATGTTGCTGCGTTCTATCTCGGCGATTTCATTTTGCCCGGCACACGCGTGCTACCGGAACTCAAAAATCCGAACGGCGATTGGTGGGGCGCGTTTACGATGTGGGTTGAGGCGTTGGGTTTGCCGTTAGTCGTTGGGCTGATTCCGATTGGCATTGGCCTCGGTTTGATTTCGTATTTCGCCGTGCATTTGTTGTGGCTGCGTCCCGTATGGGCGCGGGCGAAGCGGATGCGTACGTCACGCAGCAAGCTGTAGGAGCGGCTCTGCCGCGATCCGTTCTCGGTCCCTCCCCCTTGAGGGGGGAGGGTGCCCGGAGGGCGGGAGAGGGTGATGCTCGCAACGACGATAAACTTCGATTGGAAATCGCCCCCTCTCCCGTCGCTGCGCGACACCTTCTCCCACGAGGGGCGAGGGGACACAACAGATCGCGGCCGATCCACGCCTTCGCGAGGAGCTCCTATAGCTTGATCAATGCTTCTTCGCGAGCGCCTTGCGCGCGAGGTTGTCGACCACGCCTGGCGCGATCAGTTTGAGCCAACGTCCGAGCTTGCCTTTTGCACTCATCACGACCTCGCGCTTTCGATTCGCCATTGCGGCAACGATCAACGACGCGCATTCTTCAACACTCATCGCGCCTTCTTCGGCGAGCCCCGATACGCCCGCAGTCGCACCTTGTGCGTTCCAACCGTTGCGACGAATTTCAGTGGCGACCACGCCCGGAAAGATGATGCAAACATTCACGCCCTGCGGTTCGACCTCAACGCGCAGCGCTTCGAAAAATCCCGTTTGCGCAAATTTCGTTGCGCAGTATGTAGTGCGTTCGGGAATGCCGACAAGACCGGCCAGCGACGACACTGCAATAACTTGCCCCTTTGATTTTTTCAAATGAGGTAGCGCCGCATGCGTTGGCCACACACTGCCCATCAAATTGATGCGCATCAGTTTTTCGTACACATCGGTGCTCGTGATCGCATCGAACGCAGCATGCATCGACACGCCCGCGTTGTTGACCAGCATGTCGATCGCGCCGAAGTGTTTTGCGGCCTCGTCAATCAATGCGCGGCATTCCGATTCAACCGAAACATCGGTCGGCACGACGAGCACTTGCGCGCCTTTCGCCTCGCAATCTTTTGCGACGACTTCGAGCGCAACGCGCCGACGGGCGGCAAGTACGAGCTTCGGTTTATGCGGCGCGAGCTGTCGCGCAAGCTCGGCACCAATACCATCGGAGGCGCCGGTGATGACGATGACTTTATTTTGAAATGCGTTTGCGCTCATACGAATAGTTGCGGTCATCCAACCATCGGCACCACAGATCGTCGCCCTAATAAATTGGGCGATACATCTATTTATTTAGCTTATTGATGTAAATATTTAATCTGCTTATCGCCCAGATAAATCAGGCGATACGGGTGGAAGCTGAATACACA
>JBOFBL010000050.1:0-4530 GCA_051645545.1 Casimicrobium sp. | reverse complement strand
GTCCAAAAAGCAGCCCGCAAGCCTTTCCGCTCCGGGCTTTTTTGTTGTCTTTTGGATATGCATGTAGCACCCGATTCCGTGGGTTTCGTATCACCCATGAAGGTTAAATTCGATGAGCCGTTGCCGCTTGCCTCGGGCGCGGTGCTCGACGATTTCGAAATGATGGTGGAAACCTATGGTGAGTTAAACGCGGCGCGCAGCAACGCAGTGCTCGTGTGCCACGCGCTATCGGGTCATCATCACGTGGCGGGTTACTACAAAGACCAGATGAAGTCCGAAGGCTGGTGGGAAAACCTAATTGGCCCGGGTCGTCCACTCGACACGCGGAAGTTTTTCGTCATTGGATTGAATAATTTGGGTGGTTGTCACGGCTCGACGGGGCCACGCAGCATCAATCCGGCGACGAAAAAACCCTGGGGCAGCGATTTTCCCGTGGTGACGGTGCCCGATTGGGTCAACGCGCAATTTCTGCTCGCGAACAAATTCGGCATCGAATCGTTTGCGGCGGTGATCGGCGGTTCGTTGGGCGGCATGCAAGCGCTGCAGTGGTCAATCGATTACCCAGAGCGCGTACGCAACGTGCTCGCAATTGCCGTGGCACCGAAACTCTCCGCCGAGAACATCGGCTTCAATGAAGTTGCGCGACAAGCGATCATGACCGATCCGGAATTTCACGGCGGACATTTCTACGAACACAACACGATTCCCCGAAGCGGGCTTCGTCTGTCGCGCATGCTCGGGCATTTGACCTATCTTTCCGACGATGTGATGGGGGAAAAATTCGGTCGCGATCTGACGGTGCGTGCGGGCGACGAATATCAATTCGGTTTCGATGTCGAATTCGAAGTGGAAAGTTATCTGCGTCATCAGGGCGACAAATTCGCGGGGTATTTCGATGCCAACACGTATTTGTTGATGACCAAAGCACTCGATTATTTCGATCCAGCACGACCGTTCGGCGGCGAACTTGAAGACGCGTTTCGCAAAGCGAAAGCGAAATATTTCATCGCAGCGTTTACGAGCGACTGGCGCTTCTCGCCGAAGCGATCGAAAGAAATCGTGCGTGCGCTCGTGGCCAATCGCATCGACGTGAATTACGCAGAGATCGAATCGAGCGAAGGACACGATTCCTTCTTGATGCCGATCCCGCAATATCACGCACTGTTGCGCAAAACGTTTGCGGAGATTCGCGTATGAGCGCGCTCAATGCCAACACTAACGGACGCGCAGATTTCGACGTAGTGAGCGACTGGGTGCCACAAGGTGCGCGTGTGCTCGATTTGGGTTGTGGCGATGGCTCGCTCCTCGCGCGACTCATGCGACAGCGCAAATGCCGCGGCTATGGCGTTGAGATTGACGATGCCGCAGTGCTCACGGCGGTCGACAACGGCATCAACGTGATTCAAAGCAACATCGAAGGTGGACTCGCGTTTTTTGGTAATCGCAGCTTCGATGTCGTGATTCTTTCGCAGACCTTGCAAGCGACGCGGCACACCGAACAGCTGCTTAACGACGTGCTCGATATCGGCCGCAGCGCGATTGTGACGATTCCGAATTTCGGACACTGGCAAGTGCGCTGGCAATTAGGCGTCGGCGGTCGTATGCCGGTGTCGAAGCGCATGCCGTATCAGTGGTACGACACGCCGAACGTGCACTTTTCAACGGTGCTCGATTTTGATCGTTTCTGCGCGGAAAAAGGAATCGTGATCGAACGCAAGATCGTACTCGCGGGCGGCCGCGAGGTGAAATTTCTTCCGAACTTGAGAGGCGAAACTGCGGTGTTTCAGATTCGTCGCGGGTGAGCGTGCGCACCTGCGTACGTCGACGTTAAGTGCATTTGAGACGTCAAAAAACACTATACAGCGCCATTAATACGCGCCCAATTTAATTGGATCGATACATAAAAATAGTTTATTTCCGAAAAACTATCTTTTTTTCGTAATCGCCCAATTAAATTGGGCGATTAAGCAAAGTGCTGATAGCTATATTTTCGTTTATTTCGCTTTTTCTACTTTCACCCAAAGCGTTGCGATCGCAGCACAAATCATGAGCGCACCACCGAGTCGAATTGCATTGGTCGGATCACCGCCGAGTAGGGATTTGTAATAGAGCGGCAGCGTGAAAATCTGAATCATCATCGGGATCACGATGAACATGTTGAAGATGCCCATGTAAACGCCGGTTCGCTCTGGCGGAATGCTGCCCGCGAGCATCACATACGGATTGCCCATGATGCTGCCCCACGCGAGGCCCATGCCGATCATCGCGACGAACAATAGCGATTGATTTCGAATTTCAGGGATCGCGAGCATGCCGATGCCTGCGAGCGCGAGGCACACCATGTGCAGCGTTTTCGAACCGTAGCGTCGCGCGAGCGGCACCATCGCGAACGCGGACACAAACGCAATGAAGTTGTAGAACGCGCCCATTTGCCCGGTGAGCAAACCAGCGTCGCGGAACGCAGTCGTGGTGCCGTCGGTTGTGCCGAATAGAGATTTGGACACCGCGAGTGTGATGTATTGCCAATAACAAAAGAGCGCGTACCACTGAAACAAATAGACCACCGCGAGTTGTTTCATGGTGGACGGCATGTCTTTCGACGCATCCCACACTTCTTTGAGCGCCGGAATGAGCCCAAACGGTTTGGCCTTCATCTTCGCAAGTTCTGCGGCGGGCAGTGGATCTTCGCGTGTGGTGAACACCGACCAGAGCACGGTTGCGGACGAAAGAATCGCGCCGATCACGAAGGCTACGAATACGATTTGAGGAATATTGTTGGTGCCCACCGCATCTTTGTTCATACCGAACCAGACAAGTAACGAGGGCGCGAGATACGCAAGCGTTTGCGCGAGCCCTGTGAATGCGCTTTGCGTGAGGAACCCGAGCGCGTGTTGGTCCTTGTTGAGTTTGTCACTCACGAACGCGCGGTAAGGCTCCATCGTGACGTTGTTCGCCGCGTCAAGAATCCAGAGCAAGCTCGCCGCCATCCAAAGGGTCGGGCTGTACGGCATTGCGAGCAAACAAAGGCTGCAAAGAATCGCACCAATCAGGAAATACGGCGTGCGACGCCCCAGGCGCGAGGTCGTGCGATCGGAGAGCGCACCAATGATCGGCTGCACGAGGAGCCCCGTCATCGGGCCTGCGAGCCACAACAGCGGCAAGCTCGCTTCATCGGCGCCGAGATAGTTGTAAATCGGGCTCATGTTGGCTTGCTGCAAACCAAAACTGAACTGAATTCCGAGAAAACCGAAATTCATGTTGATGATTTGCGACAACGACATGCGTGGTTTGATCGCGCTCACTTTATCTTCCTCCGATACGCTTTGCAAACGTTTGCAATAACTGCGATAATGTAGCACCGAATCGGGGAAAGCACGCTTTCAAAGCTCATTTCTCGGTGCATCAACTACAAAAAACAGGTCGTCTTCTTTTCATGAAAAACCAGGTGCAGCTCATCGCATATGTGGATCGCTTCAGTGGCGGTACGGTGACGGAGCTTGCTTCGATTTTGCGCGAAGAACTCGACGGCGTATTCGGCGGCGTTCACCTGCTTCCGTTTTTCTATCCGATCGATGGTTCGGACGCCGGCTTCGATCCGATCGATCACACTCGCGTTGATGAGCGCTTGGGCGGCTGGGCCGACATCGCGGCCCTCGCGCGCGAAGTTCCGGTGATGGCCGATGTCATCGTCAATCATGTGTCGTCGGATTCGCCGCAATTTAAAGACTTCAGCGAACGCGGCGCAGCGTCGCCGTACAACGGGCTGTTCCTCACCAAGGAAGCCGTGTTTCCAAACGGAATGAGCGAGGACGATTTACGAAAAATTTATCGCCCGCGCCCGGGCTCGCCCTTCACGCTTGCAACGCTCGACAACGGCGAGAAAAAAACGTTGTGGACCACGTTTACGCCCAAGCAAATCGACATCGATGTCGAACACCCACAAGGCGAGCACTATCTCGACAGTATTCTCGACGTGCTCGCAAAAAGCGGCGTGACGATGATTCGACTCGACGCAGTGGGCTACGCGATTAAACGCGCGGGCACGTCGTGCTTCATGTTGCCGGAAACGTTTGCCTTCATCGACGCGTTTGCAGCAAAAGCAAAATCGCGCGGGCTCGAAGTGTTGGTCGAGATTCATTCTTACTTTCAGCGGCAAATCGAAATCGCGCAGCGTGTCGATTGGGTTTACGATTTCGCGCTCCCGCCGCTCGTGTTGCATGCGCTGTTGTTCAAAACGTCGAACGCACTTGCACACTGGTTAGGTATTCGTCCGCAAAACGCAATCACGGTGCTCGATACGCACGACGGTATTGGCATCATCGATATCGGCGCCGATGCATCCGACCGCGCCAATCGTCCCGGTCTCGTCGCTCCAAACGAACTCGATCGACTGGTCGAGATGATCCACGAGAACTGCAACGGACAGTCGCGCGAGGCCACAGGCGCCGCGGCATCGAATCTCGATCTCTATCAAGTTAACTGCACCTACTACGACGCACTCGGTCGCGACGACAATCTTTACTTGTTGTC
>JBOFBL010000049.1:0-4873 GCA_051645545.1 Casimicrobium sp. | reverse complement strand
GCGATTACCCAAAGATCGTTAGCCGAGCTTGTTGAGCTTGAGCTACTGACGTCGCCGCTAAAGCTTTTCGCGAGCGGTGGATAAAGAATCCAGCGACGATGGCCAACAGGCTCATTACCACCGCCATAGTCGTCAATATATGCATCGATTGCGCCGACGCCTGCCAGCCCTTTGCCGAGGTTACTTCGACCCGCAGCAGTGGCGCCGCTGGCGGAATAACACGCCCACGTGGTGGGCGGGCTATGCGGGTTCACAGCGTTCCATGAGTTAGCCCCTTGCATCAGCGCCGAGGCTTGCGCTGCACCAACAGCAAAGTCGGCGCCCGAAAAGAAACTTATGGTCGGTAGTCCCGCAACTTGGCGATAAAAATTTATACGATCAAGGATACGCTGGCGAAAGGTCGCGTCTGTGGTTCCCGCGTTGCAGGTTGTCGGACCGCTGCCGCTCCATCCCATCGACGCTGAGTTCCCAGGTACGTAAAGCGTGTTGTAAAGATTGACCACCTGCGCACGCGTAAGCGTTGCCTGATTCGCTTTTTGTTCAGGCTGTTTGGACGACGACGCGTGCAAGAAAGGCGCTAGAACCTCGACATTCACTGAAGGCGCTGGCGGTAAATGCGCCGATGGCGTCCACTTCAACGACACAGTCGAATCTTCTAGTGCTTGCTCAACAGTTGGTGAATTGGCGAACGTCGCAGTATTCGCGACAGCGACAACCAAACTCGCACTCAACGCGCGCATCGTGACGCGTCGAAATGAATTATTTGCTCTCATTGCCCACTTGCTCGCGTACGATTTCCAGCTCGACCTTAAAAGTTCGTACCGCACTTGTTGTTGAGCTGAGCTTGCAACGTTCCCCATGAAAGCCCCGTGCCGGCGACCGCTTGAGTCCCAGACAAACCGAGCATCAGGCGCAGCAACACGAGTCCATCGCGAAGCGGTTGTGCACCACCGTTTGCATTGATGTCATAGTCTTGATCGCTCAAAAACGCGACGCGATCGTTCGCATTCGTGCGTTGAGCGCACACGCCTGAGCCCGACACTGTCTGCGCGTTTCCAGTAACACCCATGAGCTTGCGCAGAATCATCACGCCGTCGATTGCAGCTTCATCCAAGCCGTTGTTATCGACGTCGAGATTGCAAAAAAAGCTGTAACTATTGAGCGCGGCATCGGCGTTGTAAACGGTAAAGTTTTGTCCGCTCTGCGGCGTGGTAATACCATTTGTGTAACGCTTCGCAGCCACTCGCAAACTGTTACCGGCTTGCAAGTGCACGGTACCTGTCCAGTTGCTTGGCACTGTGCAATTGAATTGGCCGCTCGCCCCCACACTACACGCGCTCACCGCAGAGCTACCGTTGAAGCAGAGCTGTGTTCCTTGCGGCACGTTGCCGCCGCTGCTGAGCGTCGCGCTACCTGCGATCGCGGGTGAGCCGCCTGACGTAGCGGTTGGACGATATTGAGAAACCTTGACACGTGTGAAGTTAAGCGCTCGCGCTGTATCTGCACAGGTGGACGGATTGGTGTTGCATAGCGCTGCTTGCGACGCAACGCATCCCCCTGAGGTTGAAATACAAGCCTCAACCGCGCCATCCGCCGCAACACCGAGATTCGACCCGGAGCTTCCGTTATACGCGCATGTACCGCCATTGCATCGGACATTCGGACTAGAAAAATACTGCACTTCGTTATCGGTATACGACATCAAATCGCCATACTCCGGACGTTGCGTCGTGTTGGCATTGTTGTCGTGGTCACGATAGTTCAACCCGTAGCCATATGCATAACGTGTCGCACCAAAGTCATAAGGTGACGAGCCAGTCGGCCCGGCGAGTTGCACGCGATCGTGCATCAATCCCATGTTGTGACCCAGCTCATGCGCCAGCGTGCCCAGCGTGCAAAACCTGGTTCCGTTCGATACCGAAAAAGAGCCGTCTTGGACGACCGAATAGCCGAGGCTTTCCGAAAGCGAGATGTTCTGAACGCCAGAGCCACCAACCCATGCGACACCACAACCGCTGTTCGTCGAATTAAACGAACGCATAAGCACCACGAGGTCCGCGCCGTACGTATTGCGTAGGCTTGCGAGGTTCGAGAGCGTGGTGACGGAAGTCGGCGGCGTTACATCGTCAAGTGCCGTGTTAGAGCTTCCATTATCCGTGTAGGATGTCTGCACCGTATGCACGAGACGAAGCGTGATCGCGACGTCGCTGTTGCCGTATGCCGTATTCGCGTAAGCGATTAACGTATTGATGCGAGACAACACACCATTCACCGAACCGTACCGCGTCACCATACCGTCGGTGTAAGCCACCAAAACATCGATGGTGCTTTGTGGCGAAGGCAGCGCTTTTTGCGTCAAGCGCGATGCGTCTTCATTTTGCTTGATTCGTTGCAGCGTTTCTTGTTGAATCTCGATCGGCAACTGCTCAAACGGCAGCGGTATCACCGCATCTTCAACAAACGAAATTGCCCGCGACGCACCCACAGCAGCGTAATCGATGATCATTGCATTTGACGCAACTTGCGTATCGCTCAAACTAAGTGCGGGCACCAGCTCATACTTCGTGTCCTCGGCATCGATCCAACCCGTGATCGCGCCGTTGTAATCAGAAATGTAGGCACGGTTGAACGTGCTCGACTGCGTGTCAATGCCAACCCAAACCCGACCACCGTTATCGAGCGTTTTCACACGCTCAGTTTTCAAAGTAAGTGCAGTTCTTCCTGCAAACGCAAAGCGAAACAAATCGCCTGGCTGAGATGAGAAGATTTCCGCTGTCGCAACACGGGCAGGCACCGCTTGCTCCGGCAACGAGCGCGTTGCCAACGCTTCGCTCAGCTGCAAACGCTTATTCGTAGCACCGGCAACAGATTCGGGGGCTACAGCGTCGAATACGACCAATTCGCGGACTACCGACGACGCAGGTTGCGCCATCGCAGACGGGAACCAAAGCCCAAAGCAAACGCCCACGAGTGCGGCGAGCCCATAGGAAACACGCCACCCACGTGCGTAGCCCCCAACAAACATCATTCTGCAATTTCCCATCATCAACTCAAATACGCAGCAAGCGCGTGTTCTGCTCAAAAATACCTCGGGCATCCTAGCCGACGTTGTGAGATTCGAACGCGCTGCCGAAACATCGTCTGACCGACGGTGCCCACGCTCTGAAACACGGCACCGAATTCACGCAAATGTGCGGCAAAAAGCTAGCCAATTTCGTTAACCAGATAATCCATAAAACATCCAATTTTTATGGGCGTTAAGCCTATTTATTGCTACTATCAATAATTGTCAAAAAATTATCTATCGCCCAGTGAAATTGTTCATTTAATTGATATGTTGTTATAAGAGTAGAGCGCTGAAAAGCGAACAAACGCATACGCGCGTTGAATGCGCCGCATTAATGTGCACGTCACCTGCTCTACACTCGTTCAATCAAACCCCTGCTGCAAGCCGCAGTTCGCCTCGCGTGATTATTCGCTCCCTCCTCGACACCGACCTCTACAAATTCACGATGATGCAGGCGGTGTTGCATCAGTTTCCGGGCGCACAGGTCGAATACAAATTCAAATGTCGCAACAACGTCGCGCTTGCTGAACATGTGCCAGCGATCAACGAAGCGCTCGACGATCTCTGCACACTGCGCTTCACTGACGACGAGCTGAACTACCTGCGCCGCCTTCGCTATATCAAGAGCGATTTCGTCGACTTCCTCGCACTTTTTCACTTCAACCGCCGACACATTGAAGCGAAAGCTAACGGCAACGATCTCGACATCTCGATCAAAGGCCCGTGGTTGCACACCATCCTCTTTGAAATCCCGGTGCTCGCAATCATCAACGAGGTGTACTTTCGCGCCACTCAACCAAAACCCAACGTTGACGAAGGCCGCTCGCGACTCGCTGAAAAACTCGCGCTCGTGCGTGCGCAGTCGCCCGATCTCAATTTTTCATTCGCCGATTACGGTACGCGCCGCCGCTTCTCGCACGCGTGGCAACGCGAAGTGCTGTCTGCCGTGAAAGAAACCGTGCCGCAACACTTCGTCGGCACCAGCAACGTCTTCTTCGCCAAAGAGCTCGACCTGCTCGCCGTCGGCACCATGGCACACGAGTGGTTACAAGCGGGTCAAGCGCTCGGCCCGCGCCTGCGCGATTCGCAACGCTGGGCGTTTCAGAAATGGGCCGACGAATATCGCGGCGACTTGGGGATCGCGCTCTCCGACGTTGCAGGACTCAAAGCCTTCATGCGCGATTTCGACATGTATTTCTGCAAGCTTTTCGACGGTGCACGACACGATAGCGGCGAACCCATCGAATGGGGCGAAGCCATCATCAATCATTACCTCGCCAACCGCGTCGATCCAAAAACCAAAACACTCGTGTTCAGCGACGGGCTCACCTTCCCGCGCGCAATCGAGATCGCAAAACACTTTCAGGGTCGCGCCAAAACCGCCTTCGGCATCGGCACGAACCTCACGAACGATTTGGGCTACACGCCGCTGCAAATCGTCATCAAAATGGTTCGCTGCAACGGTCAGCCGGTTGCAAAACTCTCCGACACGCCGGGGAAAACGATGTGTGACGATGCCTCTTATTTAGCTTATCTTAAGCAGGTGTTTGAGATCGAGTAACGATGTGAAACTGCGCTGAATCGGACACATAGAAAAAGCGCGACCCACGTCGCGCTTTTTTTCTTGTGCGGAAACAAGTGGAGCAAACACAGCTCAGCTTCAGTGGTTGAGGCGATGTCCATTTTCAGTGCGCAATAGCGTCTTCTGTGGCATTAGCGTTCTTCTCGATCAAACCATGCCATCGTACAAACCATCCATTGCCAGATCGCGCCGGTCGTTCGCATTCGCGCTGAGCCTCACGCTCA
>JBOFBL010000048.1:0-6217 GCA_051645545.1 Casimicrobium sp. | reverse complement strand
CCCCCCCGCGCCCACCAGTTGGTGGTCATTGTGCAAGTGGTTGAGGCCGATCCCCGCCTTCGCGAGGAGTTCCTAAAAAAATCGGATCAAACCCGTAACCGCTCGACCACTTTCCCGCCCTGCACATGTTCGGCGATGATCGCATCGACATCCTCTTTCGAATCGACGCGATACCAAACCTCTTCCGGATAAACGACCACTACCGGTCCATCGTCGCAGCGATCTAAGCAACCCGCGTTGTTCACGCGCACGCGACCCTGTCCATTGAGTCCGAGCGATTTGATCTTTTTCTTTGCGTAATCGCGCAGGTCACTCGAACAACGTTTACCGCATGACGGGCGCCCGTCGTCGCGTTCGTTAGTACAGAAAAAAATGTGGTGCGAATAAAAGCTCATCGTCGATGCTGAAAAAGAATGTGTGGGGATTGTAGTGACGACTATGATTGTGAGCTTTCAGGTTTTCACGGCTTGCTCGCTATGCCCGGCGCACTCTCTCATCTTCGCGTTCTCGACCTCACACGCGTGCTCGCAGGTCCGTGGTGCACGCAAACCTTGGGCGACCTTGGCGCCGACGTCATCAAAATCGAGCGCCCCGATACCGGCGACGACACGCGCAGCTGGGGCCCGCAATGGCTGCGCGATGCAAACGGCAACGAGACGACCGATTCCGCCTATTTCTCAAGCTGCAATCGCAACAAACGAAGCGTCTGCATTGATCTCACAACGAAAGCGGGGCAAGACACCGTTCGCGCGCTCGCCGCAAAGAGCGATATCCTGGTTGAGAACTACAAAGTCGGTGATCTGAAACGCTACGGGCTCGATTACGAAACGCTCGCTGCGATCAATCCGAAACTCGTTTATTGCTCCATCACCGCGTACGGGCAAGACGGCCCGTACGCCGATCGGCCTGGCTACGATTTGCTCTGCCAAGCCGAAGGCGGATTGATGGCGATCAATGGCCACGCCGATGTTGAAGATGGCGGCGCGGGCGGTGGCCCAACAAAAGTCGTGATCGCGGTCACCGATGTGCTCTCGGGTTTGAACGCAACGATTGCAATCTTGGCCGCGATCGAAGCGCGCCACAAAACCGGAAGAGGGCAGCGCATCGACATCGCGCTTTTGGATAGCGTCGTGCAATTCGGTGCCAATCAAATCGCGAGCTATTTTTTAACTGCAAAACAACCGAAACGCGTCGGCAACGCGCATGTGAATTTGGCACCGTATCAATCGTTCAAAACCGAAGACGGCTACATGATTGTCGGTGCCGGCAACGATAACCAGTGGCGCAAACTCGCCGCCGCGATGGGCGTACCCGAGCTCGCAATGCGCGCCGAATATCTCGAAATGAAAGACCGCAACAAAAATCGCAAGCAACTCGTGGTCGACATGGAAGCGATCCTAACGACGAAGCCGACACAGCATTGGCTCGACACCTTCGCGAGTCTTGGTATCCCACATGCGCCGATCAACACCTACGATCAAGTGTTCGCACATCCGCAAGTGAAACATCGTGGTTTACGCGTTGATATCCCGCGCACGCCCGCGCACGGTGGCGGTAACGTTGCAATGGTCGCAAGCCCGATTCGTATGAGCGACACACCGATCGAATATCGCTACGCGCCACCCGCTAAGGGTGCGGATACAGATGCGGTGATTCGCGAAGTGCTTGGATCCCCTCCCCCTTGAAGAGGGAGGAACAGAAAGCGCATCCATGAGGGGTTCTTTCGCGTAAGTGAGGAAGTAGAAAGAAAGCAAACCATGATTGAAGTTCACCACTTAAACGAATCCCGTTCGCGTCGCATCACCTGGATGCTCGAAGAGCTTGAGTTGCCGTACGAAGTCATCCAATACAAACGCGACGAAACAACGCGCCTCGCGCCGCCAGAACTCACAAAGATTCATCCACTCGGCAAAGCCCCCGTGCTGCGTGACGGCGATCAAGTCCTCATCGAATCCGGTGCCATCATCGAATACCTCGTGCGCACTTATGGCAAAGGTCACTTCGCGCCTGCGGTGCATTCACCCGACTACAACCGCTACATCCAATTCCTGCATTACGCCGAAGGCTCGGCGATGCTGCCGCTCATGTTGAAACTCTACGTCGGCCGTTTGGGCGATGCCGGTGCTCCGCTTAAACCGCGCATCAATAGCGAACTCGGCAACCACCTTGGCTACCTTGACAGCGAAATCAAAGATCGCGAATTTTTCGTGGGCAATGCGCTCACCGGCGCAGACGTGCAGCTTTCCTTCGTCGCTCAAGTAGCCATGCGCGGCAGCGGGCGCGAGCACTATCCGAACCTCGCGAAATTCGTCGACCGTATGGAAACACGCCCTGCATATCAGCGCGCGATTGCGCGCAGCGGTGCGTAAGTTCGTCAAACGCTCTTCAGCAATCCTGCATCCGCTCGAACAACAAACCGCCGCTCCGTTTCCATCCACGCCTCGCCCTGCGCTTCGAGGTTTGCGTACATGCGCGGCATTGCCGGGTCGTTGGGCCACCCTCGTTCTTCTTTTGCGCCGAAGTAGGGACCGAGCCATTCGCGACCCGCAAGGTTGCGCCAGTGGGATCCAGGCAGAGCGAGCTCGTCGGTTTGCCAGAGGCCGCGACCGTGTTGCGGCGAGAGTTCTTTAGCAAACGCTGCGTCGTCGCTCGCATGAAAAATATAGCCGCGTGCGAGCGCGTAGTTCTCGACAATCAATTCATCGGGTGTGCGCACTTCGCCGCAGCTTTGCGCAAGCCATTCGCAAATGGTTTTGAGGCCATATTCGCTGTGACCGAGCGCGGTTTGCCGCGTGGTCATCTTCGCGAATTTTTCACTCATGCGATCGTACGCGCGTGGGCCGATGCAGCCCTCGATACCAAGCTCTGGTTTTAAGTTGAGATAGTACTTAACCGTAACCTCGAGTGTCTCGATCACGCCATCGTGGCGCAACATCACCACGTCAAATTCACCGAGCGTGCGACCGCCATTGCGAACGATCAATCCACGCCTCGCCGCACGCACATCCGGTCGCGCTGCCTGCCAAAAGAGAACGAGCTTTTCAAAGACATGGCCGAGCGGTGTGTTGACTGTCGGATCACCTGCGGCCTCGTGCAACTGCGCGGGTGAACGCTCCAGCGCGAGGAGCCACTCCGCGCAGCGCGCGAGCTCGCGTGCCGACCACGCGTCATCGCGCAATTGACCTTGCCAGACGGGTTGTGTTGCGTCGAAAAGCGCAGGAGAGCCGATCGCCCACGCGAGTGCGCGCACGTCAGGGTGCGCGAGCTGCGCGAGCAAGTCGCGCAGCATTTAGGCGATTGCCAATACGCGTTTCAAAAACGCAGCAATGTCATCGACTTCCTCGGCGCATACCGAATGCGGCATGCCGTATTCATGCCACTCTACTTGATAGCCGTGGTTTTCGAGTTCGGCTTTGGAGCGTTTCGCGAGCGAGATCGGAATCACCGGATCTACGCTGCCGTGCGCGTAGAAAATCGGCGTTGATTTGTTGGCGAGCGTGCCTTCGATGCCCAAAGTGTCGCGACAAGCGAGATACGTGGAGAGCGCAAGCACGCCCGCGAATTTTGCTTCGTGTCGCAGCGCGGTTTGCAAGGCGATCACGCCGCCTTGCGAAAACCCGGCGAGCACGATGCGATCGTGTGCGATGCCTTTCGCACGTTGATCCGCGATGATTTCGTTGATCTGCATTTGCGAGCGGCGCACGCCTGCTTCATCGGCGCGATTGTCAAGATCGGCGCCGACGATGTCGTACCACGCACGCATCACGTAACCGCCATTGATCGTCACCGGCATTGTCGGCGCGTTCGGGAACACGAAGCGAACCGAATGCGTACGCGGTAGATCGAGTTCCGGAATGATCGGCGCAAAATCGTTGCCATCGGCGCCAAGGCCGTGCATCCAGATTACGCAAGCAGTGGCGGGAAAATCGGGTTCGAGGATGACGGCGTCAAGCATTCCCGAATTCTAGTGGGCGCCGCGCTTGGATTATGGTGCAATAGTCATTCCGCAGTTATTGATCAAATGCACGCGAATCGCATCCCAAGTTCGGCGTGGGGGCGGATTGACGCTTGGTATTGCATTGGCCAATACGGAAGCCCCGGTCATGCCAAGTGAAATGCGAGCAAGCATTAGGCCATCACGATGTGCGAGGACCTGGCCGTCGCCGTCGATGTCGAGGCAATGATTGACGCCAGGCGCAAGTGCGAGACCGCGTATGTTCGCGCTTCCGGCACCGATCACGCCGATGGAGGTTGCAGTGCCCGACACTAGATTTATGCTGTAGAGCCGCCCTGAACCTGAGACGTTCGTGGCGAGATAGCCTATCCGAGTCGCCGGATCGATGACAAATCCGCCATCGTTCCCCGGATCGAAGCCGAGTGTAATGGGCGTGATCGTCGTTAAATTGGACGAACCTGAGCTGCCGGGAACATCTGCCGCGCCGATGCGAACCAGCACGTTGCGCCCGGTATCGATGCCGTAGAGCGTGGCGAAGCTCGGATTGGGAATCGCATTGTCGAACGCGATATGTTCAACCGTTGGCGCGATCCCAGCGCCCGAATCGCCGGATACATAGCCAAGGTCCGAGAAAAAGCCGATTGAACCACCGCTTTCGGGGTTGAGTGGGAAATGTCGTCCGCCATTGGTTACGACGCGAATCTGATTGAAGTATGGATCGAATGCCATGCCGAATCTCGATCCGGTGGGTACTGCCCCCGGGCCAAGATTGCCAATTTGCTGGATGTATCCCGTGGTGAGATTAATGCGTTGTATTGCGTAAGCATCGCCCCCAGCAACCGGACCGGTGAAATAGAGTGCGTAGAGTTCGCCGGTGGTCGGTCTGAAATCGAACGAATAGGGCGAATAGGCGGAGCCCACGTCGTTGACGGTATTCAGGATTGTGCCCGGCGCGTCCGCGCGGAAGGAAACGTAAGCGCTGTTTTGATACGTCCACAAAATGGGCGCACCGTTGGACAACGCAGCGAAAAGACCGAACACTAGCACTGCGAACCCTTCCCGCAGTGCTGACAAATACCGCCGACGCAAGCTAATAGGTGGTTTGAGCATCGCTATCTCCGTGTTTCGAGCAAAAAGTCGGATGTGACTGGCTGGGTAAAAGACGCATTCTGTAAACAAAATGCGCCAAACAACACAAGCGAAACATGAATTCAGCGGCACGAAAAGGTGTTGTCAGTCGTCGGCTCGCGGCGTGGCGCTATTTCCCGCGATAACGCGCTAGTTTCATTTCGATATACGTGGACCGATAGGCCCGGCGTGTAGCGACGTTTTATTAGCCGTCCAAACTGTTCTTCGAACCTAATGCGCCTTAACGCCCCTCAAGGGCGGCTCGCCAACGCTCCGGAATTTCAACGGACTTCTTTTCCTGAGCGTCCGCGTACACGTACACAAGCTCGCCATCGATCAAATGCTCGTCGCCACGAAAGATTGCGAGCGCGATCGTCATGCTGCTACGCCCAAGCTTCGCGCAACGTACACCGATATCGAGCTCGTCGTCGAACTGCGCACTGCCGTGGTATTCGATCGTTGCTTTGCGCGCGAAGAGCTCTCTACCTTCGGCGTTTTGAGCCATCACACTCGGCAGCTCGGTCGAACGCCAGAACTCGGTGAACGCGACGTCGAAGTAGAGCAAATAGTTGCCGTTGAACACAACGCGCTGTAAATCAACCTCGGCCCAGCGGACGCGCAGGCGATGGAAAAACTTGTATTGCGAACGCGATGTGACTACGGCGGATTCCATGATGGGTTCTGTTCGATGTCTTCGAGAACTCGCACATCGCGAGTCTCGTTGTTTTGAAAAGTATCGCGCGCGTTTTTACAGGCGCGATGTGAACCTCTCATTTTCACGAGTTGTAACAACTTAGCAAGGATTTTTCAGGCATTGATTCATAGAATCGTACGGTTTTCGGACGTCGATCAACGCCCGTTATTGCGGCAGCGATTACAACTTTAGAGGAGCCCCTTCGTGAATCGATACTTTTTGCACAGTGCCTGCGCCACAGTGGCGGCATGCGCGATGGGCCACAGCCTTGCGCTCGATCCCACTTATCAGGCGCAAGCCGTCGATCCCTCGCGGCACAAACTGCACGAGGCCTACATGGTGCAGCCGCACAACAGCTACAACCGGTGGGCGTCGGTTAAAAGTTGGTTGCAGAACGGTTTGCGCTCGCTCGAACTCGACATCGTTGATTCAGGCGATTG
>JBOFBL010000047.1:0-5288 GCA_051645545.1 Casimicrobium sp. | reverse complement strand
AAGCACGGGAGCCCGGCAAAATGGAATACGATCCGGCGAGCAACCATATCAAGTTCAACAACGAAAAACTCAATAGAAAATTTCCGGAACTCACGGAAACAACAAGAAAAGCACTCGGACTAAAGCCCACGAAATAATCCGCGACACACCTCAGGCAGCCAACAACTTGGGCGCATTGCGCATCGCCGCGACAGCTTGCGTGCGCATGTCCGCGAGAATCGTCATCTTTTCGGCATCGCTCGGATCGACTGCAGAAACGAGTTTCCCGAAACCGTCGAGCCGACTGTCGTGCATCCATTTGCGCAGCGTTTTGTCTTGCGACCAGCGCATTTGGTTAGCAAGATTGGCCATGCTGGCCTCGGCATACCCGCTTAAATTTTTCGGGAACGGCACGTTGCCACAGAGCTGGTTTTTCTGCACGTCGTCGGCGTAATGCGCTTCGACATAAGCGATCATCGCAGCGCTGAACGTGACGAGCGGCGCGCGCACGAGTTGCAATACGATTTTCTTGTCTTGAAAAATCGGTAGCATCGGTCGCGGCTCGACGGCGGACGCGGTGCAATCGATGTAGAGCGTGTTCGCATCCATGGCTTGTCGACCTTGATCGAGCACGATCGCGTCCGATTCAATCGTCTGCACGCGCCCCTTACGAATCACGTTTTTGATTTGCCGCAATAGCGCAACTTCGCCTTCCGAAATCGTCGCATAGTGAAACATGCGCGGCATGTGATCGCGATCGATGCGCAGCATTTGTCCACTTGCTTCGAGTCGCAAAAAAAGGTCGTCGATACTCGTCGCCTCTGCCAGCGCTTTCATTTGCAGCGCCTGACCGCCGATCGATCGCGTAAAAAATTCTGCGCCAGGTTGCGTCGTCGCGCGATTGACGAGCCACGAATCTCGCGGCATGATCCAGGAGATCGCATCTGCCTGCGCACCGCAGCCCAATAGCCACACGCCCACGTCCATCGCCGTTTTGCCTGCGCCGAGAATGCAGAAACGCATCGGGCGTTGGTCGCTACGTTGCCAGAGTTGCGTGAGGCTGGTGGGCGTCACGACCTGCACGCCGGACGCAATCAAAAATTTTGGCGTATGCGTCGCAGGCACGGTCGGCCCGAAATAATTCGCGTCGACGATTTTCTTGCGCACTGTTACCTGCGTCTCTTCACCGGAGAGAATCGAGACGAATCGATGTTCGCCAAGGTAGTCACCAACGTAGTTGCTCATGGGGTGATAGCTCACGCGCCCGCTCGGCAGCAGATGTTGATACATCACGTTGTGGAAATAGCCACACACTTCCGCACCGCTCGCGAGTTCGTAGAACCCTGCGTTCGGCCCTGCCGTATCTTTGCGCAGCGTGCCGAGCGAGAGCGAATTCACGCCGTAAAACGCGGAGGGCTGATGTAGCGCTACAAACGGATACGCGTTGTTCCAATGGCCGCCTGGTTTCGCATGACGATCAACGATTGTGATGTGCGCATCCGTCTCTTGCACCAGCGTGTCAGCAAAGGCCAGCCCCGCAGCGCCCGCGCCGACGACCAAGTAATCCGTTTCGAGTTGCACCATGAAATGTTCCGCGATACCTAAAGTCGGAACCATGTTAGCGCGACCCACACCCGGTTTCTTCGATCGTGTGGATTGACGGAAAAGGCGCTGGTAAGGGCTCGTTTGAGGACGCACTGTGAACGGGGTGGAGATATCGAAACTTCATCTCAACTAATTTACTTAATTCCCTATTTATTATAGAAAACGAGCGATTTATTGTATTTTTCGAAAACTAGCATAATTCGACAATAATCGATAAATAAATTGGCATACGTCGCAATATTTACTAGCACTCTGATCTATCGCATACCGCAGGTGTCCGTCAAAAAACCCAACCTCTTTTCACCGAATTGGCAATCGCTGGCGGAAAACTTTTGATTTTTACGTTCTAGGGTCAACGGCAACTTTTTCTGGGGACTTCGATGAACGTTTTCTCTTTTCGATTCGATGCGTGGCGGATTGGCTTCGCGCGCAGGTACGCGCTTGCGGCAGCGCTTGTGGTCGCGAGCGTGTTCGCGCTGCCTGCGCAGGCGCAGCGCTATGTGGCGTTGTCTACGGGCAGCGGCCACACTTGCGCCGTGCGCGAAACAGGGCAGGTGTTTTGTTGGGGAGCAAATGGTTCTGGCCAACTTGGTGACGGAAGCAAAGCGCCCAGCGCAACACCCGTGCGCGTTGCTGGATTGGAACGCGCGATAGCGGTGGCGGCTGGAACCAACCACAGTTGCGCAATCGTTGACGGCGGAAAAGTGAGGTGTTGGGGTGAGGGATTCCTCGGTCGGCTCGGCAACGGTGCAGACGCCAACAGTCTGGTGCCTGTAGAAGTGAGCGGAGTTAATACGGCCGTCGCAATAGGCGCAGGTAGCTCTCATTCCTGCGCGCTGCTCGCGGGCGGTGCCGTGCTTTGCTGGGGAAGCAACGACAGCGGACAACTCGGCACCAATGCTTCGATCGCGTCAAGCAACGTTCCGGTAACTGTTGAGTTAGGTACTCTTAACGCCACTGCACTCGCGGTCGGAAGCTCACACGCATGCGCGCGTCGCAGCACTGGTGGCGTCGCTTGCTGGGGGCGGAACAGCAATGGGCAAATTGGCGACGGTACGAGTGGCAGCGGCACCGATCGGCGGACCCCAGTTGATCTGGCGAGCATCATCTCAGCGAGCACAGTCGCTGCTGGCGCTAGTCACACCTGCGTTGCGTTAACGAGTGGTTCAGTCCAATGTTGGGGGTCTGGGTCTTCCGGTCAGCTCGGCACCGACTCCACAAGCAGTGCTGTCCCGCGTTCGGTGCCGGGTGCAGCTAATGCTACTCAGCTCGGCTTAGGTGATGGTCATAGCTGTGCACGTTTGAGCGACGGCACCGTTTCTTGCTGGGGCAGCAATTCAGCGGGACAAACGGGCCGCATCGGCTCCTCTTCAAGTCCAGTGCCTACCGTTGTTGCTAATTTAACGAACGTCACGCGGGTGGATGGTGGTTCGGACCACACCTGCGCCTTGCGCAGCGATGGCGCGATCCTCTGCTGGGGAGGTGGTGACGAAGGCGCGCTCGGTGCGGGGGGGCAGTTCTCGTCGCGCACTGCGACAACGGTCGCAAACTTAGGTCCCGCAAGCAGTGTCGCCGTGGGGCAACCGAACACGACGAGTACTACTGCTCCGAATTTCGCGTGCGCGCGGCTAAACGATGCATCTGTCGCGTGTTGGGGAAACGGTACGAGCGGGCAACTGGGTAATGGCGCGTTGGCGTCATCCAACGTGCCGGTATCGGTACAAGGGATCACCGCTGCACAAGAGGTCGCAGCAGGCAATGATTTCGCATGCGCAAGGATCAGTGGCGGCACCGTGCGATGCTGGGGAAGCGGAGGGCGACTCGGTAATGGATCCAATTCGACAAGCGCAGTGCCGGTAGACGTTACCGGTCTCACCGATGCGACACAGATTGTCGCCGGTGTTGATCACGCTTGCGCTCGGCGCACGTCGGGGGCTGTGGCATGTTGGGGTTCCAATGGTTCGGGGCAACTCGGCGACCGTACGACGACCTCCCGAAACACGCCGGTCGCAGTGCAAAACATCACGAACGCAACCGATATTACGGCGGGTAGGGCATTCACCTGCGCTCGACTTAGTACCGGTGCGCTCGCGTGCTGGGGCAGCAATTCCAAAGGTCAACTCGGCAATAACAACGCGCCGAACGATTCGTTGATACCAGTATTGGTTTCGGGCATTAGCAGCACGCCAAGTATCAACGTTCTGAGCGCGGGGTTCGAACACGTTTGCGCAAGACTAAGCGACAGCACAGTTCGATGCTGGGGGAACGGCTTTAGAGGCCAGCTCGGAAACTCCGCTAACTCGGATTCGGACATCCCAGTCACCGTTTCTGGTGTAACCAACGGTCTCGCGCGACCCGCCTTGGGCAGTTTGCACAGCTGTGTCACGCGAAGCCCTGGCACAGTGTCTTGTTGGGGTGATAACACGTTAGGCGCACTGGGGGATGGCAACGCAACCACCTTTTCAACCGTTCCGGTCAACGTATTCGGGATAGCCGACACCAACGGCGCGCTTGCGGCAGGCGGGGACACGACTTGCGCTGTCGTTCTACCCGGCTTCGCGGTACGCTGCTGGGGAACCAACGTGGGCGGCGCGCTAGGTAACGGTCAAGCGCCGCCAATCTCTACGTCTATTCCAACGCCAATTGCAGGCGACAGCATTTGTTCGCTCGACATCGATGGCAACGGCACCGTGGATGCGATGACCGATTTGCTGATGCTCACGCGTGCCCGTATGGGCATGAGCGATGCGGCGGTAACTGCGAACGCGCTCGGGCCCAACGCGCAACGCAAGACGTGGGATGCAATTCGCGCTTATTTGCAATTCAACTGCGGCTTGAGTGGACTTGCCAATTGATTGGCCTAGCGTCAATGAAAACGCTCTTCACTTGCCAGCAAAAAGGCGCTCGATCATGAACTGTTACCTCTATTACTACGCCATCGTCGCCGCGCTTGTTTGCGTCGGCCATTCACCGACGCACGCCCAAACCGGCGCATTGAACGACACCGGCATGTTTGTCTGCTTCGTATCGAACAATGGATCGGTCACTTGCGATGAAGCCTCCGCTGGAAACGCGGGCGTCAATCCGCATCAGGATGGGCGTTATGGTCGCGATGCGGCGCAACGAAAAGGCGTACTCCCAAAGATCGGCAGCGGCCCGACAGGCACAGGATTTGATTTCACGCGCATCTGCTGGAACGGCTCGCCCTAGGGCACGACCACAGGCCCCAATCCTTGCACCGGAACTTTGGTTGCAAACACAACCGGTACAGCGCGCACCACGACGGCGGCCACCGATTGGGCCTGCACGCGCGACAACGTGACCGGGCTTACCTGGAGTTTGCAGACCCAAAGCGCAACCTGGGCGACGGCCACCGGCGCAACCTATCCAGACGCGGGACACAACACGCCTGCGCGATGCGGTTTTTCAAGCGGCTGGCGAATGCCCGTCATCAAAGAACTCGTGAATCTCACGCACTACGGCGCGGGCGGTTGGCTCGATCTCACGTACTTCCCGCAAACGGAATTCGAGCGCTACTGGAGCTCGGATAACGGCACTGGCTTTGGCAGCACCCCGAGTCTCGCGTGGGCGCTGTTTCACCATGAATTGGGCGGGCCACAGAAAACAATCAAAACTTTCGAGCGCTTTGTTCGTCTCGTGCATTCGTCGAATGCGCCACCAGCCCCCAGTTTCACCGATAACGG
>JBOFBL010000046.1:0-11114 GCA_051645545.1 Casimicrobium sp. | reverse complement strand
CTCTCTATCCTGTCCATCCAGTTCTTCCTTTCATGTGCTTGGCGGCTCACGATTGAAAGTCTCTGCGATGGACACCCCCGTATACGTCAAACTCCTACTGCCTCCCCGGCAAAGCCGGGGGATCTCCTAGCGAATTAGCAAATGAAATTCCAGGTGCCCTAGTGTCTAGTTGCTCTGGCGGCTCCAAACGAATTGGCACGTTTATTCAATTAGAAAACTCTCTCTTATTTGTTGAAAATAATGGAATGAATGCGTAAACACAAGTTTTCGCCGAGCGCTAGGACTACAGAAGCACTGAGTAACCATAAAAAAGAAAACAGTAGAAATGGAGAAAATGAATCGCTTAGTAATGGCATATGATGCCAAATTCAAATGCCCGCTTCGGGTCGATAGCCGATACTCAATAACACCCGCATTGCGTACTCGAAAGCTGCCGTATTGAGAGCTAAAGATCGCTCTGTTTTTTTCGAACCTGCTTTGATCGCGGTCAGTAATGCAATGCGGCGCTACACACGCAATTTGCCGACGATCTCATCGAGCACGATGGAGGTGCGATCGCGGTGTGTCTCGACTCGCAAATGCGCAGTTTCTTGATAAAGCGGATTGCGCGTTTCGTAGAGCTCTCGCAACTTGGCCGCCGGGTCGGCCGTTTTAAGCAGCGGTCGATCTTTCGCGCGCTTGATCCGCTCGTACGACACTTCGGGCGCCGCGTGTAAATACACAACGACTGCACGCTCCCGAAGCAAGATCCTCGTGGATTCGCGCAAAATCGAGCCGCCACCGGTTGAGAGCACTATTTCACTGCGATGCGAACAGAGCTCGTCAAGCAAATGCGCTTCACGCTCGCGAAATGCAGCTTCGCCTTCGATTTCGAAGATCGTGGCAACGCTCACACCCGTGCGCGCTTCGAGCACGTGATCGGAATCGAGAAAGCGTCGGTGACATCGCTTTGCGAGCAGTGTGCCAACAGTTGTTTTACCGGCGCCCATCGGCCCGATCAGTACGATGGGTTTGCCGCGCGCATCGATCGGATTTGCGGGCGCGTTTGCAGCCGAGCCGCTGTCGGGCTCGCAAGGTTGCACGGAATTCATGAACTGCCGACGGGTCGCGTTAGCGCACCATCTCTTTGGCAGTGGGCGCACGCAATATGGTCGGCACCAGATCAAGTACACGCTCCACACGCGAGAACACTTCCGCACGTGAAAACGGTTTTTTCATGAAATCGTTGGCGCCAATGCGCTGCACGTAGAACTGCTCGGTCGCGCTTTCGTTGCCGCTGATCATGATGATTGGAATGTGCGCAGTGGGATGATGACGGCGAATGCGGCGCAGCGCTTCGAAGCCATTGATACCGGGAAGCACGATGTCGAGAAAAATGAGATCGGGCACTTCGGTTTCCATCAACGTAATGGCCGATTCCGCGTCGTACGCCTCGAACGTGGTGAAACCGTTTTCGCGCAACATTTTTCGCAGTACCGTACACACGGTTTTCGAATCGTCGATGATCAATACGCGAGTGCCAGGGCGAACGTTTTTGCGCGGTTTGGCGCGGCGATCGACTTTGCCCTCAATCTTGACGACAGCAGCCTCCTCCGGCTTTTGTCGTTTGAAAAAATCAAAAATGCTCATGACCGAAATCTAGCGTGAATCCACGTTGCCGTCGAGGTATTTCATATTCCGTATGGCTATTTGATCATGCAAAACGCACACAATTTGTTGCCATCGAGATCGCGGACGTAATCCATTATGTAAATCTCTCCTCCGACAGTAGCGGGGATAATAGCGCCTATGATCCCCGACGACTTCATTTCACAGCTTTTGTCCCGCGTGGACATCGTCGAGACGATCGATCGTTTAGTGCCGCTTAAAAAGGCTGGCGCAAATTATTCGGCCTGCTGCCCGTTTCACAAAGAAAAATCGCCCTCTTTCACGGTTTCGCCAACTAAACAGTTCTATCACTGCTTCGGCTGCGGCGCACACGGCTCGGCGATCAAGTTCTTGATGGAATACGCCGGGAAATCTTTTCCCGATGCGGTCGAGGAGCTGGCGCAAGGCGTCGGACTCAGCGTGCCGCGCGATGAGTCAAAAAAAAACGACCCGATGGCGGGCCCGCTCTTTGACGCGATGGTGACCGCTGCGAATTACTACAAATCGAAACTCAAAAGTTCACCGCTCGCCGTTGAGTATTTCAAGAAGCGGGGTGTCAGCGGCGAGATTGCAAAGCGGTTCCACCTCGGATGGGCAACGCCAGAATGGCAAGGGCTATCGGAGGTTTTTGATGACTATACCGATAATGAGCTTTTAGAAACCGGTGGCCTAATATCCGTGGGCGATGGTGGAAAAAGATATGACCGCTTTCGCGAGCGCGTGATGTTTCCGATTCTGAACCAGCAAGGCGCAGTGATCGGCTTCGGCGGGCGCATTTTGGGTTCGAAAGATGATGGTCAGGGGCCGAAGTATCTGAATTCACCCGAGACGCCGATCTTTTCGAAAGGCCGCGAACTCTACGGTCTTTTCCAGGCGCAAAACGCAATACGCAAAGCCAATCGCGTACTCGTGGTCGAAGGCTACATGGATGTGATTGCGCTCGTGCAGTACGGCGTTGAATATGTCGTTGCCACACTTGGCACGGCAACCACGGAAGCGCATACGCAACGCTTACTTCGCATTGCCGATGAAGTGGTGTTCTCGTTCGATGGCGATAACGCCGGCCAACGCGCGGCGTGGCGTGCACTCGAAAATGCACTGCCTGCGCTGCGCGATGGCAAGCAGGTTCGTTTTTTGTTTTTACCGAAAGAACACGACCCCGATTCCTACATTCGCGAACACGGTCGCGACGCGTTCGAAGCGTTCATCGATTCGGCGCTGCCGCTCTCGCAATACTGGTTGCGTGAATTAAACGCCAAGCATCCTGGCGACAGCGCGGAGGCGAAAGCGGCGCGCGCGTCGGCCGCGCGCGAACACTTGGAGTTGGTGAGTGCGCCGATGATGCGCGAATCGCTCGCCAAAGCGCTTGAGGGCGACGTGAACATCGCCGCACATACGCTTTTGCCACCGATCAAAGCGAAGCCCGCACCCGCGCAAAGCGACAACGAAACCAGCAACGCATCACGCACAAAATACATCGGACGTCGTCCACCGATGCCGCGCAGCGACCCTGCGGCGCAGCGCGTATTCGCCGCTGCGCGCCGGGTGCTCGCAAAACCGAAGCTTGCGATGCATTTAATCGATATGGCGTTTCCAACAGACGCCCAATCTCCCAGGGCGCTTCGATTATTAAAATCTATTGTTGATATTGCCATTTATTTGCCTGATGACCCAAATCATGGGGCGATACTTGAGCGTTTCCGGGACACTGAATTCGCCGCTGATGTAGCGCAGCTACTCACCCATCGCGACCACGAACTCGATGCACTCTTAAGCGACGCTGAAGTCGAAGACGAGCTGCGTTCGCTACGCGCGCAAATCGAGAGCGGCAGTTTGTTTCCGGCGCAGCGCATCATCGAAGTGCCATCGCACGTAGGCGCTGCGGGCATCCTCGCGCTCGGCGCAAGGCGCACTGCGCTGCCCGAGCCGCCTGGGGCGAGTGCGTTGCAATCGATACTTCCTTCGAGTACGGTGAGCGCCCCCCTCCCCCCTCGTGGGGGAGGGGTGGGGGAGAGGGGGCAGACGCTCATTGCCAATGCACGCGAACTGCGAACCAACCAAACCCCATGGGAAAGCGAGCTTTGGTATGAACTTCGCGCAAAGCGTTTTGCCGAGATAAAGTTTCGACGTCAACAACCGATCGGTAACTACATTGTGGACTTCGTCACATTCGAGAAAAAGCTCATCATTGAACTCGACGGTTCGCAGCACGCAGAACAAACTGCCTACGATTCGTCTCGCGACCAATTCTTGCGCGGCGAAGGTTTCAACGTCGTGCGAATTTGGAATAGCGAATGGTCGAGCAATCGCAAGGGGGTGCTCGATCGAATCTACTTTGAATTGTTTGACGACAATCACCCTCTCCCGTCACTACGTGACACCCTCCCCCCTCAAGGGGGAGGGGCACACACTGACACCTTGGACGACGGTTTCGACGACATCCCGTTCGATGCCGAATCGCTTGGTGAGGTGAAATTCGCGCCACCCGAAAACGACGATCATCCGCCGTTTTAAATGTCTCCGACGTTCGCCGTTTTCGAAAAACAAACTATGTCTTCGCCACTCATTTCAACCGCAACACTCGCCGCAAAACTCCGCGCCGAAACCGTCGTGATCGTCGACACGCGTCACGATTTGATGAACGTATCGTTCGGTCGCGACGCGTATGCCCAGTCGCACATTCCCGGCGCGATCTTCATGTCCATCGACGACGATCTTTCGATTGAGAAAACCGGCACGAACGGACGACACCCGCTGCCCTCGCCCGACGCGTTCGCAAGAACGCTGGGCGCGAAAGGAATATCTAACAGCAGCACCGTCGTTGTCTACGACCAGGGCACAAGCATGTACGCAGGGCGTTTATGGTGGATGCTTAAATGGTTAGGGCACGACGCTGTGTGCGTGCTCGATGGCGGCTTCGCGCAGTGGCAAAAAGAATCGCGACCCATCGAAACCGTCGCACATGCGCTCGGCGCCAGCACGTTCACGCCGCATCTACGCGATGAACTTCGCTTCACCGTTGAGCAAACACAGCATGCCATCCTCGATCCGAAAGCGCGCATTGTCGATGCGCGTGCCGCAGAGCGTTATCGCGGCGAGGTCGAGCCGATCGACCCGGTCGCGGGCCACATTCCGGGCGCAGTAAACCGCCCTTTCGCGACAAACCTGCGCGATGGCGTTTTCAAATCGTCGCAGGAATTGCGCGCGGAATTCGACTCGATCCTCGCCGGTCGCGCGCCCGAAAACATCATTCATCAATGCGGCAGTGGCGTGTCTGCGCTCTCAAACATGATCGCGATGGAACACGCGGGTTTGCATGGCAGCAAACTCTACGCCGGAAGTTGGAGCGAATGGTGCGCCGACCCTGCGCGCCCGATCGCGCGCGGCTGAAGAAACGCAAGTGCGTCGCCTCAACGACGTACCGGCTCCGAGGGTGAAATCGCCTGCCCCGTCGAATCGAAGCCTTTATCTTCGGGGTTAGTGGCTCCCATGCCACGCGTTTGCTTGACTTCAGGATTCGCCCAAGCGCCTGAGACTTCAAACTCCTGCATGAGTAAACGCTCAACCGGATCGCGCGCAATTTTTTGACCGAGCCACGCTGCCGCGCCAATGGCCGGATTCGCCGTCGCGAGCCCTACGCCGATGGCTGTCGCGACCGACACGCTCGGGAACACGCGAACTCGCAACTGCGTGGTCTCCGCATCAAGATCGGCATCACCGCGAATTTCCACTCGCGCGGCAGGACCAACAATCGAAAATCCGTCGGTATTCGCTTTGCCTTTTGCGATCGCAACTTCGGCACTAATCGAATCGAATGCGAAACCGCGACCGAACAAATCGTCAAAATTAAATGACAAGCGTCGCGGCAAAGATTGCAAGGAAATCACACCGAGAAGCTTCGCGATACCGGGCTCCATTTCAGAGAATCGCCCCGCTTTCGTTTGTAGTGCAAATTTGCCGTCGAGCTTGTTATAGCCAAATTGCGCGGGTGAGCCGGCCCACGAGATCTCACCCTTCAAATCGCCTTCGCCACGTTCAACGCCTTTCGGCAAACCGAAGCGTTGCATGAAGCGTCCCGCGTCTTTCCAGTCGAGACTTACCTCGACCGAAGTTTGCCCATTGCCCGACAGCGGCGTGCCCGAAGGCAAACGCCAGCGGCCTTTCGCGTTCAACGCGCCGTCGGCGCTCGTGAGTTTCACTCGATCGATGCGCCATTCGTTCGCGCTCGGCTGCGCAGCGATTTCGAGTTTGCCAAGATCGCGCCCATCGCTGACAAATGTATCGGCGACCAAATCGAGCTTGGGCCAGCGAGTCGACGCATCGGCGTTCGTTGCGTTCGCGGCATTTGCTACAGGGGGCGACAATCGATCGGCGTCGGTCATCGGCGTTGGCAAGGCGAATCGCTGCAAGCGCACAGACACGGCATCGATGTTGTTCGACTCCGTGTCGTTTTCAACCGAGATGACGCCGAGCGCTTCTTTGCTTCGTAGCGCGAGACGCCAACGTTGCCCACTCGGTTGCGCACGCAAACTCACGTCCGAAAGCACGTGTGAGAACACAAGCGCACGATCAACTTTGAGGTTTACGTTGATGAAATCCGGTGTTGTCGTTTCCGATTTCACGCCGCCAACGTTCTTCGAATTTTTTCCTGTAAGCGCCGGCACCAACGCAAGCGCGGCATCGGTATCGAGTTTCGCAAGCTCACCCCTGAGCGAATAGC
This sequence comes from Casimicrobium sp., assembly GCA_051645545.1. Lineage (GTDB taxonomy): Bacteria > Pseudomonadota > Gammaproteobacteria > Burkholderiales > Casimicrobiaceae > Casimicrobium. Next base: position 4,747 of record JBOFBL010000046.1, on the reverse strand, counting down.
CACGCGTCGGCAGCGCCGTTTTCTGTGCGCCGAAATCGACCACTGCGCGCTCAACGACGCGCGATTCGCGCGGCTTCTCGGCACTGCGCTCGATAATCGCATGCAGCTGCGCGGGCATCTCGAATTCGATGCGATCACGCCCTTGCGCAAGCGCGCTGCGCACCAGCGAAAAGGCGATCGGCTGCGTCGCATCGCGCGGCGTCGCTGCCGCTTGATAGACACGATCGAAGGGAAGCGCTTGTGGCGACAAGACACCACTGACGCGAACCGTCGGCAGCGAATTCGCATCGCGCGACGATGCGCTTTGCGTTTCCATCTTCCAATCGATACTGCCTTTGAGTTGGTCGAGCAGTGGATAGTCGTAGGTTTCGCGCACGCGCGCGAGCTCCGTGCGACCGCTTGCGGAGGCACGAATCACGCCGCTTTGATCGGTGAGCACATCGATTGCAGTGTTTCCGCCGAAGGCGGTCGCGCGCAATTCTTTCGCGCTCATATCTTTTTCGCTAAAGCGAATGCGTCCAGTCACTGCGTCGAGCGTCGGTACGTCGCCGCCCAATTCGATGCGATTACCCTCAAAGACGAATTCGCCATCGACTTTGGTTTTCTCGGGTTGTGCGATAGGGATCGCAAGACCGAGCGCGAGCTTCGAGGCGCCGCTGCCTTTCGCAGTCTCGGTAAATCGATCAATCATTTGACTCACCGGGCTCGTTGCAACGAAGCGCAGAAAATTGTCGAGCGAACTGACTGCTGTGCCACGAATTTCGACAACCGCAGCGGGGGTGCTCATGTCCGCAATCTTGACTTGTGTCGCGCTGATCGCTGCGCCTGCAATCGTTGCGCGACTCACAGCAGCATTGAAAGATGAGCCGTTGAACGTGAGCAATGCATCGACGTTTTCTGCACGCGGCCACCGGTCTGCGTAATCGACTGTAACACCTGTCACCGGTGCAACGATCTCGAATTTGCCCTGTTTGCCGTCGACAAACGGGAAGTGCCACAGTGGGCCTTCGAGCGCGAATGTCGCGCCAGTAGTGCGTCCGCCAACGATTGCGTTTTTCACCCAGTTGCGCGCGTTTTCTCCAACGCCCTTGGGCAGATATCGAAACACCGCGTCGGTATTCGCGGTGTCCAGTTTGCCGGTGATCTTTGCAACCCCCGGCCCGAGCTCGTCGTTGCGCCAGGTTCCAGCGAAACGCCCTTTCGCATGCTCGCCATTCACATCAAGACCATCACTCGCAATCTGCCATTGCGGTTGCGTCTGCCCGTTATTCATTTTGACAAAACCGACGCGCTGCCATTTCACGGCACCGCTTACCGCGCCCACATGCATCGTCTCGCTAAAGATGTCGCCGAAATCGATTGTCACTGGCGTTTTCGGCGCGGCTTTAGCAGCAACTGTGTCGGGTGATTTTTTTGACACACCAGAGAGCAAGTTTTTCGTCGCTATGCTCGGCAGATTAGTCGCGGCAATGGTTGGTTCGAAACTAAAGCTTCCAGCTTCATCGGTCGCACGAAGTTTTCCGCTAATACCCGTCGCCCCCGGCAGCAAACCGCGCGCCCAGCTCACGTCGCTTACTGTCGCGGCAGCGTCGAATTTGATTTTTTCGTCTGCGGCAAACGACCATTTGGCAACGACCTCGCCGAGTTTTCCGCGCGGTTGCGAGACATACCCGTGCTCCAACAGCGACGTCGGCAGCAGCGGCGAAACGACATACATGAGCGAATTTGCACTGGCCAGATCGATGTTTGCCGAGCGAAATTCGCCGCCGCGAATCGCCGCGTCGACACGCTCTAGCGTGAGCTCGGCGGAGAGCGCCGGCAACTTCACGCCATTGATCGGTGTGACCTCAACATCGCGAAGCGACCACCGCTGCGTAACTGCTGCGCTCTGGCCCGCGACTTTCGCAATCACATTCGCACTCGCGCTCGCGGTTTCTCGCCACGAAAAACGACCGCTGAGCGCCGTCAACGCAATAGGCGGTGGCAGCACGGGTGCTGCGGGCGCGACGGGCAACTGAGTTTTCGCGGCAGGCTTCGCGGCGGCTGCGCTGTCGACACGGCCACTTGCGCCAAGTTTTACTCGTGCGTCGCGAACCACCAAATCGGTGGTCACCGCCACCGGACGACCATTGTCGAGTTCGAACCATGCTTGTAGTCCGCCGTCGCCACGTGAAATTTCGATCGGTAGCGGTAAATACTTTGATAGCGCCGCTACATCGGCGTAATCGACCCGCACATAGGCACTGCCGTCCCAATCGCTGACATCGCGCACGTTCGATCCGACGAATTCTGAGCGCAGCTCAATCGGTGATGCGAGATTCGCTGCAGGCGTTGCGCGCATGCCGACGCGGTGATACGCGCCGTCATTGGCCAGACGAATATTGACGTCGCGCAAGCGCAGCGGCGGCAAGCCTCGCCATTCGTCTTGCCATTCGAATTCGCCGCCCGCGATCTGCACGAAACGCTGTCGCAAGAGCCATTCGATCATCGTCGGATCGCCCGGTGTCGTATCGCTTAAATCGACATCGATTCCGGCGACCGTCAGCGTATTCTCCGATGTGCGTCGAACCACGACGCGCGGCTCTTTGACCGTAAGCGACGATAAACGCGGCTCGAACACGAGTAATGAACGCCACGAAAGCGTCGTCTCAACCTCTGGCAGTTCGAGCAACATGCGCCCGCGGGTATCGAAAATTTGCAATCGCGAAACGCGCAGCTCCGGCGACCAGCCATTCCATCCGGCCACGAAGCCACCAATAGCCACCCGCTGTTTCGTTAGTCGCGAAAGCTCTTCGACAACTCTTGGGCGAAATTGATCGGCATTGGGCACAAGCCAAAACCGCGTGAGTGCAATAGTTGCCGCAAACAGCGCGACCAGCAATAGCGAAAGCCAGAACACGCAGCGCACAAAAAATGTCCAGGTGCGCAGCGACCGAGACTTCGACGCGACGCGCGCAGCGCTGCCGAGGCCACGCAATGTGGTCGGGGGCGGCGCGTTTCGGTCGGTGCTTTCGGGCGTGGGTGGCGACATGGTGGCGTGCTAATCTCGTACGATTCTATAGAGCTAAAAGCCCCGGTCTATCTCTGTGACCCCACGAATCGACCTAGCGTTCCATTTCTCGCGCTACGCAGCGCGTGTTGAGCGACGCGACCCGACGCTCGCAGAGCGCGTTCGCGCGAGCGCCAGCCAGCGCCCCGATGTCGCCGTTTGGCGAGAAACCCTGGCAGCCGCCACTAGCGAAACAATCGATAGCGTCCTGCGCACGATGCGACGAGAGCTCATGCTGCGCACGCTCGTTCGCGATATTGCTTTTAACGCGGACTTTCGCGAACTCGTGGACGATCTTACGGAATTTGCCGATCTGTGTGTTGCTTCGTCGCTGCGGGTGCATTCGCGCGCGCTATTCGGCAGCGACTGCGAGCATGCGCCACACGCTTTTTCGGTGGTCGCAATGGGCAAGATGGGCGGTCACGAGCTCAATGTGTCATCCGATATCGATATCGTGTTCATTTGCGACGAACCCGGGGCCGATGCAATGGATCGATTGAATCGGCTCGCGGCAAATGTCGCGCGTACCCTCGATCGCGAGATCGACGGGGAATTTGTGTTTCGCGTGGATACTCGACTGCGCCCATATGGCAATGCAGGCCCGGTGGCGCCGACGCTCGATTTTTTGGAGAGTTACTTCGTTGCGCAAGGGCGCATGTGGGAGCGGCTCGCGTGGCTGCGTGCTCGGGTGTGCGCGGGTTCACTCGCAAAGTCGCTCGATCAGCTGGTGACCCCCTTCGTGTTTCGGCGCTACCTCGATTTCGATGCGATTGCGGGCATGCGCGATTTGCATACGCAACTGCGCGCGGAAAAAACCGATCAGCGCAACATCAAACTCGGTCGCGGTGGTATTCGCGAGCTTGAATTCGGTGTTCAATTGCGCCAACTGTTGCGCGGCGGTCGCGACGCACGCGTTCGCTCAAAAAATACGCTAGACGCACTCACCGCGCTGGTCGATGGCGGCTATCTCGGCAGCGAGGACGCTGCCCGACTTCGCGCGCACTACGAATTTCTTCGCCGCGTCGAGCACATGCTGCAGTATCGCGACGATCTGCAAACGCAAACACTGCCAAGTGACGAGGCTTCGCTTGCAGCGCTTGCCGAGGTGTTAGGCGAAACCAGCGTGGGCGCGTTCGAGAAAAACCTTGCGACCGTGCGCGAAGACGTTGCGAATTTCTTCGACGCAACCTTGGGTAGCGACAGCGGGCTTGTAAAACCGTCGTCGACGCTCGTCAATGAGCACGAATACGAACACTTTGTTGATGGCGCCCGCGTCAAAGCGTTTTTCGAAGCGAGCCTCACGGGTAGCAAAGCGCGATCGCTTCCCGCGTCGAGTCGCGATCGTTTGCAGGCGCTTGCCAAGCAGGTGTTAGCGCTCGCCAAAGCAACGACCGCTGCCGACGATGCAGCGATGCGTGCCATCGATTTGCTCGTCGCACTCGCATCGCGATCGAGCTATCTCGCCCTCATGACCGAGCGCCCGAGCGTGCTTCGTCGCGTGGTAGATCTCGCAGCGACCAGCGAATGGGCGGTGCGCTATCTCACCGCGCATCCGTTGTTACTCGACGAGCTGATCGATGCGCGATCACTCTCCGACGCAGTGGACTACGAAGCCTGGCATCGCGAACTCACGCGCCAGATCGCTGCACACGGCAACGACACCGAGGCCGCGATGGACGCGCTCAGGCATTTTCAGCA
>JBOFBL010000045.1:0-2674 GCA_051645545.1 Casimicrobium sp. | reverse complement strand
CACCTATTGCTACCCGAGCGACGCGATTGCCGGGGCGCAGCCCTTGCTGGTGGGGGTGCTTGATTGGTACGAGCGCGCGTCCATCGCGCAAGTGGTGGGCTACGAGCAAGGTGAAACGCCATCAAGCACGATTGCGCTTAACAACGAAGATAAGCAGGTTCAGCGCGATTGGGATTATCCGCTTCGCGCCAAGGTGTCGGTGCGCGACGATGGTGTCGAAGTGCTCTCGGGCGAAGTGGTGAGTTTTACTTTGGGCCCGCAGCTCGAATTGTCGATCGAGGCGTAAGCGATGCTGCTCTCCGACGATGTGCCACTGCGCAGTTCAACCGAGATTAACGAGTTTCGCGATGGGGCATGGATCCCGTGGGTGTTCGGTGATCTATCGAAATCGCCACAAGCGCTGGTGCAGCTAAGCGACACGCTGTTTATCTATGCCGACGGCGCTGCAAAAGTGCTTGGCGTGCAAATCGATGGGCAAGAAACGCTAGGTTTTGATTGGCGCGTTGAGCCGGATCGCACGGGGAAAACGGTCACCTTCATCGAATTAGCCGCGCCCTTGCCCACGGGCGCGCAAATCACCGCGACGGGCTACGGCTACGTCAGCGAGCGCAACGGCGCGTTGATCGAAAATCCCGCCGATGTGCTTGAAAAGATTTTTGCGCTGAGCCGATTCACGCCGAATATGCGCATGATCGCGGGGCTTGCGCGATTGCGCTCGGAATGTGCTGCCGAAGGTTTGGTGATCGGCGGGCGCATTTCCTCGCGCGAAACGCTGCGCGCCAAAATCAACGAAATCATGCGCTCGATCGGTGGCGGATGGTGTACCGAAAATTTTTGGCTGCACCCGAGCGACGAAGTGTTCACGCCGCCACCACCGACGATGGAAAGCCGTTTGCTGGAAGGGCGGGTTGCAAGCATAGTAGCCAAATCGCAAAGCGCTTTTTCGCGCGTCGCGATTGAGTTTGACGATCAAAGCTACTCCGCGAAAAATCGTCAGGCGCTTACGCTCGCGGTGCGCCCGTCGTATGACGATCAAGGGGTTACCGTTCGCCTGCTTGCGCCGTGGCTGCGTACCGAGCGCGCCGCCATTGCGGTTGCAAAACGCTATCTGCGTCGTGGTTCGGGGCGTGTGTTTGAGATTGTGATTGAAGAATCGCTCGTTGACGAACCGCTGCGCATTGGCGATGTGTTTGCCACTAAGTCGCCGCGTTTTCCCGAGCCTGGATTGCAGTGGTTGACCGTGATCGCTGCGCCGCGCGTCGGTCGCCGCAGTGCCTTAACTTGCGAGATGGTGTTGCCGATTGCTAATCAAGCGTTTGACATTGTGTCGCGCACGACAGCGAGCGGCGCAACGCAATTGCCGGCGTTCGAAATTTCAAGCGAGGGCAACAGTCACACGCTCACGGTGTACGATCAGTCGAACAAGCCGGTGAAGAATGCGCGCGTGTCGATTGATGGTGCGCCAGCGTTGCTCAGTAATGCGCAAGGGAAAGTGACGTTTACGGCGGGCCGTGGTGTGCATGTGGCTTACGTTGAGTTACCGGGCAAGCTGCCCGTCGAAATGCCGTTTGAACTATCGTAATGCGCTATTCGTTTCGCACGATTGCAGGTATGCCCTCGGTGCCATCCGTGGGTTTGTCCGTCGTGCTTGCAGATAAAGTTTCGTCGCAAGGCGGTAAAGCGGCAACGATGGTGCCGCTCGTGGATCTCGCGGTAGCGACAACGACGCCAAACGTCGCGGCCGGCATCGGCACGCCTGCAAACGTAACGTTTAACTTCACCAATCCCGGTGCGATTGCGGGCGACGGCGCAACGATCACGCTGCCGTGGCTTGCAAACAACGCAAACAGAACGGTGGGGGCTGCGACTGTGACGCCTTCGGGGGGCGCGCTGACCGCGACACCTAGTAACGCGGCGCTACTCGCGGGGCTCGCGGTGAGCGCGTTTCCGGTCGGAGCGGGTATTTTGGTAACGGTGCCTGTCACGGCGCTGGTGGCGTTTTCTGAATCAATGATTGCGCAGATTGCGCCCCCTGAGGGTGTGGGTGATGTGGCGCCCACGAACAATGTGGCAGTGGCAACGGTGGTGGGTTCTACGCCGAGCGCTACGGCCAAATGGGAGCAGTGGACCGACACTACGACGGCGACAAGCATTACCGTTGGCGTCGCAGAAAAGCGGTTTTCGCCTGATATTCGGTTTTGCGGAGACAACTACACGAAGGTTGGAACGAGCAGTGGTGATGTGATTGCGCCACCTTGCCCACCTGCGGGTGTGATGAATTCCGCAAAATTCAAAATAAAAATTGCCAACTACGTCGCAGCAAATACTTACGCGATCTCAATCGATGAAAGCGCTTTAACGCCGGCGGTTAATCCTAACGTGTTTAGTGCAACGCGTACGGGCGACACGTTTGATGTGACGACGGGCTACGGTTTGCTGGGCTCAAGCGTGGGCGATGAAATTGCCGCTAGTGGCAATGTCGTTTTTACGGTCACTGAAAACGGCAACAACATTGGAACGCTCACGATGGTCGTTCAGGCGTATCCAGCAACGTTTTAGCAAAAGGAATGTAATCATGGCCGATACCGAAATTCCGGTAGCACCGCTGCCGCCAGCGCCGCCGGCGCCTACATCAATGTCAACGCCGGAAAAAATCTGGGGATGGCTCAAGGCT
>JBOFBL010000044.1:0-12130 GCA_051645545.1 Casimicrobium sp. | reverse complement strand
CTCTCTATCCTGTCCATCCAGTTCTTCCTTTCATGTGCTTGGCGGCTCACGATTGAAAGTCTCTGCGATGGACACCCCCGTATACGTCAAACTCCTACTGCCTCCCCGGCAAAGCCGGGGGATCTCCTAGCGAATTAGCCGATAAACTCAATTAAATTGGGCGATCGATTAATTTGTTAGGATAAAAATCTATGCTGCGTTTGCATCGCTTGCCGATTGCGCTTCGTGTTGTTGTACCGTCGCATTTGCTTCGCATTCGGATGCTAAACTTCTGCGGGAAAATGCAAATAAATCAATGCGTTCAGCGTGATCGCGTCTCAGTCGGGCGCGCACATGTTTGTCGCATGCAATAAAGACCCCATGGCAAAAATCTCTCTTCCGTCTAGCGGCAAAGGCATGCGCCCGCTGCCGTTTGCAATTTTCGCGAGCCGCTGGCTGCAATTACCCCTCTACATCGGACTGATCGTCGCGCAATGCGTGTACGTGTTTCACTTTTGGGTAGAGCTTGTGCATCTCGTGCAAGCGGTGTTCGGCGATCAAAAAGCGTTGCAAATTTTGGTCGAGGCCATCGGTTACGACTTAAACATTTACAGCAAGGACGGCACGACAGTTATCGGTCAAAAAGCGATGCAATTGAACGAAACGATCATCATGCTCGTCGTACTTGCATTGATTGACGTGGTGATGATTTCGAATCTGTTGATTATGGTGATCGTCGGCGGTTATGAAACGTTTGTGTCGCGGATGAATCTAGAGAATCATCCCGATCAGCCAGAATGGCTCTCGCATGTGAATGCGTCAGTGCTTAAAGTTAAGCTCGCCACTGCGATCATCGGTATTTCATCGATTCATCTTCTCAAAACATTTATCAACGCGGCGAGTTACTCCGAGAAGGTTTTACTCTGGCAAACCTTGATTCACGTCGTGTTCCTGTTCTCGGCTGTGGCCATCGCGCTTACGGATCGTTTGATGGCACCTTCGGAACACGAAGCGAAAGTCAAAGACGGTCGCGCGAAAAACGATTAGGAATTCCGGTATGCCAACCATCATCAAAGCCGCCGATTTAACTGAATCGGTCGCTGCAGCGCTGCAATACATCAGCTACTACCATCCGCAGGATTACATTGAGCATCTCGCGCGCGCCTACGAGGCCGAGGCCTCGCCCGCTGCGAAAGATGCGATTGCGCAAATTCTCACCAATTCGAAAATGTGCGCGATGGGGCATCGTCCGATTTGTCAAGACACGGGCATTGTGAACGTGTTCCTGAAAATCGGTATGGACATTCGCCTCGAAGGTTTTGCCGGAACGATTGAGGATGCGGTGAACGAAGGTGTACGCCGTGCGTACATGAATTCAGATAACAAGCTGCGCGCGTCCGTTGTCGCCGATCCGCTGTTCACGCGAGTGAACACGAAAGACAACACACCTGCCGTCGTCTCAATGCAAGTCGTGCCGGGCAACACGGTAGAAGTCGACGTCGCGGCGAAGGGCGGCGGCAGCGAAATGAAATCGAATTTCGCGATGCTTAAAGCGAGCGATTCGCTCGTCGATTGGGTGCTCAAAACTGTGCCGACGATGGGCGCGGGTTGGTGCCCGCCGGGCATGCTCGGTATCGGCGTCGGTGGCACCGCTGAAAAAGCGATGCAAATGGCTAAACAAGTGTTGATGGAGCCGATCGATATGTACGATCTGCTCAAACGCGGCCCGAAAGACAAACTCGAAGAGCTGCGTATCGAACTCTTTGAGAAGGTGAATGCGCTTGGCATCGGTGCCCAGGGACTCGGCGGTTTGAGCACTGTGCTCGACGTGAAGATTGCAACCTATCCAACGCACGCCGTTGGCAAAGCCGTTGCCATGATCCCCAACTGCGCGGCTACGCGTCATGCGCACTTTGTACTCGATGGCTCGGGCGCTGCCTATTGCGAGCCGCCGTCGCTCGACATTTGGCCTGACGTGCATTGGGCGCCGGATTTGAAACTTTCTAAGCGCGTCGATCTCAACACATTAACCCGCGAAGAAGTCGCAAGCTGGAAGCCGGGACAAACACTGCTTCTCAACGGCAAGATGCTCACCGGTCGCGACGCTGCGCACAAACGCATTCAAGACATGCTTGAAAAAGGCGAGAAGCTTCCGGTCGATTTCACCAACCGCGTGATTTATTACGTCGGCCCGGTCGACCCCGTGCGCGATGAAGTGGTTGGGCCTGCGGGTCCGACGACCGCGACGCGCATGGATAAATTTACCGAGATGATGCTCGCGCAAACCGGACTCATTTCGATGATCGGCAAGGCCGAGCGCGGGCCGACTGGAATCGAGGCGATCAAGAAACACAAAGCGGCCTATTTGATGGCCGTCGGTGGCGCGGCGTACCTCGTATCGAAAGCAATCAAATCTCAGCGCGTGGTTGCGTTCGCTGATTTGGGCATGGAAGCGATTTACGAATTCGAAGTTGCCGATATGCCCGTGACGGTTGCTGTCGATTCGAATGGCGTGAGCGTGCATCAAACGGGGCCGCGCGAATGGCAAGCGAAGATCGGCAAGATTCCTGTCGCAGTCGCCTGAGACAATTCGTTTTATTCCACCAAGATAGCGCTCTTTGAACTTTCGCGACCACATTACCGCCACCGATGTCGCACTCCTTGCGATCGGCATCGCTATCGTGCTCGCGCTGTGGTGGTGGTCGCATCGCAAACAGGTACGCACCGTCGAGTCTCTCACGCTCGCGATTCGCGCCCTCGCACGCGGCGATTTTTCTTCGGAAGTAACGTCGCATTCGGCAGGCGCCACCGGCGAGCTCGTGCGCGCGTTCAACGAAACCGCACACACGTTGACCGAATCGCGCGAGCGGATGTCGAGTTACACCCGCTCGCTCGAAGAGCGCGTGCGCGAACGCACGATGGAGTTAAACGACGCAACAGCACGCGCAACGGCCATGTCGCAAACCGATCCGCTGACCTCGCTGCCGAATCGTTTCATTTTCACCAAGAAACTCGAAGACACGCTGCGCCGCGCCGCCAATGAAACTTCGCGCGTTGGCGTGCTGTTCGTCGATCTCGATTTTTTCAAGAATTTCAACGAAAGTCTTGGGCATGAAATTGGCGATGCAGTGCTGCGCACGGTGGCTGATCGCTTAAAGCTCGTCGTACGGCAGGAAGATTTTGTGGCGCGCTTCGGTGGCGATGAATTCGTCATCCTTCTGCCACGTTTGCCGTTTCAACGTGCCGAGGAAATTTCGACGCAAGTTGCCGAAGATATTTTGAAGAGCCTCATGCAACCGCTTGAAGTGTCGGGCTCGCGCATCAATATGCCTGCGTCGATCGGTATTTCGGTCTATCCGCAGGACGGACGCGAAGCCGCTGAACTTATCAAGAATGCGGACGCTGCGATGTCGGCGGCGAAACAAGCCGGTCGCAATCGTATCGAGCGGTTTGCCGATACCAATTCGCAGCCCGTGGTGCAGCGTGCAAAGCTCGACGCCGATATTCGTCGCGGCATCGGTGCCGAAGAATTCTTTCTGGTATTCCAGCCGCAAGTCGATATTTCTACCGGCTCGCCGGTCGGGCTTGAAGCGCTGCTGCGCTGGCGGCATCCTACACGCGGGATCGTGGGGCCGATGGATTTCATTCCAGCGGCAGAGCAAAGCGGACTCATTCATCAATTGGGGCAACGTGCGCTTGAGATGGCGTGCGAGCAATTTAAGTACTGGCAACAACGCGATATTTATCCGCGCATTTCGGTCAACGTTTCCGCAAAACAGCTCGAAGATCCGTTTTGGTTGGAGAGTGTGCGCGACACGGTAGCGACGACCAAAATCCCCGCACAATTTCTCGATCTCGAAATCACCGAATCGATGCTCGTCAATCATCCCGATCGTGCGATTGAGGCACTGACCGAGCTCAATCGACTCGGTGTGACGCTCACGCTCGATGACTTCGGCACCGGTTATTCGAGTTTGAGTTATCTCACGCGTTTGCCGTTCCACACCATCAAAATCGATCGCAGTTTCATGCACGATGTTGACGTGCCGAGTCGGCGCAGCATCGTGCAAGCGATCGTCGCCGTTGCGCACAGTCTCAACATGCGGGTGATTGCCGAGGGCATCGAATCGCCGCTGCAACTCTCGATAATGCGCGAGATGAAAGCCGAAGAAGGCCAGGGCTATTACTTCGCGAAACCCATCGAAGCCAGCGAGGTTGAAGCCTGGTGGACGGGGCAGCTTGCGAGCGTGAGCTCTACGTTGACACGCTAGGACGTCGCTTCGCTAGGACGACACTCGCTGCGCTCGTTAGGACGACGCCACTTCGTGGCTAGGACGTAAAGCTCGTCTCGGCGCATTTCAGCTTCTCACGCACCCCGGCCAAGTTTCCGCTTGCTTTTGATCTGTTGCGCCCGCCTTCAGGGTCTGCTGTGCACATCCTTTTGAACTTTTTCTTGTTCGTTGCGATACACGTAGGTTCTCTCGCGAGTATGGCTAAGCAAGCCATCGCATCCGCGCGACCAACCATCAATTCAAAATCAGGTAGGAATACAGGTGATAACAAAAGTAATCAATATCAGTGCCGTCGTAGCGGTCGCTTTAGCGCTTGGCGCTTGCGGCAAAAGCGATTCTCCTCGCACGCCCGCAGCGGGCGCGTCCAGTGGATCGGTAACAGAAGCATCCAAAAAATCAGACGCGGGATCGAGTGACGCGTCGTGGGACAAAAAGGTTCAGGCGTACATCAAGATCAACAATTCGGTGCAGAAATTCAAATCCACTGCGAATGCGACCTTCGCAGCGTGGGCCGCACGAGACCGCGAAAAAGTTGCCAAGGGCGACTTCAAGGCAATCTCGACGAACAACCACTATTTCGATGGCTCGTTTCTGCGCGACATGAAAGAGGCGATCGCATTGCCCGGATCGCTGCCTGCGCTTGATGCCTCTGGCAAAAAACTCCTCACCGCCGCAGAAACGCTGCTGCCGGATTGGCTGGAGCTCATCAACTACAACAAGAGTAAGAAATACGAAGACGATAGCGGCGCCAAAGGCGCGGCATTGCTTCCAAAGTACCGTGATGGCATGGCCAAACTCGAAGCCGCGCTCGACGAGTTTTCCGCGCAAGTGGATATCGTTGCGAAACAGTCCCACGAAAAAATGCTCGCTAAATACAAGGCTTCCGGCAAGTTGCTTGAAATGCACACGCTCGAAGCGCTCGGCGCCGCCGAGAAAATTGTCGAAGGATTCGCCGACAGCAAAGACTTGAAAGACGCCAATAAGATTGCGGCTGCGAATACAGAGCTCGCGAAGCTTGAGACCAATGTCGAGAGCATGAAGGCAGAGCACACAAAACGCAAAGCGTCGTCCGCAAAATCGCTGCCGATGATCGATCGCTACGAATCGGTCGCGTCGAATCTGGTGGAGCTCGCGGGAAAATACAGAGAGGCGCGCAAAAACCCGAGCCTATTTCGCGAGGTCACTAAAAACTATAACGAGGCCGTTGACGAATACAACCGGATGCAGCGCTAGGTCTAACAACCGTTTACCGTTCAAGATCGCTCGGCGTATCGATGTCGCGCCAAATACCTTCATCGCGAATCGGCACACGAATGACGTGTTCGTGATGGGCTGCGATGATTTGTTTTGCGCCTTGATCGCCATCGAGCGCAGCAAGCGCGGGCCAATGTGCGCGACCGAAAACAACAGGGTGCCCCGGCAATCCAAGCTGTGTTTTCGCACGCGCCGATAACGATGCGATTTCACTCTGCGGTACCTCGAAAACCGGTTGCAGAATTACACTCGAGCTCTGAGCGTTATCGCCCGATAATAATAGGCTAATCAATTGAAAAGTACAATTTTCGATAAACGGCAAATCAGCCATCATCGCCCAAATAAATTGGGCGTTTCGGTGCTTAGCTAGAACGCCATTTGCGGCAAGCGCCAATGAACGTCCCATGCCACGATCCGGCACATCATTGACGATCACCAGCGCACCCGATGCGCGCGCGTGACGTGCAAGCGTTGAGTGGTCGTTGCGCACCACGACGACGGTTGCGTCGCATGCCGCGTTCAACGCATCGAAGGTACGTACACCCACCGGCACACCATCGATCAGCGCATCGAGCTTCGCACCCGCGTACGCACCGCCGAAGCGCGTGCCAGCGCCTGCTGCGAGCAAAAGACCAATGTGCTGCGGTGAGTTAGCTTGCATGGGTTTGTTCAACGAACAATGGTTTTTTAATTTGCAAAGTGTGGGAGCTCGCTTGCGAGCGAAAAATGCGAATCGACTAACAAGGGTTGCGAGGTGAGTGGACTCGTCTCTGCATTGCGGCTTCAGGGGAAACATTCGCGCGCGAGCGCGCTCCCACAAGAAACCAGCGCGTACTTAAAGGCGCGCCACTGTATCCTGACGCGAGCGAGACGGATGCGATACGAGGCGTCACGGCGCGACGTGTACTTAACGTACACGAGCGGCGTGACAACGACGCGAATTTCACAAAAAATCGCGCCGTCGCAGCCGCGTCACGTTTTGGGGAGCGTGACGCCGACTTGCCCCTGATACTTCCCGCCGCGATCCTTGTACGACGTGCCGCAAATCTCATCGCTCTCGAAAAAGAGCACCTGCGCGCAACCCTCGCCCGCATAAATCTTCGCGGGCAACGGCGTCGTATTCGAAAACTCAAGCGTGACGTAGCCTTCCCATTCCGGCTCGAACGGTGTGACGTTCACAATGATGCCGCAGCGCGCATAGGTGCTTTTGCCAACGCAGATCGTGAGCACGCTGCGCGGAATGCGAAAGTATTCGACCGTGCGTGCGAGCGCAAACGAATTCGGCGGAATGATGCAGACATCGCCTTTGAAATCGACGAACGATTTTTCATCGAACGCTTTCGGATCGACGATCGTCGAATTGATGTTCGTGAAGATTTTGAATTCGTTGGCGCAGCGAATATCGTAGCCGTAGCTCGACGTACCGTACGAAACGATCTTGTGTCCATCGACGTAGCGCACCTGATCGTGCACAAAGGGCTCGATCATGTTGTGTTCTTTCGCCATGCGGCGAATCCAGTGGTCGGATTTGATGGACATATCGGTTTTCGTGAATTGGTTTGTCGTTATTGTAGGAGCGGCTCTGCCGCGATCCGGTGAGTTTCGGTGCCTGTAGGATGGGTGGAGCGAAGCGATACCCATCATCGCGGGATCGAAAACGTCGACAATTAAGGCGACTGCTCATCGGTGGCGATGGGTATCGCTTCGCTCCACCCATCCTACGCAAAAAATTGTCTGACCTGCGTCTCTCCCTCAATCAGGCTCGCCTGCTGCAACTTGCGGCAATGGGCTTACTCGAAATCCCGAAACAAACCGCAACGAAACGCGACGTGCTCGCGGCGATTCACGCAATGCATGTCTTGCAAATCGATACGATTTCAGTCGTCGCGCGCTCGCCGTATCTGGTGCTTTTCTCGCGCCTCGGGCATTACGAACCGCGTTGGCTCGATGAGTTGCTTGCGGAGGGCAAACTCTTTGAATATTGGTCGCATGCGGCCTGCTTTCTGCCGATCGACGACTATCCGCTCTATCGCACGCAGCAACTCGCGCTTGAACGCTACGGTTTCAAGCGCGCGCCGCAACGCATCGACGCCGATCCTGTCGGTCATTTGAATTTGCTCGATCACGTACGCGAGACGGGCGCGGTGCGCGCGAGCGATTTCGAACACGAAGGCGGTCGCAAGGGCAACGGTTGGTGGGATTGGAAGCCCGACAAATTGCGACTCGAAACGCTCTACACCGCAGGCGAAATCATGGTTGCGCGGCGCGAGAATTTTCATCGCATCTACGACCTGCGCGAACGCGTGCTGCCGAAACGTTTTTTGAACGATGACATTGCGCATTCGCATGAATCGATGGTTCGCGAATTCAGTCTGCGCGCGGTGAAAGCAATGGGCATCGCGCAAGCGCGCTGGATTGGCGATTACTTTCGGCATGCGGCGAAGACGCCCGAGCCCGATCCCGAAACCTTGGTCGACAAAGGCGAGTTGATTCGTGTGCAGGTTGAAGGCTGGAAGAACGCGGCCTACGTGCATCGCGATCATCGTGCGCTGTTGAAAGCCGCGCAGAGCGATCGGCTCAAAGCCACGCATTCCACGCTGCTCTCGCCGTTCGATCCGCTCGTCTGGGATCGCGAACGCGCGCTTGCGACCTGGAATTTCGATTACCGTATCGAGTGCTACACGCCAGAGGCGAAGCGCAAGTACGGCTACTTCACGTTGCCGATGTTGGTGATGGGCACGTTGCTTGGACGCCTTGATGCAAAAGCGCATCGACAAAGTAAAGTATTCGAGTTGAAATCGATGCATTTCGAATCGATGCCCCAATTGAATTGGGCGATGAACGATAGCGCTGTTTTCGTTTCGCTCGTCGATGCGATCGTCAATGCGGCGAGTTGGCACGGCGCCAAAAAGTGCGTCATCGGTCGCATTCAGGCGCCTGGACTGGATCGAAAAAGTGAGCGCCTGCTCCGCACGAAACTGTTACCAGCAATCAATCGCGGACTCGCCGAAACGAATACACACCGAGCGCCGTGGACGTGAACGCCGACCGCAAAAACGCCGCCATCGACATCGAATTCGGCGGCGAAACGCTGACCCTGCTCGCGCAAAAAGCGGTCGTTTGGGCGCGCGAAAAAACCCTTTTCGTCGCCGACGTGCATTTAGGCAAAGCGGCGAGTTTCCGCGCGGCGGGCGTGGCGGTGCCCTCAGGTCATTCGAAAGACGACGTCGCGCGGCTCTCGGCGCTCGTGCAGGCGCACGACATTGCGCATTTGGTGGTGCTCGGCGATCTCGTGCACAACCGCGCGAGCTACACGCCGTGGCTTGATGAGGCCATGCTCGCATTCGCCACCAACCATCCGGCGCTCAAAAAAACGCTCGTGATCGGGAATCATGACAGCGCTGCCGGTATTCCCCCCATTCAATGGGACTTTGAATGCATTGAAGATGATTTATTGATTGATCCGTTTACTGCCGTTCACGCCCCAGTAAATTGGGCGCTAGATTGCAGAGTTCAAGAACAGAAAATCTTTCGCCTCGCCGGGCATTTGCACCCGGCCACATGGCTGCGCAGCGCGCGCGAAGCGGTCAATCTGCCCTGCTTCTGGCAGTCCCCGACGCAGCTCGTGCTGCCCTCGTTTGGTCTGCTCACCGGGCGCTACACGGTCGAGCCCGCTGCGGAGGATGTGACGTATGTTGTCACCGGACAACAGATTTTTCGGGTTCCGAACACCGCGCGCTAAGCGCGATCGGGTGGACAAGACTGTGGACAACTCGCGTATTTCGCCCCTAAACGTGTGGACGAAAAGCGCTTGCTTCGCGTACAGGCACGCGCCTGCGTGGCCTGTCGAAAACGGTGCGTTTTGCCCAGTTGTGCGGCACACAAAAAACCCAATATCTTGTGTTGAATCAATCGCTTGACCACAACATGTAGTTGGTCGTATCCTTCGCCTTTGGGGACACGTTCGACGGCTTTTTGCTTCGCGAGCGAGTTGGATCGGAGTAAAAACACCGCCACGGTGCGGCGGTAAGCTATCGAGCCAGCGGCGATGCAATGTGTGGGATTGAGGGGCATTGAACAGCTGAATTGCAAAGTGCCATTTTTGGTCACATTGCCTTTCAAAGTCTGGCAATGCAAGGTCAAGCTCGCACGCAATTGCATTGGCTTTGCTTCGTCTACGCAAAAAGGTAGCTGTGTCACGCGCGCGAGGAGGCATGCGGGACACAAACTAAGTCGGCGCTTCCCACCACGAATTGATTTTTAGCTTCACTGAATTTAAGAAAAGGGAGACGCCTGCATGCTCGAGACCACTGGCACACTCGTTGGCGCAACATCCATGAATCCTGCAATCGCAGCCTCAAACACGTTAAACACGCTCACCGGCGCGCCCGTTAACACGACGGATGCAAGCCGGGCGACGCTCTATAAAGTCATCCGCCGTAACGGCTCGGTGGTGCCATTCGAGCCGTCCAAAATCACGGTCGCCCTCACCAAAGCCTATCTCGCCACGCACGGCACGCAATCGGCCGCGTCCGCGCGCGTGCGCGAAGTCACGCAAGCGCTCACCGATCGTGTGATGGCCGCACTCATGCGCGTGAAGCCCGAAGGCGGCGCGATTCACATTGAAGAGATTCAGGATCAGGTTGAGCTCTCGCTGATGCGCTCGGGTGAACATGAAGTCGCGCGCGCCTATGTGCTCTATCGCGAAAAGCGTTCGCAAGAGCGCGCCGCACAAGTGAAAGCGAAAGAGGCCGATCAGGAAACGATTCTGCACGTCGTTGAAAACGGCGTGCGTCGTCCGCTCGACTTGCTGCGCTTGCGTCAGCTCATTAAAGAATCATGCGATGGTTTGCACGGTGCGGCCGATGCCGATGTAATCCTCAAGGCTACGCTTAAAGATTTATACGACGGCGTCTCGGCGAAAGAAGTGCGCAAATGCGTGATCCTCGCTGCGCGTCAATTCATTGAAAAAGATCCCGCCTACAGCTTCGTTACTGCGCGTCTCCTGCTCGATTCGATTCGCACCGAAATTCTCGAAGAAGAAGCGACGCACGCTGAGATGGCAACGAAGTACGGCGAATACTTCCCGAAATTCGTGAAGCACGGTATCGCCATCGGCCTGTTGAATCCTGAGCTCGCGAACTACGATCTCGCGCGCTTAGGCGCTGCGCTCGATCACACGCGCGACATGAAGTTTGGCTTCCTCGGATTGCAGACGCTCTACGATCGTTACTTCCTGATCGATCGCATCAATGGCGATCGCCGCTTCGAATTGCCACAAGCCTTCTTCATGCGCGTAGCGATGGGTCTTGCACTCAACGAATCCGACCGTGAAGCGCGTGCGATTGAGTTCTATCAACTCCTTTCGTCGTTCGACTTCATGAGCTCGACGCCGACACTCTTCAATTCGGCAACGCATCGTTCGCAACTCTCGTCGTGTTATTTAACGACCGTCGCCGACGATCTCGATGGCATTTACGAAGCGATCAAAGAAAACGCGCTGCTTTCGAAATTCGCAGGCGGTCTCGGCAACGATTGGACGCCCGTGCGCGCGATGGGCTCGCACATCAAGGGCACCAATGGCGAATCGCAAGGCGTGGTGCCGTTCCTCAAAGTCGTGAACGACACCGCAGTGGCTGTGAATCAAGGCGGCAAACGTAAAGGCGCGGTCTGCACATATCTCGAAACGTGGCACATGGACATCGAGGAATTCCTCGAATTGCGCAAGAACACCGGCGATGATCGTCGTCGTACGCACGACATGAATACCGCGAACTGGATTCCGGATCTGTTCATGAAGCGCGTGATGGAAAACGGTCCGTGGACGCTCTTCTCGCCGGCCGACACGCCCGATTTGCACGACTTGTTCGGCAAAGCCTTCGAAACGAAATACGTCGAATACGAAGCGAAAGCGGCGCGCGGCGAATTGAAATTGTTCAAAACGGTTCAAGCGACGGCGCTCTGGCGCAAGATGCTCACGATGCTCTTCGAAACCGGGCATCCGTGGATTACGTTTAAAGATCCGTGCAACATTCGCTCGCCGCAGCAACACGTGGGCGTTGTGCACTCATCGAACCTCTGCACCGAGATCACACTCAACACGAGCGATACCGAAATTGCGGTGTGCAATTTGGGCTCGGTGAATCTCGTCAATCACATGGTCGAAGTCGACGGCGGCTATCAGCTCGATCAAGCGAAATTGCAAAAAACGATTCGCACCGCGATGCGCATGCTCGACAACGTGATCGACATCAACTATTACGCCGTTCGCAAAGCGCGCACCTCGAATTTGAAGCACCGTCCGGTGGGCTTGGGCATCATGGGCTTCCAGGATGCGCTGCACATGATGCGAATTCCGTATGCGTCCGAAGCGGCAATGGAATTCGCCGATCGCTCGATGGAAGCGGTCTGCTACTACGCGTACTGGGCTTCGACCGAGCTCGCCGAAGAGCGCGGCCGCTACAGTTCGTACAAAGGCTCGCTCTGGGATCGTGGCATTCTGCCGCTCGATTCGTTGAAATTGCTCGCCGAAGAGCGCGGTGGTTACGTTGAAGTCGATCAATCGATGTCGATGGATTGGGACACGCTGCGCGATCGCATCAAAG
>JBOFBL010000043.1:0-4658 GCA_051645545.1 Casimicrobium sp. | reverse complement strand
CCGTTCACGATCGAAAACCCGGCTGCGTTCCATGCGACCGGTGTTGCCGAGCAAATGCTGCAAGGCGTGCTGCTCGGCATCGCACTTTGTTTGATCTTCTACAGCGGCTCACAGTATTTGAGCTCGCGCGAGCGACTGTTTTTGAAGTATGGCCTCCTCGTGTTCGGCAGCACGCTTTTCATGCTCGTACAGTTGGGCGTGGGCGCGCAATATGTGTGGCGCAATAATTTCTGGATTGAGAGCCATGCAGCAGGACTTGCGGCGCTCGCTGCCATTGGCGGCACGTTCCTGTTTTTAGAAGAAGCGCTGCGCGAAACACCGATTCAGCAGAAGACACAATCGCCGCTGTTTGCGCGCATCATGAAGGGCGGCGCGCTGCTCACGTTGGTGCTCGCTGTTCTGTTTGTCTCCGATGTGTTCGATCTCGCCGCGATGACCACGCTTGTGACGCTGCTCGGCCCGATGCCTTCGCTGATTGCGGCACCGAAAATTTTGCAGCGTGTGCGAAACAAAGACGCGATCGGCTGGTATTTGTTAATCGCATTTACGATGTACGGCGTCGCCGTCGTCACGATTACCTGGGTGATTCGCGGCAAGTTGCCGGTGAATTTCTGGACGCTGCATGCGTTTCAATTCGGTGCCGTCGCCGACATGCTCGCCTTCATGTACGTGCTTACGCTGCGCACTAAAGCGATTCGCATGGCTGTGCTACATGCAAGTCATGAGCGCGACATCATGCGCGCGCTCGCGCACAGCGATCCGTTGACCGGGCTTGCCAACCGGCGCAGCTTGAGCGACGCGCTCGCGAGCGCCATCGCGCGCTGCACGCCGACCAATTTGCTCGCGGTGTATGTCATTGATCTCGATAACTTCAAACCGGTCAATGATTCCTACGGTCATGATGTGGGCGACGAATTGCTGATCGCCGTGGCCAAACGCATTCAGGCGAGTGTTCGCATGGGCGATGTGGTCTCGCGCATGGGTGGTGACGAATTCGTGATCCTTGCGAGCGGCTTGCGCAATGAACAGCAAGCGGGACATGTGGGCGAAGCGCTGCTCAACGCGTTCGACGCACCGATTGCTCTGGCCAAACACTCGGTCAAAGTTAACCTCACGGTTGGTTACGCCATTGCACCGATCGATGGCAAAGACAGTGTGACGATTTTGAAGCTCGCGGACGACGCAATGTACGCGGGAAAACAATCAGGCAAAGGCAGTTTGCGGCGCACTGCAAAGTAGCAAAAACAGCGAGAAAAATTGTATTTAGCATCGTCGCGTATTGCCCAAATTTATTGGGCGATAATGCAAATTAATAGCTATATCGAAAAAATTAATTTTCGTCCTATTCGCCCAATTAAATCGTTCTTTCAGCAGAAAGCTGATTCACCGAAAAACCTGCCTTATGCGTCGTGGCGGATCGCTCGCCGACGCGGCGCTCGACTGATCGCGCGCTCCGCACGAATCCCGTGAACGCCTTTAAACATCGGCGTTGTGCGCTTATCGGCTATTTCACAACGGTTACGAATTTTTACGTGATTTAGGGTTACGGTTTGCATGACGCTGACATAGACTCCAGCGTATTCCATGGTTGATTCGGGGGGCAGTACATGAAGTTCGTCTTTCCAACGGTGCTTAAGCACACCGTCGTTGCGTGCGCGAGCACGTTTGTCACGGCGTCGTTCGCGCAAATCTCCAACTGTCCGTTCAGCGTTGACTCCTCGAGTGCGCGCGATGCGACGCGCGACGGTTTGCTGCTCATTCGCTACGCGCAAAAAAAGACGGGCGCCGAGCTCGTGCAAGGCACAGGTGCCGATCCGACGGCGGTCGCAAATACGATTGCAAGCAATCTCGCCCGACTCGACGTCAACGGCAACGGTCGCTTCGACACCGATGACGCCATGATCATCACTCGCGTATTGAATGGCTTTACGGGCGATGCGCGACTCGCCGCTGCCGCAGCCGGACCGAGCGCAGGTCTCGCAGCGGTACGCTCGACGACGACGGCAATCGAAACCTATCTCAACGGCGGTTGCGCAAATACGTTTGCCGCTGCGAAAACGGCACTCGCGCCACAGGTAGCACTCACCGGCGCCAATCGTGCAGCGAACGTGCAGGCGGCCCGATTCTTGACGCGCGGCACCTTCGGCCCCACGCTTGCAGATGCACGCGCGCTCAACGCGCGCGCGGGCGCGAATTTCACGGCGAAGGCAACCGCGTGGGTCGATGAGCAACTCAACAAACCACTCGGGCCGAAATTCTTCACCTACGTCACTAACGAAAACGCTGGAGACTTTTCAAACGATGTGATGCGCGACGCCTGGTGGCAGCGCGCGTTGACCGCCGACGATCAGTTGCGCCAGCGCACAGCATTTGCACTTTCGCAAATCATGGTCGTGTCCTCCAACGGTAACTCAAACAGTCCGTACGTACTGGCGGGGTACATGGACATGCTCTCCGACAATTCCTTTGGCAATTTCCGCGATTTGCTCAAAGGCGTTGCGCGCTCACCAGCGATGGGGCGCTACCTCGATCATCTAAGAAACGACGGCAACAATTCCAATCCCAACGAAAACTTCGCACGCGAAGTGCTGCAACTGTTCACGATCGGACTCGTGAAGCTCGACGCAAGCGGCAATCCGCAAGCGGGTAATCCGGCGACCTATTCGGAAGACAACGTAAAAGCGTTTGCCAACGCATTCACAGGCATGTCGTTCGATGATGATCGCACCGCCGCCGATCGCTGCCCGGAGAACGCGACAGAAACACTACCGAACTGGTTTTGGTCTCCCGACAATAAATGCTCGACCGCGGGCTCAGAGAACAAAGCTAGCGATCGCGACGGCTGGCGGCGCCCAATGCGCATGTATGACAACCGCTATTCCAATCGCGAAAAGATTTTGCTCAATTACACAGCGCCGAGCGTTGATCCGTTATCTACAGCAGACAACTACTGCACCGCCACGCGGATCGCCGCCTCACGTACGCTCCCTGCCATCGCAGCAGAACCAGGATTTACAAGTGGCACACGGGTGAGCGCAGCCACCGGTAACGCGATGCTGGAGCGCGCGATCGACAACATTTTTTGTCATCCCAACGTCGGGCCGTTCATAGCGAAATCGCTGATTCGATTCTTTGTGTCGAGTACGCCGACCGATGCGTACGTACGTCGCGTTGCGCAGAAATTCGACAACAACGGGAGCGGTGTTCGCGGCGATATGAAAGCCGTGATGCGCGCGATCTTGCTCGACAGCGAAGCGCTGACGCCGAGCACGACGCTCGCAGCAGCGGACTTCAACAAGTTCGGCAAATTGAAAGAGCCGATGTTGCGCTATTCGCAAACACTGCGTGCGTTCAGCGCCTATTCTTTATCGGGCAAATACCGTCTCAATAATCTCAATAGCCCGGAATCCGGGATTGCGCAAAACATTCTGCAGAGCCCGAGCGTGTTCAATTTCTATCATCCGGAATTCGCACCGCCGGGTCCGGTGGCAACGGCGGGCGCCGAAGCGCCGGAGTTCGAAATTACGACGACCACGAGTATTGCCGGTACCGCCAACACACTCGGCTCGCTCGTAACGCGTACTGCACCGCGCGACTCGGGATTCCGCCAGCACGCGTATGCGAGCGTCGGCAATTGCAATCCCTTCGCATCCCCCGCAGTCGGCGTCGACTGTATTCGCACCGATTACAGCGATCTCTATGCACTCGTCGATGACGCGCAACTAATGATCGACTATTTAAACGTTGTGTTGATGGGTGGCACGCTGCCTGATGCCGCGCGAGGTGCGTATGCGGCGGCAGTCGACAGCGCGTACCCGTACACAACAGGCGCGTGCGTACTCCCTGCAGCGCCTAACGACAATCAGATCAATAGTTTCGACGATTGTCGCGGCAATCGCGTGAAGTCCGCGCTGTGGCTCACGATGCATTCGCCCGAATTCCAGATTCAGCAGTAAGGGGGACGATCATGACGAACGACAATCACAACGACAACCGTCGCGATTTTTTGAAAACCGGCGCTGGTTTCGCCGCGCTTTCCGGCAGCTCGACGTTTGCCACATTAAGCGCGATTGCAGAGGCTGCGGCACCCGGCGGCGACATTGCTCCGAGCGAAGTGGCAAGCGACTACAAAGCGATGGTGTGCGTGTTTCTTTTCGGCGGCCAAGATCATGGCAATGTGTTGATGCCGTATCAAGATAACGCAACGAGCGGCACCAACGAATATCTTGTTTACGCCGACGCGCGAAGTGACGACGGCAAAGCGCAAAACGAGGCAACCAACTCAACCGGCAATCTTTCATACAAACGCACGACACTTGCAAGCAGCGTGATCTCATCGGCAAGTACCGCCAATATGCCCGCAGGTTTCACCACCGACGTCTACGGTCGCCAGTTTGCGCTGCACCCGAGCTTCAGCGCTATTCGGAACCTCTACACAAGCGGCAAGATCGCGATCATGGCCAATACCGGACCACTCGTCGCGCCGATTAATCGTCACCAGTGGTACACGCGAACGGGCCCAGCTCGCCCAGTCAATCTTTATTCGCACGACGATCAGCAGAAGGCATGGATGAGCGGCACCGCGCTCGTCGCCAATCCCGAGGAGGGCATCGGCGGACGTATCGCCGATCAAGTGGCGTCGTTGAATGGCACGACGG
>JBOFBL010000042.1:0-3167 GCA_051645545.1 Casimicrobium sp. | reverse complement strand
GAGTCCGAAATTTCACTAAAAGAACTTTTTCAAGATGGCGCCGGCGATTGGGTCGAACGCCAAACTAAGTTGATGCTGCAAGAGCGGGAGCAAAAGAAATGAATCGCCGTTACAACCTATTCGCGTCCGGTTTCCGTGCGCTTCGGTCGATCGGATTGGTCGCGGCTGCGTGCGGGGGACTATTGCTCGGCAGCAACGCGACCGCACAAAACGTTATCGAGGATGTCTCGGTCGCAAAAGGGGCTGCGGGTCGCACAAATCTCACGTTTTCGCTGAAAGACAATGCTGCGGCAGCCCCGAGCGTGTTTGCAATCGCATCTCCGCCGCGCCTCGTGTTGGATTTTCCGAACACAAGCAGCGCGACAAAGCCGGCGGTCGATGTGTCCGATGCTGTGGTGCGCAGCTATAACGTTGTGCAAGCCCAGGGACGAACTCGCGTCGTATTGAATCTGCTGAAGACGCAGTCCTACGACGTCAAAGTCGACGGCTCGAAAATCTCGTTGTCCCTCTTCGACGCCGCAGGCACAGCAACTGCGGATGCGAGCCCCGATGCAGGTCGTTTTGCAGCAACAAGCAAGACCGATGGTGCGACGTACAGTTTGCGAGATGTCGATTTTCGCCGTGGTACAGCTGGAGAAGGACGCGTCATTGTGGATCTATCTGCAGCAAACTCCGGCATCGATATCAAACCGCAGGGTAAAGTGTTGATCGTTGATTTTCTTCGCACGCAAGTACCGCGTAACCTTGAGCGTAAACTTGATGTTACGGACTTCGGAACGCCTGTTCAGCAAATCGATACTTTTGTACAGGGTAATAACACGCGTATGGTGATTGAGCCCAAGGGGCTTTGGGAGCATTCTGCCTACCAGACAGACAATCGATTGATTATCGAAATTAAGCCGATCATCGAAGATCCGAATAAGCTCACACAAGGTTCGCGCCCGGGATATAAAGGCGAGAAGTTGTCGCTCAATTTCCAAGATATCGCAGTGCGTTCGGTGCTTCAAGTCATTGGCGATTTCACGGGGCTCAACATCATTGTTTCCGACACCGTGACGGGCAACGTAACCCTGCGGCTTAAAGACGTGCCGTGGGATCAAGCACTCGACCTTGTAATGCAGGCTCGATCCCTTGACATGCGTAAGAATGGGAACGTCGTCTGGATCGCGCCCAAAGAAGAGCTTGCTCTAAAGGAAAAGCAGGAGCTCGAAGCGAAAGCGCAAGTCGCAGACATCGAACCGCTTCGCACGGAGATTTTTCAGCTGAACTATCAAAAGGCTGAAGAGGTGCGTAAGATGCTCTCATCATCGGGTGGCGCTGGAGGTGGCGGAGCCGCGGGCGGAGGTGTTCTTTCTAAGCGAGGTTCGGCGACTGTTGATGTACGCACAAATGTGATTATCGTCCAAGATACGCCGTCTAAACTTGACGAGGTGCGCCGCCTTATCCAACGTATTGATATTGCGGTAAAGCAAGTCGTTATTGAGGCGCGTATTGTTATCGCCGATGACAAATTCAGTCGTCAGCTAGGAGCACGTTTTGGCATCGGGGCGGGCATCTATAACAACGGGCGTAACATTGGAGTAAACGGACGCCCTCTTGATTCAGATCAAGCAAACGTGCCAACTACGTGGACTGCGACGGGGCTCCCGCCTCCTTACTACTACACACGTATTGAGAATCAGCCGTCAGGACGCACCTACTCTTACATTAACTCAGTCCCATACAACGTTAATCTTCCTGTAGCAAACGCCACAGGATCACTTGCGCTGACCTTCTTGAACTTAGGTAACAATAATCTCGTAAATCTTGAGTTATCTGCGGCCGAGGCTGCGAATAAGGGGAAGGTGATATCCAGCCCCCGCGTGGTAACGGTCGATAATCAAAAGGCATTCATTGAACAAGGTCAAGAAATAAAATTACGTGTTTCAGGGGGGGTTGGTGGTGCTGGCAGCGTAGTAACGGTGAACGCCAAGTTAGGACTCGAAGTTACGCCGCAAGTGACGCCCGACGGCAAGGTTGTGCTTGATGTGGCGGTGACTAAGGACTCTATTGCTGGTTTTACCGACGGAAATCCTATCGTCAATACGCGTCGCGTAACGACCAAAGTAATAGTTAATAATGGCGATACTGCCGTATTAGGTGGTATTTACGAGGAAACGCTCACAGATACTGTAGATAAAGTACCTTTGCTAGGTGATGCGCCAGTGCTGGGCAATCTTTTCCGTCGAACAAACAAAGGCACGGACAAGCAAGAGTTGCTTATATTTTTGACACCTCGCGTTGCGACAGAAGCAACTGGGGTTGTACGATAAGAAATAGCACTGGTCAGGCTATTAGCTTTGCTTAGAAAAGTCTATTTTCTAGCGGAAATCTCGGGATATGGTCGCGAGATTTCCTATCAGATAAGTAAGATTCTTTAGTCGCTCGGCGATCAGATGAACGACATGGCCTTGTCGTTCTATTTTTCCGGTAACGATCATGAATCGCGATAGCACTAGCGTTTTTCGATAACGCTCTGCAACGCCTGCCCAGACGATCACATTTACATAACCTGTTTCGTCTTCAAGGGTGACAAAGGTCGTGCCTTTCGCGGTGGACGGATGTTGACGACAAGTGACGATACCGGCGGCTTTGATGAAACGACCGCTCACCGTGTTTTGCACTTGCGAAGCGCTGATCGCGCGAGATCGATTCAACCTGGATCGCAGTAAGGCGACTGGATGTCGTCTCAAAGTCAATCCCGTGCTTCGATAATCCTCGACGATCTCGCTGCCTTCCGTGGGCGCAAACAAACTCGCTTGCTTTGTCTCAATAGGCGCTTTGAACACATGCGTATCGTCTTCAACGCCGATCGCATGCCAATACGCTTCGCGTCGATGACCAGCGAGCGACTGCAACGCATCGGCCGCAGAGAGTGCTTTGAGTTCGTCTGTGCTCAATTGCGCACGTCGCTTGAGGTCGGCAATGTCGATGAAGGGCGACTCGTTGCGAGCGGCAACGATGCGTTGCGCGGCATCGTCCGACAAATTGCGCACCATTCGTAAACCGAGTCGAATTGCAGGCGAAAGATTGGTCAAATAACTCTCATCAAGTCGATGCGAAGCAGTTTCGTTCATTATTTCAAGGACGCAATCAACTTCGCTGATCGTTACATCAATCGAGCGCAC
>JBOFBL010000041.1:0-7864 GCA_051645545.1 Casimicrobium sp. | reverse complement strand
GGTGGCGACAAAATCGGCAAGCGCCCGGTGGACTTTCACATCAAAGGTCTCGAAGAGATGGGCGCACACGTCGAGTTAGTCGACGGGTGCTACGAAATGTCGGTCGATGAAAACGGCCTGCACGGTGCGCATCTGGTGTTGCCGTTTCCGAGCGTGATGACGACGGAAAACCTCATCATCGCAGCGACACTCGCAAAAGGCCGCACCATCATCGAAAACGCGGCGATCGAACCCGAAGTAATCGAGCTCGTGAAGATGTTGCAGAAGATGGGCGCCGACATCATGGTGAGCGCCAATCGCACCTACATCATCAATGGTGTGGAAAAACTCAAAGGCTGCGAGCTGCGTTGCATGATCGATCGCAATCAAGCGGTGTCGTTCGCGGCAGCCGCACTCGCAACGGGTGGCGATGTGCTGCTCGAAAACGTGCCGCACGATCCGGTGTACAGCTTCCTGAATTACATCCAGCGCATGGGCGCAGAATTTCGTGTGAACTCCGAAGGCGTATTCGTTAAAGCGCCGAACGGCAAACGACTTAAAGCGAGCCACATGGAAGTCGAAGTGCATCCCGGCTTCATGACCGATTGGCAGCAGCCATTCATGGTGCTCTTCACCCAAGCAGATGGCACAAGCGTGTTGCACGAAACGATTTTCGAAGACCGTTTGGGTTACACGAAATTCTTGAATCAAATGGGCGCGAAGATCACCCTCTTCACGTCATGTTTGGGCGAAGCGCCGTGTCGTTTCAAAAATAAGAATCACGCGCACTCGGCAATCATTCAAGGACCGACAGCGCTCGCTGGCGGTCGTTTTGTGTTGCCGACTGACATTCGCGCGGGGATGTGCCTCGTGATTGCAGGGCTCGTCGCAAGCGGCACTACGCAGCTTTCGAACATTCAAGAGCTCGAACGCAAGTACGACAACATCGTGCCAAAGCTTCTCGCCATGGGCGCGGACATCAAGCTGATCGACGCTGCTGCGCGCTAGCGCCATCACACTTCCGCTTCGATAGTGGATCGCGCAAGACGTGCGCGATGACGCGCGCGCCTAGCTTGCGATCCGAATCGATAACAGTCATTTCATTGTCACGCAGGCGTCACGCCTGTGTCACGTCGTTGTCACAACGCGATCAAACAATGTGCGATTAGCCAATGCGACGCTTCGCGACTCGCTCGCGAGCGTCAGCAGTGCTCCGTACTCAAAAAACAATCGACATGAAACGCACATTTGCTCTCGCATCATTACTCGCGCTCGCAGGCGTACACGTCAGCGCACAAATGGAATTTCCAGCGACGCTCAGCGGTCACGCCATCGTTCCCGCGCAGACCTATATCACTGCACCCAGCGACGCACCGGAAGACTTGAGAGTCAGCGGCAAATTCACGACGGGTTCGCGCGTTGAGGCCGTTGGTTCGATCGAAGGCAATTCTGCCAATCGACCGACCGGTATTTCCGTGCCGTTTACCGGGCAGCCGATTCAAGGGCATTCGGGCATCAAGCGCGTGAGCGACGGTAGCTATTGGGTACTCACCGATAACGGCTTCGGTTCGAAAGCGAATTCGCCGGATTCGATGCTCTATCTCAATCGCTATTCGATTGACTGGAAGAGCGGCGCACTCAATCGTTTGCAAACCATCTTCTTGCATGATCCCGATAAAAAAGTACCGTTTCGCATCGTGCATGAAGGCACGGCGAAGCGCTATTTAACGGGCTCCGATTTCGATACCGAGAGCTTTCAGCTTGCCGGTGGTGCACTGTGGATTGGCGACGAGCTCGGTCCTTGGCTCATCAAAGCCGACATGAACGGCAAAGTGCTTGCCGTGTTCGAAACTTTGATCGATGGCAAGCCCGCACGCTCACCCGATCATCCAGCGATCACGACGCCTGCGATGCCGAATGCGGCAGTAGAGTTCAACATTCGCCGTTCGCGCGGTTACGAAGGCATGGCTGCATCGAAAGACGGCAAGAAACTCTACGCGCTGCTAGAGGGGCCCGCGTGGGACGCTGCGGCAAAAGACTGGGAGAAACTCAACGGTCGCGAATACTTGCGAGTGCTTGAGTTCGATGTGACGACTGAGAAATGGACAGGTCGTCACTGGAAATACGTACTTGAAAGCAATGGCCTCGCGATTGGCGACTTCAACATGATCGATGACACAACGGGCTTAATCATCGAGCGTGACAATGGCGAAGGCACATCCGACAAAGCCTGCCCGGTTGTCAACGGTGCGATCGAGCGTCGCGTCGATTGCTTCCACGATTTACCGAAACTAAAACGCGTTTACAAGATCGAAATGAGCGAAGCAAACGTCGGCAACGCAGTGCGCAAAATCGGCTACATCGATTTGCTCAACATCAACGATCCGAACGATCTCGCGCGCAAACCGAAAATCGGCGGCAAGCTAAGCTTTCCGTTCTTCACGATCGAAAACGTCGACATCGTAGACAACGATCACATCATTGTTGGCAACGACAACAACTTGCCATTTTCATCGAGTCGCGAACCGAACAAAGCCGATGACAATGAGTTCATTCTTCTGCGGGTCACAGAGCTGCTCCGCGCGAAGTAATTTGACGCGATGCGCGTGAACGCACAATTGCGATTGCAATCGGCGTTCGCGCAGATTTGTCGCGCGCGTGTGATGCAGGTGTCCGCACGAACAGCAGTTTGAAACCCTAACGCGTAGCGTTATTTCAATCTAAACAATTCACGCATTCGCCATAAATTATTGGGCGATTACTCATATTTCATATTGTTTCGGTAATAAATATAAATGAATCGTTGCCCCAATAAATCAGCGATCTTATAGATGGTGCTGCTTGCCAGAAACCGACTCGTGGCAATTCTTAGTATCGTGGCTCCAGACGCGCTAACCAGATAAAACCTTACCGCCGTCTGTCGACTAAATGCACTCACAAAAACTATTCAAATTGCGCGCAAATAGTGCCTGTTTCAGCGGTAGTTCAAAATTCCGATTTGTGCTAGCTAGTACGAAACTGACAGGGGCTTTGCTGTACATTCCGCAAACTTAGAAAAAAAAGCGTTAAGGAGGATTCATCATGGAACGAGCTACACGTCAGCGCGCCGCAATTCGAGCGGTGATCAGCCAATCGAAGCGCCCGCTGCTGCCTTCGGAAATCTTGACCAGCGCACAGCTTGAAGTGCCGAGCATGAGCTTGGCCACCGTCTATCGCAACGTCAAAGCCCTAGAAGAGGAAGGCGAGATCGCCTGTGTCATGCTGCCGGGCGACGGTGCGCGCTATGAAGCCAACGATCTCGAACACCATCATCATTTCCGATGCACGAGCTGCGATCGTGTGTTCGACGTGCCGGGCTGCGCAGGCGACGTCATCGATACGGTGCCCGCGGGCTTCAGTGTTGAGCGCCACGAACTCACGCTGTACGGACGATGCAAAGAATGCTCGCCGCGCGGCGCGAAAGCCAAGCAAGCCAACAAATCAGCTGCGCAGACTCGAAAAACCGCCGCTAAACACCGCCACTAATTCTGACGAACGCTAGTTGAATAGCAAAACGCGCGAAGAGGCTTCGCGCGTCATGGTTTTCTGCGTACGTCGGCTACCCTGTTGCGGCAACACTGAAGAAGTCACCAACGTCGTCGCGTACTCTTGTCCACGGCATCTTCGGCAAACTCGCGCGCAGCATTTTTCCGTAACCCTTGGTGACGATGCGATCATCGCAAATCGCGAGCACGCCGCGATCGGTCTCAGAGCGAATCAAGCGCCCCGCGCCCTGCTTCAATGAAATCGCGGCTTGCGGCACTTGCCAATCCATGAACGGCGACCCGCCCGCTTCTTCGAGATGCTTCATGCGTGCGACGAGCACGGGATCGTCGGGCGGCGCGAAGGGAAGTTTGTCGATGACGACGAGCGAGAGCGCATCGCCTTGCACATCGACACCTTCCCAGAAGCTCTGTGAACCGATCAGCACGGCGTTCCCTAGTTCGCGAAAGCGTCGCAGGAGTTCGCTCTTCGGCGCATCGCTTTGCGAGAGCACGGGATAGGCGAGTCCACGCTCCTTGAGTTTGTTCGGCAGCGCTTGCGCGCATTGGCGCATCGCGCGCAAGCTCGTAAACAGGATAAACGCGCGACCTTTTGAAAGCGTCACGAGCTCAAGCGCTTCGTCGATCACCGCATCGGTGTGCACGGGCGAATTCGGTGGTGGAAAGTTTTGCGGTACATAAATGCGACCCGCGTTTTCGTAATCGAAGGGTGAGGCCCAGCGTTTGGTCGTCGCGGTGTCAAGCCCGAGCTGTCGCACGAACAGAGAAAAATCGTCACCCGCCGCGAGCGTGGCGCTCGTGAAAATCCAGGCGCGGGCGCTGCCTTCGGTTTGCTTCTTGAACACGTCGGCCACCGAGAGTGGCGTTGCTTGCAATTGCCAACCATTCGCGGAAACATCCGCCCAACGAATCAAATCGCCGCGCGTGTCGTCGCGCCAATCCGAGAGTCGTCCCGCGATCAATTTCGCACGCGCGATGAGTCCTGGAAAGTCTTCGCTTCTCGCTTCATGCGGTTCGATCGCGTCGATCAACGTGCTGATTTCGTCGATCAATTTATCGAGCGCATCACGAAATTCGCGTCGTTCGAAGGCTTCATCACGCGGCACTTTCGCGCCAGATTGATCGAACGCGAGCCGCACGCCGCGTGAAGCCATGCCCACCGCTTGCGCAGCATCGATCACATTCGTCGCGTCGCCTGCTTTCGAACGCGCAATGAGTTCGGTGTCGCGCGCAAGCTCAATCGCTTGCAAACCGCTCGTCGATTCGCCAAAGAAATTCGACGCCACATCCGGCGCGCGATGCGCTTCATCAACGATTACGGTGTTACACGCAGGCAGCAATTCGCCAAGCCCATCGTCTTTAAGCGCAATATCTGCGAACAGCAAATGATGATTGACGACGACGATCTCCGCTTCGAGCGCCGCCTTGCGCGCTTTCATCACGAAGCATTCTTTGTACTGCGGGCAATCGCTGCCAAGGCAACTCTCGCGCGTCGAGGTCACCAGCGGCCACACGGGCGAGCTCTCCGGCACCGTATCGCAATCAGCCTTGTCACCCGTCGCGCTGCGCTCCGCAAACGAAGCGATGCGCTGCACATGCTGAATGTGTTCGCGCGCTGTGAACCGACCCTCGGCGCGCGTACGATTCAAATGGTGATGGCACACGTAATTGCTGCGACCTTTGAGCAGCGCAGTTTCAACCGGCAGTTTCAACGCCGAGCGCACACGCGGCAAATCGCGTTCGAACAGCTGATCTTGCAGCGTTTTCGTCCCCGTCGCAATGATGACCTTGCCACCCGAGAGCAGCGCAGGAATCAGATAAGCGAAGGTTTTTCCGGTGCCCGTGCCAGCCTCAGCAACGAGTTGTGCGCGATCAGAAATTGCAGCTTCAATCGCAGTCGCAAGCTCCACTTGCTGCTGTCGCGGATTGAAGTTGGGAAAGCTTTGTGCGAGCGGCCCAGCGGGGCCGAAGATGTAGGCGAGATCGGAAGTCACCCGCGGGATTGTAGGATGGGTGGAGCGCAGCGATACCCATCATCGGGGGCCCGTCCACAAAACGCAGAGGTGTAGCGCGTAGCTGCGTGGTTTGATGGGTATCGTTTCGCTCCACCCATCCTACGAGACTGCGCTCCGCTGGTTTTCTTGAATAAAGACATCGCACGCCTTGAGTCGCTGCGCGGCACGACCGAACGGGCGGGCGTTGACTTACGCGTAACGCTAAGGGGCTAGGCCTGTCGCACCGCACACTTCGGTGAGATATCCGCGAAGCTCTTCCCAAGACGTTCGCTTCGCGTTAGCGCCCAACACATTGTTGGTCACCGCCAAACCAGAAAGGCCGAGCAGCGCGCGCTGATAGATCAGCGCGTCAGTCAACGCCGACTGCACGCCATTGGCGTCAAGGTCCATATTGCAGCTCTGCGAGATGAATCGAGGCGTCGTCCGCGAAACAGTGGTCCCATCGCCAAGTCGACCACCCGCGTTCGAACCCCAGCATTGCACAGCGCCGCTTGCGAGCACTGCACACGCGTGCTGCTCACCGGCAGTGATCGCCACTGCGTCCGTAATGTTCGCGACTTGCACCGGCGTGCTGCTACTGCTTGCAGCGCTATTCCCAAGCTGCCCGCTGGTGCCAAGCCCCCAACATTCGATACGCTTCGTAGCCAACAACGCACACGTGAATTGATTCCCCGCAACGACCGCTGTCGCCGCAGCGCTCAACCCGGAAACGCTGACTAGCGAACTGCTGCTGCTCGTACCGCCGTTGCCCAACTGCCCTTCGAGACCACGTCCCCAGCAGCCAACGCTGCCACTGGCCAGCACCGCGCACGTATGCCCAGAGCCCGCGCTAATCGTAGTCGCGAGATCACCGAAGAGCTGCACGCTGACCGGAACGTTGCTTGAGTTAGTCATCCCATTTCCAAGCTGACCCGAAGTGTTGCTGCCCCAGCAACGTAGATTTCCGTTCGAAAGCCGAGCGCAAGCGTGATCATTTCCGGCGCTTACCTCAACCGCGAAATCACCGACTGCTAGATTGACGCCCACAGGCACATTGCTGTCGCTGTTGCTGCCATTTCCAAGTGCGCCAGAGCCCCAACAGCGTACGGGGCCACCCTGCATCACGGCGCAGGTGAAAAATCCGCGCGAGCTAATGCCGGTGGCGACCATCCCTGCAGGCAACGATACGGATACCGGCACCGCGCTTGCTGCATTACTGCCGTTGCCAAGTTGGCCGTTGCCCGAACTACCCCAGCACCACACGGCACCGCCCTGAGAGAGCGCGCAACTATGGCCCGCGCCCGCTTCTACCGCCGTCGCATCAAGCAGCCCCACGACGGGGACAGGGGTCAGGCTGTTCTCTGTACTCCCCTGACCCAGCCTGCCGCTGCCGCCAAATCCCCAACAGTTCACGCCGCCGCTCGACAGCACCGCGCAGCTGTGCGCGAGACCCGCGTCGACGCGGGTGTAGGTTTGTGCGAAAGGCGTGTCGGCAACCATTGCCGCAAAAACTAGCGCGCCCAAAACGCTTGTGTTGGTCAGTTTGCGAAGCCGACGCACGAACGGGGCAATGCGTAGGATCTCGCGAGAAAACTCGCTTGCAGATGATGCGGCGGCGATTGGCATGAAGTATTCCCGTTTTAGTTCAAGTATTTGGCGCGCGACTTGAGCTGCTAGCACCTTATGCAAACAGCTACGGCTGCAATCGCTAACGAACTTACAATTATGGGTCTATCTATCCAAACTGAAAACTCCCGTGCTGAAGACTCTTTTCGGAGGCAACGCCAAATGGCAAAGCCCCAACGCCGATGAACGGCTGACTGCGGTGGCAGAACTTGCCGCCGGTGATGAAAACCTCAAAACCCTCGCGACGAGCGATGCGGACGCGCGTGTACGTGCGGCGGCCGTTGCGCGCGTCACCGACGTGGGCACGCTCAAGCGCGCACATGACGACGCGGACGCGAGCGTGCGCGAAGCCGCCGCGAAGGCTTGGGCTGCGTGCTTGAACGGCTCGATCACGAGCGATCTGCCACTCGCGGTGGTCGCAGCGGCGATCAAAGAGGATTCGCCCATTGAAGCGAAGGCCGTCGCATCGAAGCTCGCTTCGGGAGATTTGAGCGCGTGGCTTGCAAGCGCTGCACCGCTTTCGCTCAAACTCGACGCAATCAATGCCACGAGTGATGTCGCGCTGCTCGATAAGCTCCATCACTTCTGGCGCGATCACGATAAGCGTCTTGGCAAAGCCTGCCACGAGCGCGTACTCGCGTTGCAATCGGGTGCGCATGCGGCGCAGGAAGCCGATGTGTTGCTCGCGCAAATGCAAGCTTGGACGGACGCCGATGAGGTGCC
>JBOFBL010000040.1:0-3988 GCA_051645545.1 Casimicrobium sp. | reverse complement strand
TGGTGTTGATGTTGATGGCGTTGGCAAATGGCGAGTACGCGACCTTCGCGACGCGCTCCCCGCCGACGATGCAAGCAACGCTCGCTTGGCTCTATCTCGTCGTGTTCGGTTCGCTCATCGCGTTCAATGCGTACATGGTGTTGCTTGCACGTGCGCCGGCTGCGCTTGCTGCGAGTTATTGCTTTGTTACGCCCGTGATTGCAATGATCCTTGGCGTGGCGTTGGCGAACGAAACGGTGAGCGCGTTTGAATGGACCTCGGCAGGGGTGGTTTTGATTGGCGTCGTACTCGTGCTGAAAGGACGAAAAGCATGAATCGCAAAGAATGTGTCGTTACAAATTACATCCTGGCAACATTTAAAATAAAACTATTTAATTGGGCGTTAAGCTAATTTAATTAAATTATTGATATTTACGTTTATTGGCTATATCGCCGAATTAAATAGGCGTTTAAAGGAAATGGCCAATATGTGATCTGACGGCTCATTCGACGTCGCCATTAGCCACCGCGCTGCTACGCTTGCGAGATGATTGCGAAAAAACAAATGCAGCGAAATCGCGTCCGCTTACGAGGGCACGAAGTTGAATATGCAAGCTGGGGCTCGATCGATGCGCCAATCGTGGTGATGTTGCACGGCTGGATGG
Organism: Casimicrobium sp.; assembly: GCA_051645545.1. Classification (GTDB taxonomy): domain Bacteria; phylum Pseudomonadota; class Gammaproteobacteria; order Burkholderiales; family Casimicrobiaceae; genus Casimicrobium. Next base: position 3,344 of record JBOFBL010000040.1, on the reverse strand, counting down.
ATGTCGGTGCGTCGTTTCAATTTTTGGTCGACGCGATGAAACGCGATTGGCATATCGTCGCACCCGATCAACGCGGTTACGGCGGCACCGAATGGACGCGCGAGGCGGCGGGTGGTTATTGGTTTGCCGAATATGTCGCCGATCTTGAAGCGGTGATTGATCACGTAAGTCCACACGATCCGGTGCGTTTGCTGGGGCACAGTCTCGGCGGCAATGTGTCGAGCATTTACGCGGGCGTGCGACCCGATCGCGTGTCACACTTGGTGTCGCTCGATGGTTTTGGCATTCCGGCAGGCAGCGCTGCGAAAGCTGCAAATGCGTATCGCAAATGGCTCGATGCGACCAAATCACCGCCTGCGCTTTCGACTTACGAATCGCTCGCGAAGGTCGCCGATCGTTTGCAGAAAACCAACTCACGACTATCACGCGAGCGTGCCGAGTGGCTTGCGTCGCACTGGGCCGAGCGGCTCGATGATGGGCGTTGGCATTTACGAGCTGACCCGGCGCACAAGCTGCCGTTTCCGAGTGTGTACCGACTCGAAGAAGTTATCGCAATCTGGAATGAAGTCACCGCGCCGACGCTGTGGGTTGGTGCAACCGAATCGGAGGCGAAACAATGGAACGGTTACACCGATGATACGACCGTACCCACCGCGCGCGAAGGACATGCGTTCGGCTCGTTCGCATCGCGACTTGCGGCATTTCGCGATATCGAATTTAAAGTCGTGAAAGGCGCAGGTCACATGTTGCATCACGATGCGCCGGACGAGGTTGCGGCATTGGTCGAGGCGCATCTTTGTCGTTAATTGTCGGCAAAACCGATGCGCAATGGCGCTGGGTATTCATCGCCACACTTGGGCTGCTTGTGGTGGCGAGCGTGGCATCGCTTGCGATCGGCACCTATCCGATCGCGCTCACCCAACTTCTTTCATTTGATCTAAACGATACCGAACAATCGGTCGTGTCAACTTTGCGCGCACCGCGTGTCGTTGCCGCGCTGTCTGCGGGCGCTGCGTTTGGCGTGATTGGTGCCGCGATGCAAGCCTTGTTTCGCAATCCACTTGCTGAGCCGGGGCTGCTTGGCGTGCCGACGGCCGCCGCGTTCGGTGCAGCGGTCACCTTGATCTTTTTTTCGGCAACGTCGTCGCTCGCGCTCTGGCCGGGCGCATTGCTCGGCGCAACGCTCGCAATGTTTGCGATGCTCGCTTTCGCACAGCGCCAACACAGCGGCGCAACGGCGCAACTCTTGTTGCTGGGTGTTGCAATCAATGCGGCGTGCGCAGCCGGGCTTGCGCTCACCACATCGCTGGCAAGCGAGGCGCAATTGCGCACGCTTGCGTTTTGGATGCTCGGCAGTTTTGCGAATTTGCAGTGGAGCGCCGTGCTTGCGATGCTCGTCGCGACGCTCATCGCCTGCGTGCTTCTCGCGCGCGACGCACGTGCACTTGCTGCACTGGCGCTCGGCGAGCGCACCGCGCGCACGCTCGGTGTGCCGCTTCGTGCGCTGCGATTTAGAGTCGCGATTGTGAGCGCAGTGGCCATTGCCATCGTCACTGCGTTTTGCGGCAGCGTCGCCTTTGTCGGACTCGCCGCGCCGCACATTGCGCGCATGTGGGTCGGCGCACAACCTGCGCGCGTACTGCCGCTCGCTGCGATCATCGGTGCGCTGCTTTGCGTGCTCGCCGACATTGCTGCACGCGCCGTCGCTGCGCCGGTGGAATTGCCAGTGGGCGCGATCACTTCGATCATCGGCGTTCCGGTGCTCATTGCGCTCGTGTTGCGCTACGCAAAAGCGCGCGGAGACATTGTGTGAGCGCGCGACTCTGCGTCAAACGTTTGTGCATCGTTCGCGAACGAAAAACCCTGCTCGACGATGTTTCGTTCGATCTTTATCGCGGACAAGTGCTTGCGGTATTGGGACCTAACGGTGCTGGCAAAAGTACGCTTCTGAATGCGCTTGCCAGTGATGTTGCGATTGCAAGCGGTGCGATTGAGTTCAACGGTCAATCGATTGCGAGTTACGACCCGCGCGAGCTTGCCGAACTACGTGCGCTCAATGCCGTTGAACCGCCGCTTGCGTTTTCGTTGTCGGTGTTTGACTATGTCGCGCTCGGTCGCCCCTTTGTTGCTGTGAACGAAGCGACTGTGGCGCACGCACTCGAAGAATGTCATGCGATGCAATGGGTCGATCGTGATGCAGCGTCACTGTCGTCCGGCGAATTGTTGCGTGTGCAACTTGCGCGCTCGCTCTATCAACTCGGCCAGCGCGCCGATGCGAGCGAATGCTTATGGCTACTCGATGAACCGATGGCGCATCTCGATCTCGCACAGCGGCAATTCGTATTGCAACTGCTGCGCCGTGTCGCGAATGATCGGCAATGGTCGATCGTGTTTTCAACGCACGAACCGCGCGACGCGATTGCAATTGCGGATCGTGTGCTTCTGATGCGCGAAGGACGACTCATTGCCTTCGGTGCCACGCGAGACACTGTCACCTCTGGCAGCTTGCACGAGGTTTACGGTGTGCCGATTGAGTTATAAAAATTAGCGAAAAGCTACTATTTAATTGGGTCTATACACTAGTTACGTAATTTATTGAGTAATTACTTAAATGCCCTGTTGACCCAATTAAATAGGGTGATAAAGCAGTAAGTTCGGGCGCACTTTCAAGTAATCAAAGACACTTTTTTGGTGCGTTTCACGTATTCAATGCGTTGCGCTCAAGCATCTCGATCAGATAACGGTCGACACGATCGACACAACCCATCAATTATTTGCGCTGAAATAGAGCGACTAATCGTGAAAACTCGAACTTTTCCTAATAAAATCAAGGAATAAGCGCATATATTTCAACAAGTTCAGCGCTTAGATCAGGCATAAGTTGTTGTTTTCTCTCGTAGCGCCTGAAGGCGATCGGCCATTCCATGTTGTTTTTAAACGGGGCGCTTTTCTGATTGCAAAAGTTCGCAATACGTGGGTTATTGCGCTATCGCTCTGCGCGATAGTTTTGCCTGCCCGCGCCGATAGCGACTACGACGCCTTGATCGCGCGAGCACGAAACGGCGAAGCGGCGGTTGTGCTTCCCGCGCTTCAGAAAAAACTCGCCGCACAGCCGTCTAATGAATCGATGCGCCGCGATGTCATCGTGATCGCGACCTGGGCCGATCAATTTCAAGTGGCGGCCGATGAATTCCCTAAACTCACAAGCCCCGTCCCCGCCTACGTGTTGACCGCTGCTGCGCTTGCCGATCGACGCCTTGAGCGCTATCGGCAATCCATCGCGAAGTACGAACGATCACTCGCGCTCGTCGCCAATGATCGCAACGTGCAAGCAGGCATCGTGC
>JBOFBL010000039.1:0-10943 GCA_051645545.1 Casimicrobium sp. | reverse complement strand
ATGCGAAGCACCTAGAAGCCATTCGCGCGCAAGCGCGCTCCCACCGCAGTATTCGATCACGCACAAACTCGCGTGAGTTTTTGCGATGAGTCAAATACCCGCCAACCAACCCTACCGCCTACCGCCGCGTCTGTTCGATGCGCGCTGTAAAGCCTGCTGGTTCGTCTTCGGTTTGATTTGTTTGACGATTGCAAGCTTCGCCACACTGGATTTGCAATTCGCGAAATTCTTCTCCGCCGATTCGATGCGGAAGATGGGCAAATTCATCGCCGAATTGCTCACTCCAACCGCCGATCCGGCGTTCTTGAAGAAGCTTGCTGTCGCATCGTTCGAAACGCTCGCGATGTCGGCGCTTGGTACTTTGCTAGCCGCCGCGTTCGGCCTTTTGCTCGCGCTGCCTGCGAGCAAAACGCATGAGAGCGATCGTGCGTTCTGGCGCGAACCGACACGCTTGTTGTTGAACGCATTGCGCTCGATTCCTGAACTCGTGTGGGCGGCGTTGCTCTTGATCGCAGCGGGCTTAGGTCCACTTGCGGGCACGCTCGCACTCGCGCTGCACACGACGGGCGTGCTCGGACGACTGTTTGCCGAAGCCATCGAGAACGCACCGCAAACTGCGGCGTTTGCGCTGCGCACACGCGGTGTGCGCGAAGGCCGTGTGTTCCTCTACGCCACACTCCCGCAAGTGTTGCCGCAACTCATGAGCTACACGCTCTATCGCTGGGAGAACAACATTCGCGCAGCGGCGGTGCTCGGCGTGGTCGGCGCGGGGGGCTTAGGTCAAATGCTCTCGTTTCACATGGGGCTCTTCCAAATGCCCGAGACGAGTTCGATCTTGATTGCGATGATGTTGCTCGTGGCTCTTGTGGACCTCGCAAGCTACCTTTCGCGACGACTGATGCAACGGTGAAAAACCACTGTTTACTTTAAGACTGGCATCGTACGTGAAGCGAAAATGGTATCCGAACGAAATCGATATTCGCACGAATTTATTGGGCTATAAATGAAGTTATCGACCTTATTGAAAAAGTTAGTAATTTAACGAATTTCCCAATAAAATTGGACGTAGGGCAACGTAGCTGGAGAGTATTTTTAGATGAATACAATGCTTCTCATGCGTTTCCATGCTCGCGTTTTTCGCCAAGGAAATTCATTGAAGTACTAGCTCAACGCGACGATTCTTCGCGCGACCTTCCTCTGTCGAGTTCGTTGAAACGGGTGCGAGGTACGCAACGCCGTTCGCAGTAAGTCGCGCGCTGGTGACACCGTGCTCTCTTGTCAGAGCAGCTACAACAGCGTCGGCGCGTCGCTTCGAAAGCCCCATGTTGCTCTCAAACCCGCCAACGCTATCGGTGTGCCCCACAACGTGTAAACGTGTATTCGGCTCATTCTTGAGATACGCGGCGATTTGATCGAGCGAAGGTTTTGATTCGGGTTTGATCTCGGCTTTATTCGTGCCGAAGAAGATGCCATAGATCGCGACCTTCCCTGTGCTCGCAATCGATGTACTCATTTCGCTTGCCGAAACGATTTGCATTTTTTGCGCAATCGACTTGGTCTCCACTATATCGACTGCAACGTATGCCCCTTGTTTGGCTTTGTAAGTACTCTCGTCTTTGGGCCAATCGACTACTACGATTCGCGCGTAGATGTTTCCCTTTTGGAACGTACCCGTGCGTACGCTTGTACGCTGTGCAGCGGCGAACACGTATTCCGAGCGAGTCGTCTTCACGAAGTCGATGCCATCGCGCGTGAAGGTCGAAAGGAAGTTGATCGGACTTCTCGATTGCGGATCGCTCAAAGAATCGTAGATCGGCATGAATCCGGTGACGATGAGATCGTTTGCGTAATTGCGATACACGTCGGTAGACGAATTCGCGCCCGGTATTTCATACCAAATTCGAGTGAGTTTGCCTTCGACGACGAGCGGCGGTTGCGCGTAAACACGCTTGCGCGCTTTCGAATCGAATTCCTTGAACGGCGACGACTGAAATTCGATTGATTCGAAATCGCGAGTGTCGTAGCCAACGATCGTGCTGCCCGCGAAGCGCTTCACTGCGGGATGATCGCGGCTGCCAGGCATGTCTTGCGCAACACCGAGTTTGGTCGCGACGATGAACAGGAAGAATGCAATGAGTCTGATGATTTGCTTCATAGTTACTCTCGAATCCGATCGATATGGAGGAGGGTTTTAAGCGCGTAAGCGCTGTCCGATGCGCTCAAGGCGCAATCGATAATCCGCACTGCGAGATCAGATACTCGCGAATTGCAGGCCAGGTTTTGCGCGATGCATTTGTCGCGAAATTGATTCCGCCGAGTACGCTCGCACCACGCATTCCAAGCGCGATGCGCGACCAGATCAAGGCGTCCGTCGTCGCGAGAAACGAGCCGTCGCCATCGACATCTGGTTTGCAGTTTTGATAGTTGTAGGGACCGCCTTCATAGCGCAATATGCAAGGGTTATACGGACCAGCTACCGCTGGCGCGCAATAGCCCGAAATGAGCACCTTGCCGTCGGGTTGCAGTGTCATGTCGTTCGGAGTGTCATAGACGCTTTGCATCGTCGTCGTCGCGGCGGCATTAGCGGGATTGCCGTACCCGTAGTCGAGCGAGAGCATTGGGTTGTCAAGTTGTCGCGCGCAAAATTTACCGGCGGATTCGCAATTGCCAGCCACTATGATTTTTCCGTTGGGTTTGATAGCCATTGCGACAAGCGTATCGGCGTACGCGGTGCTCGTCACATCAGATACCTTGTTCGACAACTCGAGGTTGCCGTTGACGCCAAAAAGCCCGACACAAAAATTTATCGAAGCTGGGTCGGTCGTTTGTAGACAGGAAGCTCCGACCACAAATTTGTCGTCCGGTTGTACCCTGAGAGCGCTCGCTCTTGTGCTCAGATTGTTGTTAACGAGTAGATTCCCGAAAAACTTTCCGTTCCCGGCGAAACTCGTATCGAGTACACCGCTCGCGGTGTAGCGCGCCACACAAAGGCGACTTTGCGTGGCGGGGGGCGCGGTGCTGTCAACACAGGTTCCCGCGACAACGATCTTACCAGTCGTTTGAATCGCGATTGAAACCGGTGTATCGCTGCCACCATTGCCGATGGTTGTCACAACGCGTCCTGATGTTCCAAACGATGTATCCGGCGAACCATCGGGCGCGATTTTGTAGACGCAGAAATCAAGACCGCAACGCGCTGCGAGGATCAAATCGTCGCTCCACGTCAGTGCTACTGCGCCGAGCGTGACGATGTTGCCGAGATTCACGATACCGTCACTGCCGAAGCTCGTATCTTTCGTGCCATCGGCGTTGAATCGCGCAGCACAGAGTTGCGTCGTTCCCGTTCTGATGCAATTGCTCGCGACGACGACTTTCTGATCCGGTTGAACGACGACGGCGACCTCGTATTTGGCTGGATCGAGTGAGGTTGCTGCAATCGCCAAACCATTGGTGCCGTAGCTTTGATCGACGGTACCGTCAGCGTTCAACCTATGAACGCAAATGCCGATGGGGTTCACGCCGCCTGAGTAATTCTTCAAACCTGCGTACAACACCTTGCCATCGGCTTGTATCGCCAATCGACTCAACGTGCACTCGCTAGACAGCAATAGTTTTCCAGCGCCAATCGGACTCGCGGTACCCCACGTCGCATCGAGCGTTCCGGGTTGACCTGGGATCGCGCACGCGACGCGCGCGAGCGCGAAGAAGCAAATACCGAGGACGAAGCAGGGAGTTTTTCGCATGGTGTGTTCTCTTTCAATCGGGCGAAGAGGAGGTGACGAGAGTTTCGATGCAGCGAACCCACACAAAACTCACACTTCGTACAGCTTGCGTCAATTGAGCACGCGTTTCACGACCGTGATGAGCTCCTTCGTGTCGACCTTGCTCCAATCCAGTCTCTGCACGTTGAAGCTGTAGGCGATTGAACCTCGCAGCACTACAAGATTCGCCGCGCCATGTAGCCCACCGCGTTTCAGAAGCGCTTGGTTCCCTAGTCCTTCGATACTTTCGATCGTGATGTCAGTGCCTTTTCCGCCTGCTTTCTTCGCGTCGGCCGTCATGCTCTCCATCATCTTGTCCGCTGTACTCAGCGCACTCTCTGCGATGCTCGCGCTCTCATATTGAGTCACGTTAATGGCTAGCGTCGACGGGCTTCCTCCAGCGGCAGGGCCAAAGCTGCAGAAAATCATTCTTGCGTTGCCACCCTTCGATTCCGGATTGAAGATGGCTTTTTGCATGAGAACCTTCGAAGCTTCCTCTTCAGTAATCTTCGAGCACACGTCGATCATGCCTTTCGGTGCTTGGTTTGTACTTTGTGCGACTGCGGTTTTAGTGCTCGTCGCGCTAGTCGATTTCGACTCTTCGCGTCCGCAACTGGCAAGAGCAATCGACGCAACAACGGCGAGCAGAGGCGGGTAATGAAGCGATTTCATTGTCGTTCTCCAAAAGAAACGATTAGGAAAAGGGATTGGCTGTTTTCTTTGCACGCGGCCAAATGCCCCACGAAAAGAGGGCGGTGATGATTGCGAAAAGCCAGATCGGAAGCGTGCTTAGCGCATCAATCCACGGTTGCAACACGCGCGCTTGCTGCGGATCGCGCATGACGTAGGCAACTCGCACGCGATCGTTGGCGCGATAGTTTGAAAGGCCGCTCGCGTACGATGCGCTGCGCGGTTCGATGGCATGTTCGCGCCCTTGCGCGTCGGCGAAACGAAAACTTAAGTAGTAACCGCCGCCACGGAAACGATTGTGTTCGACCGACGTGATCGTGCCGTTTGCGATCGATTCGTGTCTTTGCGGCCACGCTTTGATGATTTCCCAAATTGCGTGCGCGACGAGTCCTATGCATATACAAGCGAATACGACCGAAGCCACACGCGCATGCCGTTTCGTAAGGGGGCGAACCGCCTGAACCTTTTGCGTGCTCAATTTATTTGTCATCATTTGACTTCTCACGTGTGAATACGAACATCACCCGGCGGTGTGTCGTCCAAAGTGAGCTTCAGGTTCGATTCGTGGCGCAGAAAGTCGAGTAATTGCGGCAGTGCTTGCGCATTCACAAAGGCCGCGGCCGATTCGAGATTGCCGTTCACGCGCGGCTCGTAACTTCGCGAACTGCCTTCAAGCACTGCTACATCGCAGCGCACGATTCCCTCGCGATCAATGAGCGCGATCTTGGTGATGTAGCCGAGCGCGGCATCGAAGACCGGTTTGTAGGTTTTGATTTCGTAAGTGCGGGTAGGCATCGTCGATCACCGCGTGCAATCGGTGCGCGGGGTGTAAAACGAAGCTTAGGCGCGCGTTTCCCACACCAAACCCACACGAGCGTCCACTGTTGCTTTTTTTGTGCCCCCGGGAATTGCGGGTCGTCCGCCGAGGTCGATCTACGCGGCGGCGTCTTTTGCGAGCGCGTCGGCCTCGGCAGAAGGTTTGACGCCGAGCATCGTCGCCAAGGTTTCCTTGAGGCGACGATAGGTGCGAAGCGCTTCGGCGCGCCGATCAGAAGCGAGCTGCGCCCGCATGAGTCCTACGTAGAGCGTCTCGGCCAGCGGTTCCGTCTCGATAGCGCGAGCCAGCAAGTCGATGGCCGCTTGATTTTCGTGCGACGCGGCGAGGGCTTGTGCGATGTTTCCCGCCGATCGAACGAAGCGTTGTTTCATGCGCTCGTGCGCTTCGACCTTCCAGCTTGCGTCGCGCGCGTCTCCCGCAAGAAAGCCTTGTGCGTAGCTTTTGGTGAGGCGCACTGCATTCGCTAATAAATCGAGTTTGGGTTCGCTGATCGATACATCGCAAATGCGTCTGAAATCGCGCGTGTCGAACCACATCATTTCGCGATTTGGGGCGATGCGGCCATCGATGATTTGCAATGCGTCTTCGTGCACCAGCAACTTGCGCAATCGCGAGAGTGACATATCGAACGACTTGCGCGCGAGATCGCCGTCGGCATCGGGCCAAACGCAATCGATCGCTTGCGCAACCGCGACGGGTTCGCCATCGTTCGCCGCAATGAGTTTCAGCAAGTCGAGCCGCGTATCGTTCGATTTGCGACCGCCATCGATTGCTTGACGGTCGATATCGCAACGAAAGCCGCCGAGTGCATAAACCTTGATTGGCCAAGGCCAGGCGCTACCAGCGTTCTCGAGCGGCGAGAGTTTTCGTTTTGCGATCCATTCGCGCACGAATTCGGGTTCGATGTTTTGTTCGAGCGCATCGGCGCAAAGCAACGCTAGATGCTTTGGCAGCATCCGAAAAATCGAGTAACCACGAAAGTCTTTGATTGTCGAGAAAGCAATTGTGAGCGCGTTGCGATACGCCGTCGCGTCGCCGTCGCTTCGGGCTTTAAGCGCAGCAACGAGCGAGCGACCGCCTTCGAAAAAGCTCACGAGCCTTGGTTCACCGGTGATCGGCGCTTCTAAGACTTTCAGTGCGGCGCTGATGTCGCCGTGGAGAATGTGACCGTTGGCGATGAAAGTGCGGGCGATAGACAATATCGACGGATTCATCGCCGCGCGCTCTAGGCTTTCGTACGCGAGGTTATAAGCTTCGACCGCTTGCCGACCATTGCCTTCGAGCATCGCGAGCCAGCCGGTGAGTAAATGCACGTCGTACGCATCCAGCGGTCGCTGCAAATCGACTTCAGCGCGCAGGCGCGCAAGTGCGTCGCGCGCGGCGGGTACATCACCCCGGTCAAAAGCTGGACGCGCCTCAATCGCAAGCGAGCGCACGCGCAACCAGCGCCAATTCGTCGCATTGATTGAGCGTTGGGTTTGTTCCCAAAGTTCGTTGGCGCGTTGTTGCTGATCGAGCATGCGAAGCGAGGCGGCCAACCAATAGCGGCTTCGTGCAAGGATGCGCTGATCGAGTCGTGGTGCCAAGGTATCGACTGCGGTGAGCGCAAGATCGAACGTCACATTGCTGCCACCGTAAGCGGCGTGACTGCTGATCTGATCGCTGGCAATGGCGACGATGTTCGGCGTTGAAGTCTTCTGCGCTTCGTGCAGCGCGTCGCGTGCGATGCGATCAATCGCATCGCCGTATTTCGAGGCTATCTCGGTCGTTCCAGCGTGATCAATGCAGCAATAGAGACCGCTTGCAAGCAACAAACGCCCTGAAGATGTCGCGGGCACTTCGCCCGCATAGTCGCGCAATCTTTCGACCCAGACGCGCATCGGGGCAAAACTGGCCCAGTCCGTCGTGATGATTTGGCAGGCGAGGGCGGCAATTTCGAGCGCGGTCAGCGTATCGGTATGGGGGCGATCGTCGCATCTCGAGTAAGCAACTTCAAGTGCGGAGAGCGCACCAGGGAGATCGTCAAGCGCCGAGATGGTCAGGCGCTCTGCCTCGTTCCATGTGATTGAGTTTGATTTCTGCTTGATCAACGCTTTGGAATTCAATTCAACGTTTGCGGCGGCGATGTTAGTTTCGCCAAGGGCACACAGCATCATCCCTTAGAGCGTTAGACGTCAATCCTACGGTGTCAGCGACAGCATTAAGTAACGCCATATTTATTTGGGGTGTAATGTAATTTAACGCTGTAGTTGAAAAATGCGTAAAAAATCAGTTACGCCCAATAAAAACAAGCTATTTAAGGTAAAGATGAAATAGCATCCGTGTATCGACCATGCTTGATGACTCGACGCGCTACTGAAGCGACGTGAGTTTGCAGCTGTCGCGCCGATGCGTGAGCACGCCGTTCCAAGTACCGCGCGAGCCCGATGCGTTGATTGCGCGATTAGTGATCGCGGCACCATCGGTGAAACCGAGCGCGATGCGCAGCAACATGAGTCCATCGGTCGTTGCGCGAACTGTATTGTCGCCATCGAGATCGAGCGCACCGCTGGCTTGTTGCCTGGTCAAGAATTGATCGATCGCGGCGGCGTTAACGCCACTAAATCCCGCTGCGTTTTCCAAGACCGTTCCACGAAAACCAAGCATCCACATGATCGCTGCACGTGCGTCTTTCATGTCGAATGCGCCGCCTGCGTTGATGTCGAGGTTGCAGGTTTGCGGAGTTTCATTGAGCCGTTGTTTGAAGAGCCAACTCATGATGTTTGCGTCGTTGTAGGCGCGATTCCAAATACTATGCGCCCCGTCTTTGTAAACGGTGAAGCGTTGACGAATATTGTGGTCCGCGTTTATCGCAGCGTCGCTGATCGTGTCGCTTTTGAGCCAGCGATGACCGATTGCAGGTGTGGCGCTACTCACCGTACTCGATACGTTATAGAGCAAGGTTTGGCTGCTGTCGATGTCGGGCTTCGGTGGTCCGTTGGAGTCTGTGTAATCGAAACCGCTCGTGATCGATGCAATTTCTTCAGTGACACCGTCGAGGAAGAATCGCGACTCACCCCAATTGACTTGCGGATCGTCGTACGCGTGCGCAAGCCACATCGGCATATTGCGCAGCGGCTCATTGAGCGCGGGCGCTCCACCTTCGGCTTGGCAAATCGAAAGCGTTGCGGCGATCGTGTTGATCGTTGCTGTACCCGGCGGATTAAATGCACGAGCGACGAGTACGGTACCCGCACCGCCCATGCTGAGGCCGGTGACGTAAATGCGGTTCGTGTCAACGTTGTAGCTAGCAATGGCGGCTTCGATAAATCGCCGAAGTCGTTCGCCCTCCCACCATCCGCAGTCGCCAGTACCTTCGCTATTACTGCATTGCGGCGACAGCACGATTAGCGGATAACTGCGACCTTGATTAATGAGTCCGGCGGGCCATTGCGGATTGGCGTTTACGTTTTCGTTGGAACCCCAAATCACTTTGCGCAATGATGGCAGTGCGCCCGAACCGCGTTCGCCCGACCCGTGAAGCGAAAGCATCAATCCGAATTTCTGCACACCCGTATGGTTGTAATCGATCGGCAAATATTCGTAGTAACCGTAGTGGAGCGCAGGGATGTTGAGTGTTGCGATCTGAGTCTTCGGGACTGCGGTTTGCTGGCCTGCGCTGCCGTGGGGTTGCGCAAGTGAGTTGCTTGCGAGGCAGAGGAGGGCCATCGCGAAGCCACGAACGATTGATGACAAATTGAAATGCGCTCTGGTCACGTAAACACTCTAAACAATCGTGAGGTATCAAACACGGATTAACCCCAGGCTTGCGAAGCCAGCCTTACTTGGTTATGCCGCGCTCTTTCAAAAACAGCGCGAAGTTGGTGGCGTCATGCAATTCTCGAAGCGGCGGCAGCGATGACGAATTCGTTGGCAGATCCGGACGCAGCAATGCTAGATACGTCGTGTAGCCCGAGGCTTGCGGTGCGGGGCCGCCGCTCTGGCCGGTATACATCTCACCGCTCAACGTGAATCCATCAGCGTGTCCGCCACCCGCGCCGTCGAGGGAATCGACGATTACCACGCCGCTCGCAGGCACTACAACATTTGCGGACTTGCTCATAAACGGCAAATTTACGCCACGCCACTCGAGCCTTTGTGCTGCGCCCGGTTTCTCAAGCAGCACCACCCATTCGTGTTTCGTCTCAGGCGGCAATTGCAATACCAAGCGATTGCGCGGCGAAAAGCTCGATTCGAAAAAGGTTGCCGCCACAGCAACGAAACCGATTGCTGTTCCGAGCGTCGCCGAAGCCAGTGCAATCGGAACGCAGTGCTTACTTTTTTTCGCGAGCGCTAATGCACCGAAAAACAAAATGGCAGCAGGTGCGACGAGTAAAAGAATGCTCGCAATCAAAATCAAAACCACTAATCCGCCCATGCCGTCGCCACCCATGTGCTACTCCTCGGTGTCAGTTGTTGCGCGTTTCATCAATATGGTTTCGGCTTAAACTGCTCATCCACTGGGATCCTATAACCATTGGCAAGTCGATTCGTCTCGTTCGCTAGCCCGACAACGGCTAGTAGCTCTGCAAACTGCTCGTCACTCATACCCGCTTTCTTGGCAGCGGCAGCATGCGAGTGTATGCAGTATTCGCAGTTATTAGTGATGCTTACTGCGATGTAGATCATCTCTTTCGTGAGCGGATCGAGTGCGCCGGGCGACATGACTTGTTTCACATTCGTCCAGATGCGCTCAAGCGTGGGCGTATGTGAAGCGAGCACACGCCAGAAGTGGTTGACCCAGGTGACGTTGCGCGTTGCTTTGATGTCGTCGAACACGGCTTGCACGCGTGGGTTTGTTGCGCCGTCTGCCTCCATGGGAACGAGAGAACTCACGTTGAATCCTTTGTGAAACGCTGTTGATTGCGACACAACAATCGTAGAGTGCGCTGCAAGTATCCGCAATGAACGAGTGCCGATTTACGAATGAACTCGTTAGATGGGTTCCAACACTGACCTCTTTGACCCAGCATAGTTGGGCGTAGACTCAGAATACGTTGTATATCGAATTAAGGACAATATGGACGCGATGCCCAACTAATTCGGGTAAAAGACGTGAGTGTCAACAACGTTCTTCATTTTGTTATTCACGGCAATAATCTATCTCGCTAGATAACAAAGCGAGCAATATTTTCTCTACCGGCAGCGCAGACGGGTGTGCTCACGCAAGTTCCTGTCTTTTGCATCGCAGCATGAATCGGCTATATTCACGAGTTCGGACACCGTGGCGCTTTGATTGAACAGGTAGTTTCAGTCGAGGGCACACGGGCGGGGGATCTGCCAAAAGCATGTGTTTCCTCGTCTGTGCAAAGCGTGCGCGAGGCCGTGAATACCCAGCATTGAATTGCCCTCAGGGGCCTTGGCTCAATACCCATCGAGCAAAGGCAAAACCAAACTCTTGAGGATGAAATGACTAAACCGACACTCACTGGCGCGGAAATCGTCGTTCGCTGCATCGCGGAAGAAAACGTGGATTTCGTTTTCGGCTATCCCGGCGGCGCCGTGCTCAATATCTACGACGAGATATTCAAACAAGACAAATTCAAGCACGTGCTGGTTCGGCACGAGCAAGCGGCTGTTCACGCGGCGGATGCGTATTCGCGCTCCTCCACGAA
>JBOFBL010000038.1:0-35060 GCA_051645545.1 Casimicrobium sp. | reverse complement strand
GCCATTGCAATGAGAAAAACCGACAAATACTTAAAACGTGCGAGCCTATACACCACTGCCCCCCCGGAGATTTGCATTTGATCTTAGCTGCATTCGTTGACAGCGTCACCTACTCACCTCAACAAGACTTGCTTTAAAGTGAATCACAGACGGTAAAAACACGAATACAGCTCTTTTCTATTACTCCCAATTTAATTGGGGCATAGCCAAATATTTGTACAAAGTTAATATAGAAGTAAATATCCGTTTACACCCAAACAAGTTGGGCGGAAGTCGCCATTGCTGATCCCATTTAACGGATACGTTGTGCAGCTATCCACGCTTTTATCGCAAACGGCTTCGCACTTGCATCGAATGCTTCGCCCTCGCGATACGCGACTACGCGAAACGCGTCGCGCGTACGCTCGATCAACTCATTCGATCGCAGCAAAAAATCCGGACGTGAGGGCTTGCCATAGCGTTCGTTACCATCCATAAACGTCTCGTAAAGGAGCGCGCCACCCACGTCGATCGATGCCAGCATGCGCCCGAACGTCGGTCGCCAGAGATAGTTGCACACGACGATCGCGTCAAAACTTGCGGGGACGTACGGCCACGCATCTGGCGACTCGCCCCCCCCTTCAAGATCGCGAAGCTCGGCCACCACACCGTCGATACCTTGCAATGAGGCAATCGCCGCTTCGTCGCGATCAACCGCTGTCACGCGCGCGCCACGCGCAGCAAACAATTTGGCATGACGACCATAGCCACACGCGACATCAAGCAAGCGAGCGCCTGGCGGCACGAGTGCCGCGTGTTCGATCATCCATGGCGAAACGATTTGTGAGCAGTGTTGAATTGATTGAGAACGCAGAATCTTCCGAGCTATGAAACGTTGACCTAAGTGATCTTAACCTGAGCCTTCGCGAAACTGGCTTGAGCAAGTTCACAACGAATGGTCAAATTCGATGCGGGGGTAACGAAAAATCGCGCGCAAATCACTGTTCCGTGCGGTCGAATCTATCGGCAGCTATGTCACTTCACCTTGTAAATCTTGTGTCGCGCCTTCTGCGCAATTCTTTTCCCACTGTCGTTCGATTTGCAGGCGTCGCCCTTCTCACGTCGCTCGCATCATACGGAGCACACGCTCAATTCGGCAACGGCAACGGATTCGTAGTCATCCCTGGCAGCAGCTACTATGGCTGGGGCGGAATCGCGTTGCAATCCGACGGCAAAATCATAGCTGCAGGATCGTGCGGTGCAACGCATTGCGTTGCGCGCATGAATGCGGATGGTTCGCCTGACACGGGCTTCGGCGCGAGCGGAACCGGTGTCGTCAACATTCCTGGCTTCGTGCCGAGCGACGGCTATGTCTCCAAGGTTTTAGTACGCACTGACGGCAAAATCGTCTTCGGCGGTTCGTGCTACGTCAACGGCACGGTGGGTTATCGATTTTGCGTAGCAAGGTTAAACGCTAGCGGTACCTTTGACACGAGTTTCGTCGGACCCAACGCTACGCCCGGTAGTGGAAGCGCGATCTTTCCGGTTTCGACGACTGGCGACGATATTTTGAATGCAATGACCATCGACGCCTTCAATCCCCAGAGACTTGTTCTGGTCGGCGCATGCAACAACGCGTCGTACCATTGTATTGCTCGCTTAGATGACGAAGGTAAGTGGGATCAGACGTTTACCGGACCGGGTGCCGATGTCTCGGCACCTGCGGATCCGCCTGCGCCAAGCGCTGGCCGCGATGTTTTTTTGCATTTCTTGAGTGGTATTGGAAAGGCTACTGGGGTCGTCGTTCAACCGAATAACGGAAAAATCATCATAGTGGGAAGCTGCTGGACAAGCGGTGCCGGCTACACAGATTTGTGTATGACCAAACTCAATGAAGATGGCTCGCTCGACCGCGACTTCAATGGCGACGGCACCAGACCGGGTGTCAACCCCGGACGCATCCTCGTGGCCTCCGACGATCGAGAGAACGGAATAGATGTTGTGTTGCAACCTGACGGCGATTTCGCGGTGCTTTGTCGCTACGGCAACTCCGGTCAGTTCTGCGTTTACCGTTTCAACGCGGGCGGAATCATCGATTCCAACTTTTACGCTGGCAGCGGCTTTCCACCCAGCATTCGCGGACGAACTGTCTTCGGCACGGCTGGCGACGCCGTGGCTCTTACCATGGCACCTACAGGTAGCAGCGTTGCCAATCGCTTGCTAGCGCTCGGGGATTGCAGCGGCTCCAGCGCAAGTCTCCGAACCTGTGTTGGTGCGCTTACCAATAGCTCTGGCGGCTCTTTCGATGGCACGGTGGATCCGACACTCACTGGCCCCAACGGCGATCGCGCGGGTGATTTCAACTATCACTTGCGAACCACGGGTGGCACGTCCACCGGTACTGGCCCCAAAGCCATAGTCGCAGCGAATGACGGTACGTTCTTTGTTACTGGCACTTGCGGTAGCGATACCACCCGGTCGTGTGTGTATAAGTTCCGTGTCGATGGTGCGCTAGATACATCGCCCTGCAACAAAGACTTCGATAGCGATACACGTACGAGTGCAGCGTCAGACGGTTTGAAACTTGTTCGCGCGATGCTCGGGGTGCCAGGCTCGCCAGCGATTCCGCCCGGACTCGGCTACGACATCGACGGCAGCAACACGCTCACCGCTGGAACCGATGGCCTATTGTTTACGCGATACATGATGGGGTTTAGAGGGAGTGCACTTACGTCGGGTATTAGCTTTGGACTTAGCGGGCGAACCAACGCTACCGATATTGAAAGCTATTTACGCAATCGTTGCGGTATTTGACAGCGATTTTTTCTTACAAAGGCCTTATGAAGCTTGCTTAAGTACTTTGGCTGCTGATAATCAAACTTGACTCTCGATACAAAGAACAATTCACGTCAAGCACCACTCTGTGCCAACCAGTGCCTCCAGATTTATGCCAAATCAATTTCTAAACATCATTCCACGCGCTCGCAACACTTCTTTGCGCTGTTTCATCAAACTTTTGGGTTTTGCGTTCTTAGCGTCACTCGCCTCGTCCGGCGCGCATGCTGAGTTCGCCAACGGCAGCGGCATCGCAGTCATTCCCGGCAGCGCTTATGGATGGGGCATTGCACTGCAACCTAATGGCAAAGTTCTTGCCGCAGGGCCGTGTGGCACAACGTATTGCGTTGCTCGGCTCAATGCCGACGGCACCCTTGATGCGAGTTTCGGCACCGCCGGACAAGTCACACTGACCGGGCTTAACTACACGTCCGGCACCGGTAAGGTCAAACTCTTTGTTCGTACCGATAACAAGATCGTATTCGGCGGAACATGTACGGCAAACGGACTCGTCAACGATCCTGGTCGCTTTTGTGTTGCACGATTGAATGAGAACGGCTCGTTTGACACTACGTTTATCGGCCCGAATGCCACATCAGGCGCCGGTCGATTCATCGTGCCAATCACAGCGAGTACGAACGACATCTTTTATGGCATGACTGTCGAAGCAAGCAATAACCAGAAACTTATCTTGGTTGGGGTGTGCGGTGGACGCGGCTACCACTGCATCGCACGATTGAATGACGATGGCACATTCGATCAAAGCTTCACCGGCCCCGGCGCAAGCGTATCTGTACCAGACTACCCGACTGGTCCGGGACGCGACGTTTTTCTACATCTCCTCGGCAGCGGTTACGGCTCAGCGCAAGCTGTTGTTACGCAAACTAATGGAAATACCGGAAAAATCATTATCGTCGGCAGTTGTACGGACTACTATCAGAAAACCTACGTATGCCTGACCAAACTCAATGACGACGGTACATTAGATCGAGATTTCAATGGCGAGGACACCGCACCCAGCGTCAATCCTGGCCAAGTCTTCGTAGACCGAGACCCCGCCGACGAAATCGGCATGGATGTCGCGCTACAACCAGATGGCGATTTTGTGGTGCTCTGCCTCCACAGTTATTTCGACGCTTGCGTTTATCGGTTTAACTCGGGCGGTAGCCTCGAAACAAACTTCAGTTCGGGACGCCCGCGACCGAGTAAGGAAGGTCGCACCGTTTTCACCACCGTCAAACGCCCTGTCGCGATGGCACTCACCCCCTCAGGATCCGGCGCTAACAACCGTGTGTTGGTAGTCGGCGACTACAACGATAATGTTGTCGTCGGCTTCCACATCGGTGCGCTCGTCAACGCATCGGGCGGTCAGTACGACGGCACTATTGACGAAGGTCTTATCGGCCCGAATGGCAACGGCAAAGGCGATTATTCCTATGATGCGTGGTACGGCGGCGGCAATACGTCCTACATCGGACCCACAGGTATCGTTGCACAATCCGACGGATCGTTCTTCGTCGTCTCGACATGTAGCAACCAAATGTGCGTCTACAAATTCCGCAGCGACGGCGCGCTCGACACCTCGCCTTGCACAAAAGACTTCGACGGCGACACCAAAGTCAGCGCTGCGTCCGATGGTGTGAAGTTGATTCGCGCCATGCTGGGTGTACCCGGCGCACCTGCGATTCCTGCAGGCATGGGCTACGATATTGACAACAGCGGCACCTTGAGCGCGCAAGTCGATGGCCTGCTCTTCGTGCGCGGGATGCTCGGCTTTAAGGGCGCAAGCCTCACCAATGGCATCAGTCTTGGTTCTAGTGCGTTGCGCACAGCGTCAGCCGACATCGAATCGTATCTGCGCAATCGTTGCGCGATTCAATAGCAGTGCTGCGGCATTCAATGACCATGCTTCTCGCCTCGGCGTCCACCGCGCCGAAGCGCTAGCGCAGTCGCGAACGTACGAATTCGATGATTGCGTTTGCCGCCTCTTTTTCGCGGCCTGTGTAGTGATGATCCGCTCTGGCAATCTCGATCTGCGCGGAATTCGATACGAACCAAAGATACATGCGACGTAACCAAGCCTTGCTCAAATTCGCGGGCAAATCATTCTCGCCGTAGAGATCGAGCACTGGCAAGCTGTTCGATCCAATCGAGAGAATTCGCCCAGTAACGCCCATCACAATCCAGGCAGCATACGGCGAGTTCGGCGTGTTCTGAAAATACACGTTACTCATCCACGCGCCCATGCTGTGCGATGCGAGCACGACCTTCGCGTATCCACGTTCGCGCAGCCACGTGTGCGCGCTTGCGATGCGTGAAGCGGCATCGGGAAACGTCGTTACATACGCCTCTGGCGTTGCGTTTTCTGCGGCAAGCACCGGCATTTGAATCGAGAGCGTGGCGTAGCCCTCATCCGCCAGCAATACGCGCAAGCGACCAATGAATCCGAAATCGGGATTAACGCCAACGCCATGCACCAGAACGAAGGCGACGTCTTTTTGTTTGCCTTCAGTGAAGATCGCGAAGAACTCGCGTCCTTCGCTCGTCTTCAATGTTTGCGCATCGCCGACAACGATGTTCGGTTCAATCTCTGCGCGCCAGCGTGCTTCGCGCGCAGCATCCGTTTGCGCGATGGCAAATGTCGTCCAAACCAATGCAACGAAACCGATAAAAGCGCGCGTCGTGTTCATTGCAGAAGGTCCGGTCGAGTCTACAAAAGCGACGCTTGACGCACGTTGTTGGCGTCAACCACTGCGAGTGCCGTCATGTTAACGATGCGCCGCACCGTCGCGCTCGGCGTCAAGATGTGAACAGGTTTTGCGCAACCGAGCAAGATTGGGCCGATAGCCACATTGTTACCCGCACCGGTCTTGAGCAGGTTGTACGCAATGTTCGCTGCATCGATATTCGGACACACGAGCAAGTTTGCAGAACCCGTAAGCGGCGATTCAATCGTGCCACGAATGTCTTCATCAAGCGCGCTGTCGCCATGCATTTCACCATCGACCTCGAGCGTTGGCGCGCGCTCGCGAAGAATGGCAAGTGCGTTGCGCATCTTCACCGCCGATGGATTGTTCGACGTGCCAAAATTCGAATGCGACAAGAGCGCGACCTTTGGCGTGACGCCGAAGCGACGGAGTTCGTCGGCGGCCATCAATGTGATCTCCGCAATCTGTTCGGCCGTCGGATCGTAATTCACGTGAGTATCGACCAGGAACACCAGGCGATTCGGCAACATAATGCCGTTCATCGCGGCGTACTCGTGTGAGTCTTTACGCAGCCCGAGCACTTGATCGATGTAGTGCAAATGCATATCGTGCGTGCCGAAAGTGCCGCAGATCATCGCATCGGCATCACCCTTGCGAACCATCATTGCGCCGATCAGCGTCAAGCGACGACGCATCTCGATCTTTGCAAGCTGCTGTGACACGCCTTTGCGTTGTGTGAGCTGATGATAGGTTTGCCAATAGTCGCGATAGCGATCATCTTGCTCGGGATTCACGAGCTCGATATCGACGCCCGCTTTCATGCGCAAACCGAATTTCTCTACGCGTTGCGCGAACACGGTCGGACGCGCAATCACGATTGGCTTCGCAAGCCCTTCGTCGATCACCACTTGAATCGCGCGCATCACGCGCTCTTCCTCGCCCTCGGCAAACACCACGCGCTTCGGTGATTTCTTCGCATTCGCGAAGATCGGTTTCATCACTGCGCCCGAGTGATAGACAAACTGCGTGAGCTGTTCTTTGTACGCGTTGAAATCTTTAATCGGACGCGTAGCAACGCCCGAATCCATCGCGGCTTTTGCGACTGCGGGCGCGATACGCACGATCAAGCGCGGATCGAATGGTTTTGGAATCAAGTATTCGGGGCCGAATGAAAGTGTGCCCGTATCGCCGTACGCAGCGGCGACTTGATCGTTCTGCTCCGCCATCGCAAGATCGGCAATGGCGCGAACCACAGCAATTTTCATCGCTTCATTCACCGTCGTCGCACCGACATCGAGCGCACCGCGAAAGATGAACGGAAAGCAAAGCACGTTGTTGATCTGATTCGGATAATCGCTGCGTCCGGTAGCGATGATTGCATCGGGCCGCGCCGCTTTTGCGAGATCCGGCATGATCTCTGGCTCCGGGTTAGCAAGCGCGAAAATCAAGGGGCTAGCTGCCATTTTTGCTAGCCACTCGGGTTTAATCACTTTTGCTGCCGATAGCCCAAGGAAAACGTCGGCTTTGTCGAGGAGCTGATCGATGGTTCGGAGTGCTGTTTTCTGCGCGTAACGCGCTTTGTTGTCGTCCATCTCTTCGACGCGTCCTTCGTAGACGACGCCCTTGATGTCCGACACCCAAATGTTTTCGCGTTTGATGCCAATCGCGACCAACATATCGAGACATGCGAGCGCCGCTGCACCTGCGCCCGAGACGACAAGCTTCACGTCTTCCGGTTTTTTGCCAACGACGCGAAGACCATTCAGGATGCCCGCACCGACGATGATCGCCGTACCATGTTGATCGTCATGAAAGACCGGAATCTTCATGCGCTCGCGAAGTTTTTTCTCGATGTAAAAACATTCCGGCGCTTTGATGTCTTCGAGATTGATGCCGCCAAACGTTGGCTCTAGCGACGCAATGATGTCAACCAGTTTGTCGGGATCGCGCTCGTTGACTTCGATATCAAAGCAATCGATACCTGCGAATTTTTTGAACAGAACCGCCTTGCCCTCCATCACCGGCTTCGCCGCGAGCGGGCCAATCGGTCCCAGCCCCAACACCGCAGTTCCGTTCGTAACAACGCCAACCAAGTTGCCGCGCGATGTCATGTTGAACGACTCGGCCGGATCGCGAACGATTTCTTCACACGCGAACGCCACACCCGGCGAATAGGCGAGCGCAAGATCGCGCTGATTCGACAGCGTCTTCGTCGCCGTGATTTCGAGCTTGCCCGGTTTCGGCGAGCGGTGATATTCGAGCGCGGCTTCTTTTAAATTTTGCGCGGCCTGACGATGTGGCATGGGTGTGATCCTGTAACTCGCGCGTCGGCGCGAAACCTACGTTTTGATTGCTGGGTTGCGATTGCTAATCGCTTAGTCCACGAACCAGTGTTTCCGTATCGTGGAAATAATTTCCGAAGTTTAACTTTTCGATTGAAAGCAAACTATCAATTGTGCATTTTTCGAGACGACAGCGACATACCGATCAAGAATAGAGATAGTGCCGTTTCGCATGACTCGATGCGTAAGCCCCAGTCGCTCACACGCCATGATTAAACGCGAGCGTCGTGACATCAAGATGAAAACGCTTCGCACGCAGGTGTTGCGCGAATGCGATAGGCATCCATCATTCACCAATCACTATGCCTTCGCGCCTCGGATCAGCACCGCCACGCCAACCGGTTGCTTTACCTTTTGCATCGTAAGTGCGTTGCAGCGCTTGTAAACCACTCGTGAAATCCATGATCGACACGGTGTGACCGCGTGCTTCAAGCGCGGCTTTCATCGATTCGGCGCTCGTGCCTTTCTCCAACTCAGTCGGGCCATTGCGCGAGCCAACATTCGGCAAATCAATCGCCGCTTGCGGATCGAGTTTCCAATCGATCATACCGACGAGCGTTTTCAACACGTAATTTGCAATCGCACTGCCGCCCGGCGAGCCGGTGACGATTTCGGGTTGACCTTTTGCGTCGTAAACGATGGTCGGCGCCATCGTCGAGCGCGGGCGCTTGCCCGCTTGCACGCGATTGGCAACGGGCTTCCCGTTCTCTTCGGCCTTCATCGAAAAATCGGTGAGTTCGTTATTGAGCAAAAATCCGCGCACCATTTTTCGTGCGCCGAAAATGTCTTCGATCGTCGTCGTCATCGACACGACGTTGCCGAATTTATCAACGATCGAAATGTGCGAAGTGCCAGTGAGTTGAATCGTAGGGTCGCTGCCGAGCGCGACTTTGATGCCGGGCGGCGTGCCCGGCTCTGCACGCTTCATCGTTTTGCTCATGTCGATCAGAGCGCCGCGCGACTTCATGTAATTCGCGTCGAGCAAACCACTCGGCACGTCAACGAAATCGGGGTCAGCGAGATACTGCGCGCGATCAGCGTAAGCCAAGCGTCCGGCCTCTGCCATCGCATGCACACTATCGACCGATTTCGCGCCCCATTCACTCATCGGAAAGCGCTCCAGCGCTGCGAGCATTTGCGCAATCGCCACGCCGCCGGACGACGGGGCGGGCATGCTGCACAACTTCTTCGCCCGATAGCTGTAGCAAAGTGGCTGTCGCTCGACGACTTGATAGTTCGCAAGATCGGTTTGCGTGAGATCCCCTCGCTTTGCGACGTCTGTGTAATCGCGCACGGCGTTCACCATCGCGTCTGCGATCTCGCCCTGATAAAAAGCTTTCGAACCGTTCGTCGCGATTGCACGCAGGGTCGCCGCGTACGCGGGATTCTTAAGCGCATGACCCACCGGCCACGACTGACCTTTCTCATTGAAGAAGTACGCCCGTGCCGCCGGATCGTCTTTCAAATAGCGATCGACCTTCACGACTTCATGCAGTCGTGGGCTCACGGGGAAGCCCTTCTCTGCGAGTTTGATCGCAGGTTCGAATACGCGCTTCCACGGAAGCTTGCCGTGACGTTTGTGCAGCGTTTCTAAGAGCGCGATCGTGCCCGGCGTGCCGACACTTTTTCCGCTCACGACTGCATCGTAAAACTTAAGCGGCAAGCCGTCGCTACCGATGAATCGATTCGGCGTCGCCGCTGCGGGTGCGGTTTCGCGACCATCGTATGCACGAAGTTTTTTCGCTTTCGCATCGTGCACCAGTGCGAACGCGCCACCACCGATACCTGAACTCTGTGGCTCAACGAGACCGAGCACGAGCTGCGTTGCAATCGCCGCATCGACCGCGCTGCCGCCCTGTTTCAACATTGCAAAACCAGCTTCAACTGCGAGCGGATTGGCCGCTGCGACGCCTTGCGTTTTGAATGTGACGAGTGATTTTTTGTAGAGCCCCGTCGAGGGTTCGGGCGCTGCAGGGAGCGTCGGCGTTTGCGCATGAATGCCATATGCGCTTATGAGAAACAAGCCTACAGCAATACTCTTTATCGCCCAATTTAATTGGGCGATAAAGCAATTTTTACTATTTTTCGAAAACATAAATAAATCCTATTTACGCCCAATACAGTAGGACAAATAATTTCATTGCTGGGATCACGAAATACCTACCGAAATTGGGATCCACAGCTTCGCGAAATCACATCGTACTCGTTGCCGGTTTGCTATCGCCGACGCCCAGCGTTCGCTGCATCAACACCGTATCAAGCCAGCGATCGAATTTCCAACCGGTCGAGCGAATGATGCCCACATGCACGAATCCCATCGCCGCATGCAACGCGATCGACGGTGCGTTCGCGCTATCGCCGATCACAGCAACCATTTGCCTCGCCCCCGCCAGCTCGCAGCGCGTGATGAGTTCCGCCATCAAGAGTCGCGCCACGCCACCACGCCGTGCATTGGGATGCACATAAATCGAATTCTCAACACAGAAACGATAGGCAAGACGCGGACGAAACCAGTTGGCATACGCGTAACCAATCACCTTGCCGTCTTCCTCCGCAACGATGTACGGCAAGCCCTTCGATTTCACATCGGCATGACGTTTCACGAGGTCGTCTACAGTCGGTGGTTCCAATTCAAAACTTGCGGTTCCGTTCAACACCCAGTGCGCGTAAATGGCCTGCACAACGGGCAAATCTGTTTCTGTAACGTTTCTGATCAACATAACGAATAAGCCTACGAGGTGTGTCAATCATAGTATTTCGCCAAACGCTTCGCTTGGCTAACTCGTCTTACATGCCTTGAACCGGAAACAACAAAACACAAATGGGGCGGCAGCCATGAAACACGTTCTACTTTTGAGCCTCGATCCCTCAATGCACGCCTTGGCGCGCAGCGTCCTCGGAGCCGCCAACGCAAATTTATCCGTCGCAACCTCGCTTTCGCAGCTCATCGGGCAACTAAACATGCCCGCGAACGAAACGTGCCTCATCGTGCTCGGGCTCGATGCATTGATCCCATCGCAACGAAGCGCCGCGCGCGCGGTTGTGAAAATACGAGAAAAACTCCCGAGCGCAACGATTGTTTTTCACGCCGAACGCAAGCATTTGATCGATGCACACGATCACGCGTGGGCAAAAATGTGTGGCGCAGACAACATCGTCGCCAATATTACGGCGACGCGCTGGTCACGCACAGGCGATCAGCTCATGAAATTTCTAGAGGCGGACGAATTGTTATTGTCGCGGCTTCGCCAGCGCATCATGCCGTACGTGCGTGCGGCGCAAAAACTCGAAAGCAACGATCAAGCCACGCGCATCGTTGCGGCGGGCGAGGCATTGGGTTTCGATCTTGCCGACGTCGCGCGACGTATGGGGCGTTCGGGTGGCGTCGATATTCGGGATCGAAGCTATCACCTACGCAGCTTTGCCGACTGTTTTGTTGCTTCAGACGCTGTCGCATGGATCGCAAAAGCGCTAAAAATTTCTCGCAGCGATGCCGTACTCGCGGGACAAGCAATGCAAGCCTGCGAACTCATTTATCACGTCGCACGCGAGCAATCGTTCGGCGATGAGTACTTTTTCTTTCGCGTCGCCCGCCTACCCGAGACGTTCGTGATTGCAGATTTCGTTGCGCAGGTTAGTGCAACAACTGGCTTCGCACGTCAAGATCGCACCTATCACGGCACCGAGTACAAACAATGTTTTATTGGTAAGGAGGCGCTAGCCTGGTGCCGCGCACACCGGATGAGCATCAACGAGGCGATGAGTGCAGGGCAGCGTTTGGTCGATCTGTCGATCGTCTCTCATGTGGTCAACGAACATTCGTTTAAGGACGATGCGCTCTTCTATCGGCTTCACGGCGCGTAGCGCTCAATTAGCGAACGGTGGAATTCAGCGTCACAATCGGCAACATCACCGCAAGCACGAGCACCAGCACGATTGCACCCAGAATCAAAATCATGATCGGCTCCACGAGTGTCGCAAACCATTGCAAGCGACGTTCCAGCGATTGATTTTTCAAATGCGCCGCTTTTGCGAATGCAGCGGGCACCGCGCCAACGTTTTCACCTTGACGAACGAGTTCAAGCGTCATGCCGTCGACGGCCTGTGTATCGGCGAGCGACTGCGCCACACCGCCGCCGCGCTCAATCGCTTCGCGCGTCGCTCGATAGCGCATCGCATTGTGCGGAAAGCGTGCGGTGTCGGCCGCGGCGGAGAGCGCACGCGGCAGCGGCACCGCACTTTCGGTGAGCATTGCAAGCGTAGATAAGGTTCGCACTTCATCAGCACTTTGCGCAAGCGCACCGACGATGGGAACGCGTTGCAACAATCGAAGAGCACGCGATTTGAGCGGCCCGCGCGCGAGTGCAACAAAACCAACCATTGCAGCAATGATCGCGAGCAATACCCACACGCCATAGAGTTTCATAAACGCCGCAAGACCGATCAAACCGCGCGTGAGCCACGGCAAGGTTTGTTTCGTTTGCGCAAAGGCCGCAACGATTTGCGGCATCACGAATACAAGCAAAGCAAAGATCACACCGAGCGCAACGATTCCGACGAGCGCCGGATAAACAAGCGCGCCGATCAAGCGTCCACGCAGTACATCGCGCGCTTCAAAATAATCTGCGAGCCGCAACAACACGCGAGATAAATCGCCAGACTCTGCGCCCGCGACGACGACTTGCTGCTCGACGGGTGGAAACAACTTCGGCGCTTTGGCGAACGCATCTTTCAGATTCGCGCCGGAAGTCACCGCATTGCGAACATTTGTAAGCTCGTTGGCAACGCCTTGCGATTCGCTATTAGCCGCAACCGACGTCAACGCATTGGGCAGCGTGACGCCACCTTCGAGCAGACCCGCGAGTTGGCGCACGGCCAGCGCACGCTCGCTCGCGCGGATGCGACGTGTGCGTGCGGGCGCATCGTCGCTCGCCTCCATCGAGATCGCAACCGCTGTAAGCCCTTGTGCAGCAAGCGCTTTGAGCGCCGCACGTTCATCGCGCGCCGCAAGCATGCCGCTTTCGCGCTGACCGTTTGCGTTAACCGCGTCGTATCGAAACTTCATGCGCGATTCAAGCGGAGACTACGCGCAGCACTTCGGAGAGCGATGTGTCGCCGCGCGCAAGCGACGGCCCCGCCGCTGCGGCCATCGACGCGAAACCGCTCTCGCTTGCGAGCGCTTCGAGTTCGCTGTCTTTCGCGCGCTCGTGAATCGCTTTGCTCATCGCCGCATTCACGGGTAACCAGCGATAGAGGCCGAAGCGACCACGATAGCCTTGTCCGCCGCATGCATCGCAACCGTGTGGCGTATAAAGTTCGCGAACGTTTGTGATGCCGTTGCGTTGCATCAACGCCGCCTCTTCCGCACTCGGTGCCGCAGCAACGCGACATTTCGCACACAAGCGTCGCACCAATCGCTGCGCCAACACACCACGCAAACACGAGGCAAGCAGATACGGCTCAACACCCATTTCAACCAAGCGCGTCACCGCCGCACCTGCCGAATTCGTGTGCAAAGATGCAAGCACCAAATGCCCCGTCAGCGCCGCTTGAATCGCAATGTCGGCAGTTTCGCGATCACGAATTTCGCCGACGATGATGACATCGGGGTCGTGCCGCAAAATCGAGCGCAATGCACGCGCAAAGGTTAGTTCGATTCGCGGGTTCACTTGCGTTTGCGCGACACGATCAAGCGCATACTCCACCGGATCTTCAACGCTCACAACATTTAATTTTGAGCGATCGAGTTCGCTGACGGCCGCATACAAAGTCGTCGTTTTTCCGGAACCCGTCGGCCCCGTTACGAGCACCAAACCATTGGGCATTCGCACTGCATTGCGGAGCGCAGTTTGCGTCTCACTCGGCATCCCGAGTGCCGTGAAATCGAGCGCTGCGGCGGCGGTGTCGAGCAAGCGCAGCACCGCGCGCTCGCCATGCTGCGTGGGTAAGGTCGCCACACGCACATCCACTTTGCGACCTGCGATCAACACTTGCAAGCGCCCGTCTTGTGGCAGGCGGCGCTCGGCAATATCGAGCGTGGCCATCACTTTGCAGCGCGCGATGAGCCCTGCGTGCAAATTCGCATCGATCGTTTCCACATCGCGAAGTACGCCGTCGGTACGAAAGCGAATGCGCGCGCCGGTCTCCGTTGCGTCGATATGAATGTCTGACGCGCCTTGTGCGAGCGCTTCGCGCAGCAAGTCCGCGAGCAAACGCACGGCGGGCGCATCTGCCGCGCTCGCCTGCGTGAGCAAATCTTCGGTATCGACAACGCTGCGCGACGCGCTCGCGACCGCTACGTTCGTACTTTGCGGATTTTCCGCGCGTTGCGCGCCGCTGTAGGCCGCACGAAGTCGCATCGCGAATTCATCGGCGCCCATCGCCGTGGGGCGTAGTGGCTTACCCAAGCGTTCGCGTGCTGCCGCGAGCGTTGCCAGCGTCATGTGCGGCGCAGTGGCGACTAGCAGCGTCGCACCTTCTTCGCCAACAACGACGACACCATACTCTTGTGCAAGTTCGAACGGCAGCGTCATGCTTAAGAGCCCCGATGCGCGAGCGTCACTTCGGTTGACCGAGTGGTAACTGCGGGTTAGTCATCGGTGGCAAAGTCGCGCGCGGCTGCGGATCGATTGCCTGTTGCTCGGCGCCGATCGCGCGATAGCGCTCGTTTGATAGTGTGTTCGTTTTTGCAGCGTCGCGAAGTACCGTTGGGCGCAAGAAAATCATTAAGTTTGTTTTCGTGCGTTTGCGGCTATCGGTGCGGAATAAATTGCCAATGAAAGGCGCGTCGCCGAGCACGGGCACTTTGTCCGACGAATTCGTAAAGCCTTCCTGCAACAGCCCGCCCAAGACGATGATTTGCCCATCGTCGGCGAGCACACTGCTTTCCAACACACGTTTGTTCACGCTGCCCAAGCCTTGCGCCACGGCAGCCGATTCGATGATGTTGGACACTTCCTGATAAAGCTGCATGCGAATCGAGCCGCCTTCGGTGATGAGTGGTTTGACTTTGAGCGTGAGCCCAACGTCGCGACGCTCAACAGTATTGAAGGGCGTCACCGAATTGTTGTTACCCGTACTCGCGTATTGCCCAGTGAGAAACGGCACGTTTTGTCCGCCGGAGAAACGCGCCTCTTCGTTGTCGAGCGCGAGCAGCGTTGGCATTGAAAGCACATTCGCAGAGCTGTCGTTTTGCAGTGCACGTGCGAGCAAACCGAGATTGAAGTATTGGTTTTTACCGATCTGAATCGCGCCTTGCACGAGGCCGACGTTCAAACCGCGACCCGCTGTTGTCGGGTCAGCGGCAACACCGAGGATGTTGCCCGTCGTGCCGAAATTCGTACCACCGAAACCTTGTGTGTTCGATTTTGCCAATCCATCGAGCACTTGCCATTGAATGCCGAACTCGGCAGCTTTGTCAGCTTGCACTTCAACAATGAGCGCCTCGATGAACACTTGCGCGCGACGCACGTCGAGTTGCTCAATCACTGAACGCAAATTGTTGTATGTCGCGGTCGGCGCAGAGATCACGAGCGAATTGGTCGCCGCATCCGCATACACCGTCGCGCCGCCCGCCGTAAATGCAGTTTGATTGTTCTGATTGAGTTGCGGCAAATTGCCCGATGCGCCAAACGACGTACCAGCAGAGGCATTGTTAAGCGCAGCGACTGCACCTCCCAGCGACGAAGGCGCTTGTCCATTTGTCGAGCCACCTGTCGAAGGCAAGAGCGACGCAAGTGGCGATTGCGAACTTTGCGACCCACCACTCGGCGCGTTCGGCGTATTGCCGCCTTCAGCCCCGAGCACACGACGAAGCGTTTGCGCCACCTGCGCCGCATCCGCATGCTTCAAATAGACGATTCGAATATTGCCCGGCGCCGCAGACGGTTTATCCAAATCGGCGATCAGCGATTTCACGCGGGAAAGGCGATTGGCATCGTCACCGCGCACGATCACCGAATTGCTGCGCGCGTCCGCCGTGACGCTCAGGCGATCGCGCGCATCGGCCGCCGCGCCCGGAGTCGCCGCATCAGTGAATACACGATTGATCGTAGTGACTACATCAAGCGCATTGGCGTGATTCAAGGTGATGAGCTCTGCCGCCGACACGCTCGGCGTATCAAGCCGCGCGATGAGTGCTTCGATGCGACGAATGTTGTCGCTGTAATCGGTCACGATCAGCGCATTGCCCGGCGCATACACAACAAGCGCATTTGCATTCGCCGCCGACATCATCGGACGCACCGCATTCGCAATTTGCGCGGCGGACTGATTCGCGAGCGGCAACACTTTCGTTGCGATCACACCTGCGCCCGCATTGCCCACCGGCGTCGGCAAGGTTTTCGCGTCCGCCTCCGGCACCACGCGAACGATATTGCCCTGCTCCACCACGGCAAAGCCCGCCATGCGCAGCGCGGCAAGGAACGTCGGATACGCCAAATTTGGCGCAACGCCCTGCGCAGACTGAATATTGATCTTGCCCTTCACCCGCTGATCGAGCACAAAGGTCTTGCCGGTTAATTCACCGACCGCTTTCGCCACGACATCGATATCGGCATCGACGAAATTGAGCGTCACCGGCTGCGCCAAGGCGACAGCGGCGGACAACGCAAAAGCAAGAGGAACAACGCGCGAAAAAATGCGCCGCAACGAGAGGGAAATCACACGTTCGATCATCCGAGCAGTTTAGCATCGGCATCTATCGGAGCTATTTGGGAAGACACTTGTGCCGCATGGTGTTCATCGGTCTTGCATCATTCAAATTGCATTTGTTACCGCTTCGTTACATCGGCATGAATGATCACCGCATCGCGCAATCATGATACCAATCAACAAAACTCTCGTTTACCCAATTTAATTGGGCATAAACACAAATAAATGTACTTACCAAAATTAATATTAATTGTCATGCTGACCCCAAAAAATAAGGCTTGAAGTTGAAAATATACAAGCCGATTTATCTCCAACTAACGACTCACGCGACCTTGACGACAACTACGCAAAGTATTGCTCAGCGTAGCGCTTGCGCAAACCCATTGACCTAGGCGAGATAAGCGATTTTCAATCGTATCCCATGCGATACAATTGGTAAATGATCGAAATCCGGCAAACAGACACTTACGTGAATTGGTTTGCATCACTGCGAGATCGACAAGCCCGTGCTCGCATTGACATTCGAATCCGCCGCTTGTCACTCGGAAACCCCGGCGATGTAAAACCGGTTGGCGAAGGCGTTTCCGAATTGCGTATCGATTACGGGGCAGGTTATCGCGTGTATTTTGTTGCGCGTGGAAAAACAATCGTTGTTCTTCTCGCGGGCGGAGACAAACGCACGCAAGATAGCGACATAAAGACAGCACTGGAACTCGCGCGTAGCGCGTAGGAGCACGTCATGGCAAGTAAAGTGAAAACCACTGTTTGGGACCCCGCTGAGCACCTCGAAACCGAGGAAGACATCGCCGCTTACCTCGAAGCCGCGTTTGAAGAAGGCGACCCAGCCCTCATTGCCGCAGCGCTAGGCGACATCGCGCGCGCGAAAGGCATGGCGCAGATCGCGCGCGACGCTGGGCTCGGGCGCGAGAGCCTGTACAAAGCGCTTTCCCCCGAAGGCAATCCCGAATTCGCAACGATTATGAAAGTCGTGAACGCGCTGGGACTTAAGCTGCATGCGACGCCGGCTGCTCCTTAAATTGATGAGATATACGTGAGCGTGAGAAGAACAAAAATGGCTGCACCCATGCATCGGCCAGTCATGCACGGCCACGAATCGTTTCTAACCATTTGTCGTGCCTCGACAAACTGCGCTTGCAAGCTTGGCGGATGCGAGCAAATAAACGTAAAAGAACCAACCTTTCAGCCCACAAGCAGATCACGTTAAATTTCGAAACAAAGGTGATTCCAAACGGATCCAATCACCCCCTCGGCAGCATCACAGTAACCACTTTATCCACCCGATGCAGTTCGAGTAGTCCGCGTTTCTCTGCGTCTTCGAGAATTTTGCCGAAGGCTTTGTAGCCGTAGGCGGATTCGATGAAGTCGGGGCGGCGGCGTTTGAGGGTGACTTTGACTTGTGAGGCGTGGAATTCGTCACGGTTGGTTTCTTCGACCATCGCTTCGACCGTGTCGACGACGAGTTCGATCGCTTGCGCGCGTTTGGCATCTTCGTTGGAATCGACGATGGAGAGGTTCGGCGGTGTCGCGTGCGTGGTCGCGACGTTGGCGGCGCTTGGCGACGGGACGGACGTTAGTGCGCTGCCTGCGCTTTTTGATTTACTTTGTTTCTCTGCATTGGCGTTGCTTGCCTTGCCGCTAGGTTTTTCGGCGAGCGTCGGCGCGGGATTGTTTGCTTTTCTGGTTGCTGCTTTTTTGCGCGCGGCTTCGGCTTTGACGAGATCGTCGTAGAAGATAAATTCATCGCAGTTGTTGACGAGCAGCTCTGAGGTTGAGCTTCGCACGCCAACGCCGATCACGGTCTTGTTGTTCTCGCGCAGTTTGGAAACGAGCGGCGAAAAATCGGAATCGCCGCTGATGATGACGAACGCGTCAACATGTTCTTTGGTGTAACAAAGATCGAGCGCGTCGACGACCATGCGAATGTCGGCGGAGTTTTTTCCCGATTGCCGTACGTGCGGAATCTCGATCAATTCGAAGGCAGCTTCGTGCATGCCACGTTTGAAATCTTTGTAGCGCTCCCAATCGCAATACGCTTTTTTGACGACGATGTCGCCTTTTACGAGCAGCCGTTCGAGCACTTTGCGAACATCGAAATCGGCGTAATTCATGTCGCGCACGCCGAGTGCGACGTTTTCGAAATCGCAGAACAGCGCCATCTTCTGCACGTCGCTCGGTTGCGTTGGATTCATGGCGTTGTGCTTTCGTGGGGTGAGCGGCGCAGTGTACGTCGCGCTCGCACGTGCGCCTTGCGCAGCAACACGAGCGCCTGCAATTCACAACGAAATTGAACAACAGCATCTATGCTTTTCGCCCAATTTAATTGGGTCTTATTGGAATTAATTGTACTTTTCGAAAAAATACGTAAATAGGCTCATCGCCCAATTAAATTGGGCGATGAGCATTTGCGCTGGAAAGACTAATTTGCTCGCACAGTGTTGACTGAAAACGCAGTCGCGCGTCCGCGATTCGCGCGTACGAGCAGTCCGCGCGTTGCGAGCAGCGCGAGATGCTTCGATGCGGTCGCGGGGCTCACGCTGCACAACGATGCGTACTGACTTTTCTTGATCACGCCGAATTGCACGATGTGTTGCGTGACTGCGTGGAGCTTGTCGCTTGCGATGACGCCGAGCGCGCGTTGTCGCCACGTCTCCGCGAGCGATTCTTCATGCGTCAGCGAACGATGAAATGCGGCGGTGATGCGATCGAGCTCCACTGTGATTTCTTTGCTCACCTTTTCGCCGCCTAGCAATGCGAGCGCACGATCGCGCTCTTTGACGACAACGTCGACATACTCGCGCGCGATCTTTAACTGCGCGAGCGCTCTTTCTTCGTTACTCTTTGCGCGTTCGAACACGAGTCGCTGCGATTGAATGCGATGCATCTCGCCGAAGTGAATCGCGAGCTCCGCAGGCAGCATTCGATCGTAAATCAGATGCGCTTGTTCGCCGAGCGCAGCGCGTTTCAGGTTCCGCGTCGCCTCCGCTGCGGCGCGATCGTTAGATTGCTCCCAAATCGCTTGCGAGAGGCTTGAATGCGAATCACCGAAGCGCTCATCCGCAGGTACTTTTGTGATTTGGTAGCGACGATAGAACGCTTCGGCTAAGTTGTAATGCGCGCGGCCCATGAGTGGACGAAGATTCGCATCGGACGCAATGCGTAGTGCGTTTTCATAGGAAAGAATCGCGTCGTCGAAGCGCTCGCTCCAGAAGTAAGCGATACCCAGATTCAAATGCGTCGCGGCGACGGTGTACGGTTCGACTTTTTGTTGTTTCTGTTGTGCGAATATTTTTTCAGCGTACACGATGGCGAGATCGAGTTTGCGCAACTCGCCGTAGAGCAACACGATGGTACCTGTGACTTTGAGTATCTGCGCCTCGTTTGAAGTTCGCTCAAAGTACTGTAATGCGCGCAAATTGGATTCGACGGCGTCTTGCAAGTTGCCGCTTCGTCGCGCGAGCTCCGCGCGAGCTTGCGCGAGGCTTGCAAGCGTTTCCAGATCGTGCGCGGCGACATCGATGGCCTCTTCGCATTGCTCGACAATGATTTGCGCTTTCGGATCGTTTCGTTTGATGTAGAGCCAGGCCAGTCGAATCATCGCGGCGATACGCTCGATTTGCGCACTCTCGGTTTCAGTCGCGGGATCGCAGCAAAGCGTGTCATAGAGCTCAATACTTGCGCGCAAATCGATCATCGCACGATCGACGTCGCGCGTTTCAACCGCCCTCGCCTGCGCCGCGTACACGCGTGCGAGCGCGAGCTTGTCATCTAGCGCGGAAGCTGCACGCAACGCTGCAGCAAGAAACTGTTGTTCCGCATCGACACGGTTTTGCACGCGACAGATATGCGCGCGACGTAGCGTGACATCGATATGCGCGCTCGGCGGCAAATTCATCGTCGCGACGCGATCGAGCAACACGTCTACGTACTCGTAGCTCGCAAGGTGACACACATCGCGCATCAACATCGACACGACGCTCAGCGCATCATCGGCGCGAATTGCCGCCCATAGCGGCGCGAGACGATACAGGTGAAACGAAAAGCGCGGACCGACCAGCGAAGCATCGGTGAGAGAGTTCGCTTTCACCGGCACGAGCGAACGATCTCTTCGTGCGGCGAAGTCGCATAGCGATGCGAGACGATTGCGGCTAAGCGGTGCGAAAAGCTGCTTCGCGAGCGCGCGTCGCCCGCGATCGACGTAGCGATAAAAACTGCTCGGCGCGATATTCCAAACGCCGCAGAGCCGCTCGAAGGGCGGTTCGTCTTTGCGTGCGCGATAGCGCTCCGGCATGTCGGGCACCGTAACAAAACCGAAATGTGCCGCGAGCGCAACGTAGGGTCGCCATGCGACGGCGCCCAACCACGCTTTGCGCTCAATCTCGTGATCCGGTGGTGCATTGTCGGGTCGAATTTGCGTGAGCCCCCAATCGAGCCATCGCGAAAGCGCTGCGCTGATCGATGGGCTTTCAGCCCAGTCGATATCCCAGAGCATCGGGTGCGCGTACTGACGCAGAAACCAAAGTGCGGTTTGCGGACGCTTAGCGCATAGCGCGGCCATATCTCCATTTCGGTGCGCGGCGAGCATTAGATCG
Source organism: Casimicrobium sp. (assembly GCA_051645545.1). Taxonomy (GTDB): domain Bacteria; phylum Pseudomonadota; class Gammaproteobacteria; order Burkholderiales; family Casimicrobiaceae; genus Casimicrobium. The sequence continues at coordinate 13,934 of JBOFBL010000038.1, read as the reverse complement.
AGACAGCGCGCATGCGCACGCTCGGAAACGATGGTTTTCGTACTCATACCAAACGCCTTTCAATGCCAGGACAGCGCAGCGGTCGCGCAAATCGTCTCGAAATCGTGTCGCGATTTGCGTTTACACCGCGTCTTGAACGAGGAGACTTGAGAGAAAACAAACGAGACACTGCCCGCGAGCGCCAGACGCTTCGTTTACCAATCTTTAACAGGAATGACATCATGCCCACCACACCACAATCTCCGCCGGATGCCTTGCTTGCCGCGCCACAGCCTGTACTCACCTTGGTCGCGTTTGCACCGTTCGGAACAGATCGAACACTCTCCGAATATCCAGACGGAATTAGCCAGTCAATTGCGACACATCCGTTCATCGAAAACTTAAAAAAAGTGGCGGCGCTTGGCGTTAACGTCTGCGCGCTCGTCGATCGTGTCGAAGACGATTCATGGCTTGTCACCATTCCCGCACGCGGCGCGGCAAGCATTGCGCCGCAATTTAAGTGCGATATGGCGTCACCGCGCGCACTAAGTCGGCTGCTGCGCGCTGCAGATCAAGCCTTCCCGAACAGCACCTTCATTCTCGCGATGGAAGGCCACGGCGCGGGCTACGTGCCTGACATCGATCGCAGCAAGCTAACCGTCGAGTCGCTCACGAAAGGCGGGCAAGTGCGATGGACGATCGATGGCAATGGGCAAGTGCCGATCAACAGCGCTAACGGACAGCCGCTTTTGCCAATGGGTGAACCGATGTTGCCGATGGGCGAGCCGATGCTGCCTGCGAACCACTACCCGATGTCGACCTGGGGTGTTGGCTGGGCGCTCGAACATTACGTGAAATCGAGAAAAACGCCGCGCAGCAATATCGCGGTGATTCATTTCAACAACTGTTTCAATATGGCAGTCGAGTTGCTGCATACCGTGTCGCACTATGCGGCATTTGCAACGGGGTACGCCAATTACAACTTCTTCACGGCGGGCGACGCCTATCCGGCGGTATTCAAAGCGTTTCAGCATTCACCCAACAAAAACGCGGAAACGCTTGCACGGCTTTTCGCGGAGGAAAATCGCGATGCACTTGCTGCGCTTCCCGAATCGCACCCGACGGTCGGATCGTCTGTCGCGCTCGCGCGCATGAAAGCGATCAAAGCGGCAGTTGATGCGCTAGCAAAAGCTTTGATCGAAGCGCTGCCAGTTCATCGCGACAAAATCCGCGAAGCGATTGCGAAGGCGCAGCAATACGACACGATTGGCGATTTCTCGCTCAACGTGCCCGACGAGGTAAGCGATGTCGGCTCACTCGCCGCTGCGTTCAAGGCAACGACGTTTAGCCCGCAAGTAACTCACGCTGCGAGCGATCTCGCGCAAAGCGTGGCGGGTACGTTTATCTACGGTGTCACTGCCAAGCCCTGGGTGTCCGATCAACATACCTGGACGCTCAATAATCCAGCGCTTTCGATGAGCATCTTTTTGCCCGATCCATCGCTTACAGGGCGTTGGGATTGGCGCTCACCGTTTTATATGGCGACGGTGCCCGGGCAAAACGTGGCGCAACCCAACGTGATCGAGTTTTTGCAGGATTCGCCGTGGGTTGCTTTCATCAAAAAGTATCACGAGCAAACTGCGTTTAGAAGTTTGCTCGTGCCGCGCATTCTCGACCATCCTGTGGCCGTGCGCGATCGTCGTCCGAAAGCGCCGCACTATTAATTCCATGCCGTGCGAAGGTCGCCGACTCCCTCTCCCTAGGAGCGAGGGAACCGCTCGCCAACTGCCTGGCGGCTCACTCGCGAAAAATGTCCATTCCTGCCTGACTGAAATCGATTTCGATTGACGTCAGCGCGGTGGCCTCTGCTGCAACATAAACGCTGCGCTGCCCCGATTGCGACGTCGGGGCAATGGCGCGGAGTAGCCATTCACCGGGTGCGAGTCCGCTAAACGAAAACGCGCCCGACGCGTCGGTAATCCGCGCGATGTCTGGCGATGGCGCAGGGCCCGATACGATCATCACACTCGCATCCGCGACTGGGAAACCGGTATCAAGGCGAATGACCTTGCCAGCAATGGTCGAACCGACTTGATGTGCAGGTGCTTTGCCATCGATCATAAATTCAAGCGTAACCGAACTCATCGGATCGACGCGCACATCTTGCGCCTGCCCACCCTTAACGGCAACGCGATAGCTGCCCGGCGAGATGTCGCGAAACACGAACCAACCGTGCTGATCGGCGGTGGTGCCGCGCTCCGGCATACTGCCGTTACTCGCGTTCAACAACACTACAGCGGTATGTGCTGCGGGCAATCCGCCGATGCGTCGTGATACGAATCCTCTAATCGTTGCGTTCATTTCTTGCCTCTATCTTTCTCATCGGTAAAAAAGCGATGAGGGAAAGCATCTCCCTCATCGCAAGCGATCACTCGTTTAGAGTGCGCTCCAGTTGTTGAGGATCGAATACACCGGTGGCGTGATGCGCGTGGCGGAGTTACCCGACGCAGCGCCGTAGTTGTGAATACCAACCACACAGCGCTGGTTGTTGCGGATCACATAAACCGGCGCGCCGCTTTGTCCGCCCATCGTGTCGATGTCGTAGACCAAAGTGTTCGCGTTGACCGTCTTGAACTTACGCGACATGCCCCAGAGCTGCGCGAACGGTTTGTCACCTGGATAGCCGCCAAGCACGGCGGCTTGTGCGTTCAATGCGTCCGCGCTGAGTGCTGCGAAACCAAAGGCGCCGAGGTTCACGCCACCGAAGCTGTTTTCCGGCAACACGATGCAACCGTAGTCGCATTCGGGACGTGCTTGCTGCGTCCAACCTGTGACCGAGCGCAAATTCGACGACGTTGCCGTGCCGAATGGACGTGTCGAATCGTTCATGCCAGGGATCACTTCGATCGAACGTGCCCAACCGCCTTGGCTTGCCAAATACACGCAGTGCCCTGCCGTTGCGACCGCACGGCGACCGATGAAAAAACCGGTGCCGCGATAGACCGCGCCGTTCGGGAACGTGATGCGCAGTGCGCAGACGCGACGCCAATGCGTGCTTGTCGTGGCGGTGATGCGAATGCGATCATCGTTGCCGATGATGACTTCCATCGCTTGTGCGACTTCTGCGGCGAATGCTTCATCAACTGCTCCCTCGCCTTCGCCAAACTCAGCGCCGGTCTCTTTGCTTGAGTTTTGCTGCAACAAGCGCATCAAGGTTTGAATCAGCGCACCGGCACCGTTGGGCAATGTGCCCTTCGGCAGCACCTTAGGCGCTTGCTGACCGACTGTTGTGATCACGCGCTTGACGGTAGGCGAGACTTTTTTCATCACGGCTTTAGCAAGCGGAGGGCCGATGGTCGAAAGCAAGGTGGGTACTACGGCTGCGAGCAACGGTAAAAACTCTTCGTTGCCAGCGCCGCCCGGTGCCAGTGCTTCACCCACTTCGGCGAGATGCGTCGAACCGCCTTCTGCGCCAGCTTCAGCGCCGCTTTCAGCGCCTTGATAGCCTTCAGGCAGATCGGCGAGCACCGCGCGACCATGGTTCGCAGCAAGAGCTTCGGCGCTTGCTTCGGCCGTATCGCCACCGCTTTCAGTGTTGCCAACAGTGCCTACTTCGGCAAACGGATTGCTTTCGCCGCCCGACTCAGTTGACGGATTGGAAGGAACGGACGCGTCGCCGGTTACCTCGCCTTTGAAATAGCCGGCGGACGTTGCTGCTTTCGCTGTCGGCATCTTCGGTGCCGAGTAACCCATTGAAGGCTTTTGCTTCGTGGCCGCAGAACTTGAACTACCACCGAACTCGTCGATGATGGCGGTTGCTTGATTGGCGGAAGAACTTGAAACTGTGTCTGTGTCATTCATGATATTGCTCCATCGGAAAAAGGAAGTCGCACGAAAGTGTGCGAGTCCATTTCATCGACGAAGCGCTCTCATCTCATCATGATTTTTTCAACGTGCGTTTGAAATGCGCGAGACGATTGCGCGACGCAAGCGAACGCGAGCGCAGAACCCATGATGAAGAAATTGCTCGCGCGCAAATGTGTACGCGCGCGTATGTGTGGAGAAAATCCGGACGCGTTGATGAACGCCGTAAGCAATGCCTACGGAAATACATTCGCAACAAACATCCCAGCTCTAACAATAATCACCCAATTTAATTGGGTCATCATTAAAATTTATGTATTTGTTGGAAAATAACTAAAAATCGTTATCGCCCCAATTAAATTGGGCGATCCTAGATGTAGCTGTATCAGTGTTTACGGTAGGTCTAATGACCGTCGAACGAGCAAACAGTGAATAGCGGCAGCCCCGCGCCGCGCAACAATTTCGATCCACCGAGCTCGGGCAAATCGACGATCACTGCACCTTCGACGACGACTGCGCCAAGACGCTGCAAGAGCTTCATTCCCGCCATCATCGTGCCACCAGTGGCGATTAAGTCATCGATCAACAAAATGCGCTCGCCGGGTTTGCACGCGTCGGTGTGAATCTCAACGGTGGCGCTACCGTATTCGAGTTCGTATTCCTCTTGCACCGTCTTGAAAGGCAGCTTGCCTTTCTTGCGAATCGGAATGAAGCCAACGTTTAGCTCATACGCGATGATCGCGCCCAATATGAAGCCACGCGCATCGAGCCCAGCGACGCGATCGATCTTCTGCCCCATGTAGCGATGCACAAAGGTATCGATCAACACGCGCAGCGTTTTCGCATCTTGCAAGAGCGGCGTAATATCGCGAAATTGCACGCCAGGCGCCGGCCAATCGGGCACGGTTCTTATGCATGAGCGCAAGTAGTTTGGGTCGAGGATTGGACTTGAGATAGAAGCGCTCATGCAAGGACGTCGCGCTCCGCGCTAGGACGACGGCCTGACGGCCTAGGACGACGTGTCCTTCGGCACTAGGACGCAAAGCTAACGCGCTTTGCGCGAGGACGAATGACGACGCGACTCCGTCGCTAGGACGTCGCTTCGCTATGACGCAAAGCTCTGCGAAGACTGGTGCGACTATAAAAAATGTAACAGCGAGAGAATATCCGAAAAGCAAACTTAGAGCTGGCGAAGCTTTGCGTCATAGCGCTAAGCGCGTCGTCTTAGCGAAGCGTCGTCTTAGCGGCGCAGCCGCGTCGTCCTTTGAAGCGCGGGGCGCTTCAACCAGCATTCAAGCGGAAACGCTGTACCTGCTTATCGTATTCGCTTTCAACGTCCTTGGTGATTTCCACACCGTCGAAACGAATGACGCGCCCTCCTTTTGCGCGACACTCATCGCGTTCGTATTGGCACGGCCCCATTGCCGGGAAGCGCGAGCAAATGCGGTCGGTGCCCTGCGGCAGGGCGATGTCGCTGCGCGCGCCGCGCACTTCGCAGGCGTAGCGAGTTTTACCTGCCGGGGTGAGCGCTTCTGCTTTGGCAATCGTTGCTGCGTTCATCGTACGCGCGGGAGCGGCCGCGGGCGTCGCAGGCACGGCGGGTGTTGCCGCTTGCGCGGGTGGCGCGCTCGGAGCCTCGGGCGCTTTGGGGGCAACAATCACTGGCGTGGGTGGCGTGATCGTGTTGTCGGGTTGCGCGGTGGGCGCGGGCGTTGGCGTTTGTGCGCAACCGAACACCACGAGCGAGAGGCTCATTGCAACCAGCGTTTTCACCCACGATACGCGTTCGCATTTCGTTGAATTCATCATCAGTCTCCTCCAAATTTTGTCGATCTGATTGGCTTGCGACGATGGTCGCTGCTTCGCCTTAAGCAGAGGGGATAAAGGTTTCGTCGCCTTGATGTTTGCGTTCGAACTTGATGAAGCTGTAATAGCCGCAAGTGTTACCGTTCGGGTAATCGCGACAGACTTGCGGGCGGCCTTCGTAAATGGTGCAACGGCGATCGTCTTGATCGAAGAACATGCACATCGATTTGTACACATGATCTTTACGATGGCGCAGCACGCGGATGGTCTCGCCTTCGTGCTCGACCTCTTTCGTAAACTTCTCGCGTGCGACATCGACTTCAATGCCATGGTGCTTGGCCAGGCGCTTGACATCGCTCGGCTTTGTTTCAATGTAGTCATAGCTGCAGCAATAGCCCGGGCATTCACTGCAGTCGTAGCGAACTTTATTACTCATTAGTGCCTCGAATCGTTATTCATTGAATGTTAGTCAAAAATACCGTCATGTCGGCACGATTGAAAAATCCGATTTCACGAATTGTTGTAACAATGCTTCTGTGGCAGAGCGCTGCTTGCGCTGCAGCGACTGCAAACATTGCCTCGAAGCCAATCGCTACACGCTTAGAGAGCGCGACCCTGGTGTCGCGCGAATTGGTCGATATCGAGTTTCAGCCCGACCATTCGCTTGCGATTTTGGTGTCCACACCCGGTGCCATCGCGCCAGGGCTTTATCGCTGGGCGCGCGAGGACGCGCAACCGCGCAAGCTTTGCGACATTCATGCACCCTCGTTTTTCTCGTTCGATCGCAGATTCGTGATCGAGCGCGAGCGCGGCGCGACATCGCGGATTCGCCTTTACTCGCCGCGCGATTGCGCACTATTGGCAAGCCTTGAGATCGAAGGTCGCGCACTCGATGTCGATGCCTTCGGTAACTATGTGGCCGCTGCGGTGCGCCTTGCGGAAAAACAAATCGCAATGCAATTGTTCGACATGAGCGGGCGCCTGATCGCCTCGAACGCGGTCGGGCGCAATGTTGAGATGGGCTTTGCGCCCGATGGCCGCATGCTGGTTAACTTCGATTTAAGCGACGTGGGGTTACAAGCCTGGCGCGTACCGCGCATGACCAATGTGCTACTGCCCGCGTGGCTACTGGATGGCGATGTGACCTTTGTGCCAGGGTCGCGCTTTGTGAAGCGCTACCAGGACAACACGCTCGCAGTCGTGCGCTGGCCGATCGGCAATACGCTGTTTTCGCTACCCGCGTCGCGCGCACTTCGCCTGCGACAGCTCTCGATGGATGGCCGTTATGGCGTTGGTCATGAACTTATTGACGGCGTTGAACAACTGCAATGGATCGATTTCAAAGACCGCGTACGCACCGTGCTCGCAAAGGGTACGATTGATAATGCTGCAATGTCAGCGGATCTTAAACAAGCGGCGTGGAGCTTGCGCTTGAACGCGGGCGCGGGCGTGCATCGCGTGAGCGTGCAGCGGGCGCGGGCACCCGACGCAACGCTCGGCAGCGAGTGGATGGAGCCGGATTTAGCAGCGGTGACACCTACGCCACCGGAGACAACCAGCACCGCAGCGCCCGCAGCAGCTGACTCTGCGACGACGAACGTAGTCGCCTCGACACCAGTCGCAACAAGCTTGCCCGCTGAGCCCTCTGCTAAACCGCCCAAAGCGCCGGTGCGACCCGTATCCGAGTAAACCACGCCCGTTGACGCCCATTTGGCGATGCGATGGGCACACTTTGCATTCGGCGGGTTCGCGCATACACTCGCGCCATCTCGTATGTTGAACCTCGCGGGACGTTTGCGCGACTCAACACTGATGTGGCAAACGATTCGTTTCGTCTCGTCTGTCGCAATCGCCGAAACAATTTCGTCTTTTTAGGGAGAAGGGAACCCACGATGGATCTAGGAAAACTAATCGAGCGCGCGAAAAACATTTGTCTTTCGCCAAAAACCGAATGGCCAAAAATCGCCGATGAGCCCGCCACAACCCAATCGTTGTTCGTCGGCTACGCAATCATCCTTGCTGCGATTCCTGCCATTTGCGGATTCATCGGCATGACGATGGTGGGGATGACCATGCCAATGGTCGGCACTATTCGCATTCCAATCGGCACGGCGCTCGTGAGCGGCATTATTGGCTACGTGCTGGGGCTTGTCGGGATCTTCGTGCTCGCGCTCATCATTGATGCGCTTGCACCCACTTTCGACGGACAAAAAAGTTCGATCAATGCGCTTAAAGTTGCGGTGTACACCTACACGCCTATGTGGTTGATCGGCATCCTCTCGATCATCCCAATGCTTAGCATGCTCAGTCTGATCGCTGCGCTCTACGCGATCTATCTGCTCTACATCGGCCTACCCGTGCTGATGAAATGCCCAACAGAAAAATCGGTGGGCTACACGGCGCTCGTCATTGTGTGCGCGCTTGTTCTGGCGATTATCATTGCCTTTGTGGTCGGCTTGCTCGGGATGGGCGCTGGCTTAGGCGCAATGCGCTAAGCGATCAATGCCCGACTATCCTGGGCGTTTAAACGAAAAAGCCGCGAAAGCGGCTTTTTTCATTATTACTCTTGTCACCCAATATCTCTGGGCTTTGGCGAATAATTGTGCTGATACGCCGTTGGCGGCGATTTAAGCGCATGACCGTAGAGGCGGTCTCGTCTGGTTTGCGGCCGTCCAAGATAGAGATAGCGTTCGAGCTCAATCAGCGCGTCCTTGTAAACCTCGCGCTTGAAATCGATCACGCCATCAAGATCGATCCAATAATCGGTCCATCGCCAGGCGTCGAATTCCGGTTTGTTATCGGCGCGCAAATTCAAATCGGAATCGCGTCCGATCAACCGCAGCAAATACCAAATTTGTTTTTGCCCACGGTAGTTGCCGCGCCATTCGCGCTTCACCCACGTGTGAGGCACTTCATAGCGCAGCCAATCCCGGGTGCGCCCGAGAATCTGTACATGTTCCGGCCGTAAGCCAACCTCTTCATGGAGTTCGCGATACATCGCAGCCTCCGGACTCTCGCCCGGATTAATTCCGCCTTGCGGAAATTGCCACGAATGTTCTCGTATCCGCTTACCCCAAAAAACCTGGTTTCTGTGATTCGCGATCACAATGGCGACGTTCGGCCGGAAGCCGTCTTTGTCCAACATACGTCACCTGAAAATACTTCATAGTTGATGCGATTGTCACATAGCTTTTAAGCCTTTGCACAAAGCACGCTTGGTTGCGGCTTAGCGCGCAAGGCGATGCTAACCAGCCCGGAAATCTCAAAAAAAAAACTAGTACCCGAGGAAGGCGCTTGACACGATCCAATGTTTCAATTATTGTTGAATTATGGAAACGAAAGATGCTGCAGCAATCCTTGCCTCCCTCGCGCAACCAACGCGCTTAGATGTGTTCCGCGCGCTCATAGTCGCGGGCAACGCGGGGCTTGCCGCTGGCGCGCTCGCAGAGCAGCTCGGCGTCTCTGCGACCGCGCTTTCCTTTCACTTGAAAGAGCTGCGCTTCGCGCAATTGATCGATAACGAACAACAAGGTCGCTTCGTGATCTATCGCGCGCGCTACGACACGATGAACGCGCTCTTAGCCTTCCTCACCGAAAACTGCTGCGCCGCCGATTCGAAAAGATCGGCAGACGCATGCTGTCCGCCAGTCGCAACCAAGAAAACAAGGCGACTCTCCTCCTCCAAACCAAACTAAAGAAACCCATCATGAAGCTACTCAAGACATTGCTACATTGGTTGTGCGCGCCGCGTTCCCACGCGCCTCATCACATCGCGCGCTCAGAGTGGTGCGCGATCGAATGCCGAAAGCCTTATCCGACGTACTTGTCAAACGCCTGCTGCCCACGCGCTCACGGCTAAGCGCGTCGATTTCAATCGTCCACACTTTGCAAAGGATTCCCCAATGAAACGCTTTCACGTTCACGTCTCTGTTGACGATCTTGCGGCGAGCACACGCTTCTACAGCGCGCTCTTCGGCGCACAACCATCCGTTGAAAAATCCGATTACGCTAAATGGATGCTTGAAGATCCGCGAGTGAATTTCGCAATCTCAAAGCGCGGCTCGAAGGCTGGCTTAAATCATTTCGGCTTTCAGGCCGATACGCAGGAAGAACTCGCAGCGATGCAACGCCTACACGCAACGGCGGAACTCGCGCTTTTCGACGAAGGCGCGACGCAGTGTTGTTACGCAAAGAGCAGCAAACACTGGGTGCGCGATCCGCAAGGTTTGCCTTGGGAGATGTATCACACGATGGGTGAAGTCGAGACGTACAACGGCGAGCGCGATACGAGCGCTACTGCGTGTTGCGTGCCCGACGCGAATACCCTAGAGGCAAAACCCGCAGCGAGCGCGAGCTGTGGTGTGTCGTGCGGAACGCCCGCGACAAAGACCGCGGCGGGCGAGCGTGTTGCGTGCTGCTAAACATTTTTATCGTTGCCACTTGGCAATGTTTCTGCATTAGGTAGCGCAGGATACTCCGCACGATCACTCAGAGACACCAAATACGACTGAACTGTGGGAGCGCGCTTGCGCACGAAACAGCTTATCGACACATGCGCGTATGCATAGCCGCCATTCGCGCGCAAGCGCGCTCCCACAGCATAACGGTACCTTTTCCGCGTTACCCGCGAACGAAGTCACAACCATGAAAACCTACAACGTACTTTTTCTCTGCACTGGCAATTCCGCGCGCAGCGTGATGAGCGAGGCACTCGTCACCACGATGGGTGGCGGTCGCTTCAAAGGCTTTAGCGCCGGTTCGTTCCCCACCGGGAAGATCAACCCATTCGCGGTCGAACTGATTGCGCCGACGGGTTACGACATCCCGCAACTGCGAAGCAAATCGTGGGATGAGTTCGCAGGCGCCGCTGCGCCCGAAATGGACTTCATCATCACGGTATGCGACAACGCCGCGGGTGAAACTTGTCCCTACTGGCCTGGCCATCCGGCGACTGCACATTGGGGCTATGAAGACCCAGCCGCCGTAGAAGGTACCGACGATGAGAAGCGTGCAGCGTTTCGCAAAGTGTTCAACCAAATCGCCGCGCGCATTCGATTGTTTACTTCGCTTCCAATCGATTCGCTCGATGCAATGAGTTTGCATCACGAAGTGAAAGCGATTGGCTCACAAGAACACATCGCGAACGCATGAGTGCGTCGCTTGGCAAACGCCTTGCGGCCGAGGCGTTGGGCTCTTTGTTGCTCGCGTGCGTGGTGATCGGCAGCGGCATCCTTGCGGAGAAACTTGCTGCGGGTAACGCAGCGGTCACGCTAATCGGCAACACCGCAGCGACGGTCGCCCTACTCGGCGTGTTGATCTACACGCTCGGGCCGATCTCCGGCGCGCATTTCAATCCAGCAGTGAGTTTGATCTTCGCTCTACGCCGCGAATTGTCGTGGCGAGATTTCGCGCTCTTCATGCCGACGCAAATCGTTGCCATGATCGCGGGCACGGCGCTCGCGCATGCGATGTTCAATCAATCTCTGCTGCAAACTTCGACGAAGCTGCGCTCAACCACTGGCGAAGGCATCGGCGAAGTCGTTGCGACCTTCGTGTTGATCTTCACCATCCTTGCGACGATCAAACGCAACGCCGCTGCGTGTGCAATCACCGTGCCTGCGGCGATCACTGCCGGTTACTGGTTCACCTCATCGACGTCGTTCGCAAACCCGGCCATCACCATCGCACGATCAATGAGCGATTCGTTCGCGGGCATTACGCCCGCGAACGTGCCGATGTTTATTGGCGCGCAACTTCTCGGCGCGCTACTAGGCGCAATCATTGCGCGCTGCTTATTCAACAAAAGCTAACCATTCGATAGAGAACCTGTGAACGGCAAGGTGCCATGTGCGACGCAAACGGGAGTTACCAACGCGATTATTGTGGGTACCTCGCCGTTCACAGCTACTGACTAACGTTCCAAAAAAAGACCCGCCAGGGCGGGTCTTTTTTAGCTCAGAGGACGCGCTGCGGCGTCTAAGATGTTCTATCGCATGCGCCGACGCGCGAAGCTCGTCGCTGCGGCGAGCATCAGCAACACCACCAGCGCGTTGCGCAGCGCCTCGCTCAACGTCGGGATCGACAGCGGGATCGAACTAAACGCGAGCACGCCGCTGTCTAGGTTCGGGTTGTTGTCGCCCGGATTGAGCGTGACCACCGGCGTGCGGCGCGTGCCCGGGTTCATCTCGTTGCGGTTGCTGTCGGGGCCCACGGTTGGGGTGCCCGAGCCCGGTGGGTTGACCGTGGTGGTCACCGTCGAGCCGACCGGGAAGACGAATTCCACTTGGTACGTGCCGGGGATCAGGTTGGTGATGCTGTATTCGCCGTTCGGCCCGGTCACCGTGGTGATCGGTTGCACGCCCGGGGTGACGGGGTCGCCGTCCACGGGGTTGCCGCTGCCGTCGAGCAGGCGCACGGTGACGCCGGGGATGCCGGACTCGTTGGCTTGCTTCACGCCATCACCGGAGACACCACCGCCGGTACCGTTGTCAATGAAGACGACAGTGCCAACGCTGGCTGGACGGAACACGCCGAAGTCAACCGTGAGGTTGCGACGGTTGTCGGCCAGGTTGTTCGGGTCGGTGACGGTGAGATCGCTCTCTTCGCCGGTCGGTGCAGCGGCACCGAGCATGATGGTGCCACTGCGAATCACCCCAGGGCTTACGTTGCGACCGTGATCGCGGTTGTTGCCGGCGGCGGTGAAGTCGGTGCTGCCCGGCTCATACGGCCCGGTAGTGCTGCCGTTGATGCCGGTCGACGAGGTGTAGCCTGCGAGCGGTGCGCCAGTGATCTCGACGATGTACTTGCCTTCGGGCAGGCCGCTGAAGAGGTATTGGCCGTCGCCGTTGGTAGTCGTGGTTTGCACCGCGGCACCATCGGGCACGCCGTCGCTATTCGCGTCGGCATAGAGATTGACCGTGACGCCCGCGCCGATACCTACTTCACTGGCCTCTTTGATGCCGTTGTTGTTGGTGTCGACGAACACGATGTTGCCAAGCGCGAAGGTGATGGGCACGAAGCCGAAGTCAACGGTCATGTCGGCGCGGTTGTCGGACGAACCTTGACCGGTCGCGCTTAAGTCAGTTTCGCTGACGGGCTCTTCGCTGCCGGTGCCGTTGCCGAGAGTGACCGCGCCACTGCGGATGCCGTTGGTGGCCGGGGTCGGATCGCTTGCGCCGTTGCTGTTGTTGTCGATACCGTCGGCACCACCCGCGTTGGTGGGCGAGATCGGCAGCGGTGCGCTGGTGCTCGCGCTGTAGAGCATGCCGCCCGGCTGGAAGTTCACCGGTGCAATCTGCACGACGTAGTCGCCCGGGGGCAGACCGTCGAAGCGGTAGTAGCCGCCGCCTGCGGTGGTCGTGGTGATCGGGGTGTTGCCTGCGGCGACGGTGGTGACTGCGCCGTCAGGGGTGCGGTAGAGCGGCTGGCCGCTGCCGTTGAGCAGGTTCACGACGACGCCGTCTTTGCCGAGCTCGGTGGCCTGCCGGATGCCGTCGCCGTTGGTGTCGAGCCAGACGCGGTTACCGAGGCTGTACTGCGGCACGAAGCCGAAGTCGAGCTGGGGTTGATCGGTGGTGGCCGTGGCGTTGGCGACCGTTTGTGCGTTCGTAGTCGCGCCGGGCGTGACTGTGAAGAGCGGCGACTGAATAGCCGTGCCGCTGCCGGGTGCGCCGTGGTCTTTGTTGTCACCGGCTGCCGTGAGGCTCGTCTCGGTCGGGGTCGAAGACACGGCACCGGTCGGTGGCGTTGGGATCACGACGCGGAATTGACGCGTGTCGGTGCCGTTCGCGAGCAACGGATTGCCTGCGGTGTCGGTCATGAACATGTAGCTGCCGTCAACACCGCCGACATTGGCGGTGATCGCGGTGGCAATCAGGTTGTTGCTGGCGTCGCGCAGCTCTACCGTGATGCCGTTGGCGCCGTTCTCGCCTGCGTCCAATACACCGTTGTTGGTGTTGGCGCCTGCGCCGCTGTCAAACCAGACGCGGTTACCGATCGAGATCTTGTGGAAGCCGAAGTCGAGCGACATGTTCGTTTGATTGTCCGGTGCCGCGGTGCCGTTGCTGTTGGTGGCGTTGTACGTGTTGCCACCGACGGTGCCCGCTTCGGTGTTGTCGTTGGTCGGCTCAGCGGTCGCGCCGCCTAAGGCGATCGTGCCAGAGGTGACGCCCAAGCCCACGTAGTTGCCGCCCGCCGGTGCCAGACCGTTGTTGTCGTTGTTGGCGTCGCCGTTGGCATCGGCCGTTGGCGTGCCGCTGGTGAAGTAGCCGCGCAACGGACCCGCC